>JAIEMG010000282.1 GCA_019752375.1 Gemmataceae bacterium | reverse complement strand
GGCGTTCAATTACTAACCCGCCTTCGCGAACTGGGCGCGCCGGGAGCGCGCGCGACCGGAGTTCTTCATGGGTACCTAAGCTTGAAGAACTCCGGCCGCTCGCGCTCCCGGCTCGCCAACGGTTCGTTTGCGGGCGTTACTTGTTGCGCACCGTGAAAAGGATCGGCACTTCCGCGCGAAAGCCCAGGTCCTGCGTCCCCTGCCCCACGTCAAACCGCAGCGTCGCCTCGCGCTTGCCTTCCTCGTGGCCGGTCAGGCGCACAATGACATAATCCAACTTCTGGCCTGACAATCGCTTGCTCAGCGGCGCTTCCGATGCGACGGTCGCATCGAGCCAGCGGCCCTCCGCCGGTTTACCGTCGATGCGGATCTGCGGACCTTCGATGGCCAGCCCAGCCGTCACGCCCGCATCGTTGTGGACCTTGATGAGCACCAAGGTGGGGCGATCGCGGATCAACTCGGCGGTCAGCGGACCGCGCGTTGCCTTGACGCGGCTCTCCGGATTGATCGTCACGCCACAAAGACAGCGTGCATCGAGCAGCCTCTGAATCTTTTCCGCGGCTTCCTTGTCCTTGCCTCCGTCACGCAGCAGGTCGCGCAGCTCCTTTTCGACCTCCGCCGGCAGCGGAGCTTTCCGTGCCTCCAGCGCCTTCAAAACGCGAAGGCACTGCTCGCGTAACGGAGCGAACTCCACCTCATCCACGAGGGGCAACGTCGGCTGGGCTTGCGTAATTGAGATACAAGTCAGCAGGATCGCCGCCGCGAGGAAGAGGGGAGTTCGCTGCATCGTGGACTACCTCCGTCACTTGATCCGGGCCGCCTCCAGCACCGCCTTGGAGGGCGGCCCTTCGACGGAGGATTGCTGCATCGATTCCATTGCTTCCTTGGACATCCGGTCGGCGATCTCCTGCAGGCTGCCGAGCGCGTTGGCATCGGCGGGCTGGAAGCCGGACTTTTCCGCCACCAGCAAATTGATCAGCATGCCGAGCATGCCCTGGCCTGCGGTATTGGCATGGCCGTTCTCGCCGTTGCTGCCGGCCACGAAGACGCGTTCCGGCACCAGCGGCTGATTGCTGTGCGAGAGGTGCTCGGCCACCACCGCCAGGGCATACAGCCGCGGATCGCCGAACGACTGAATCTTCCGCAGCAGCACCGATGCCTCGGCCAGACCGATCTGCATGGCCCGCGAGCTTTCGCCACGGCCGGCCAGGGTGCGTTGCTGGCTTTCGGCTTGAGCTGTTACGACCATCTGCTCGGCCGTTCGCCGCGAGCGTTCCAGCTCGGCCTGGGCGGTGACGACGATCTGCTCGGCCTGCCGCTTGGCTCGCGCCAGCTCGGCCTCGGCCTGCTTGCTCATCTTCATCAGGTCCGCCTGGCCCTGGTTCTCGACGATGCGGATCTGCACCTGCGAGTTGGTCAGCTCGGTCTGCTTGTTTGCCTGGGCCTGGGCTTCGTTCAGGGTTTGCAGCTTTTCCGCGGCGGCTCGCTGGCGCTCGTAGGTCTCGATCTGCTCGATGGACAGCTGCCGCATACGGAGTTGCTCGAGCAGCGTCTCGATCTTGCCGCCACTTTCGGCCGTGTCCGGCTTGCCGATCAGGACGTCCACGCATTCGATGTCGAAGTCGCGGAACTTGCGGCGCAGCTCCTCGCGTGCCTCGGCCTGGATCGAATCGCGTTGCTGGAGCAGTTCCAGCATCGTCTTCTTGTGGGCGATGTCGCGGAAGTACGCGCTCAGCATCGGGTCGAGCGTCTGGGTGATGAGCTTTTTCACGTCGCCGAAGCGCTGGATGACGCTTGGCGCCCGCTGATAGTCGATATGCACGACCATCGACAACGGCAGCATCGGCTCGTAGGCGTCCTTGGTCACCAGGTCGATGGAACGCAGGCTTTCGTCGTAGCGGTGCGACTCGGACTTGCCGGTGACCCAGTGCAAGACGAAGTTGGTCGTCGGCACCAGGACGATGCCGCCGGCGTAGGTATTGAAGGCATACTTGCCCGGCCCCAGCGCCTGCTCCCAGACGCCGCGTTCGCCCGTGGTGACGCGCTCGCCGTGACGAAAGGCAACGCCGGACACGTCGCGGCCCGCACGGCCATAGTAGCTCACGACCACGCCGACGTAGCCTAACGGCACCACCGTCTTGGGCGTCAACTCCACCGTCGCGAACCAGCGATTGATGAAGTAGGTGCCATCGGTCAACGGCACCGCCTGCCGGCCGCGACAGCCTTCCGCTCGCAGGAATGCTTCCGGGTCCTGGAAGTTGTTGTGATAATTCGCATCGGTCCGTTCATTGCCGACGGAAGGAGCGATGATCTCGCCCGGCGGCAGCGACGGGCCGTCGTGAACGGTGACGATGGCAATGCCGTCCACGGAAAGCTGCTTGTCCGGATTGAGCGGATCGCGTGCCTCGACCGGACCACCGACGATCACGGGACTGAAGCCGCTCACCTCGTTGAGCTCGTTCTGCCAGCTCATGAGCGTTTCGAGCTCTTGCTGCCCCTGCAGGCCAAGCCGGTAGACAGCGCTTTCGGTGATGATGACAAACAGGGCAAGGTTGATGGCGTAAACGCCTTCGCGCAGGATGGCGCGCTGCCGGCCGCGCTGGCCGCCGCGGTCATCGGCGTCGCCGCCCTCGGCCAGGAACGCCCGGGCATCCTGAAAGTTGTTGGAATCGACGACGCGGGCCAAAGTCTGGCTTGGATGCAGTGACTTGCCGTCGCGGGCATAGACGTAGCCGATCTTTCCCTGCGGAATCGTGACCAGTTGCACTTTGTGGATGCGGAACTGAAAGCGCCACAGCTGGAAGTGCATGCCGCCGCGCAGGATGTCCACCTGGTAGCCGGCCTCGCCGTTCAGGGCGATGATGCGGCCTTCCGGCACCGAGCCGGTCTTGGACCACAGCTTCTCGACGATGCCGACCCGGTTGTTCGGGATGTAACGCAGACCGAGCACGATCTCGATGAGGAACACGGCAAAGGCCAGCAGACCCAGCAAGATGCCGACCGTCCAGACCAACGGTTCCACGGCGAAGAGCGGACTCATAAAGAAACTCCGATGGAGAGGCGTTGGGCGACGGGCACGGAAGACGGGCAGCGCGCTGGCCCCAGTGCCAGCGCAGATTATGGAGGCCTGGGTCGACCCGTGCCATCCTTTTCTTATTCGCGTTCGCCGATGCAAAATTGAGGCTCGCTGGCGTGTCGTGGTCTCAAGTGCAAGCGCCGCATAAGAATATGGATAGCGAATGTCTCTCGTTCCATCGCGCGAAGTTGCGCTTACGGCGGCGCGACGGTTGCCATGGAGCGGCGACGGCGGGATCCTCTTTCAGGAGTCAGCATCATGCGAGTCTTCGTCACTGGCGGAACGGGCCTGGTCGGCCGGCGCCTTGTGCGGCGGTTGCAGGAGAAGAAACACGACCCCGTCGTGCTGACTCGAAGCGCTGCATCGGCACGCGAGAAGTTCGGCGACGGCTGCACGGTCGTCGAAGGCGATCCGATGCAAGCCGGCGCCTGGATGGACGAGATCAACACCTGCGATGCCATCATTCACCTGGCCGGCGAGAACGTCTTCGCCAAGCGCTGGGACGAAGCGTTCAAGACGCTGCTGCGCGAGAGCCGCATCAAGAGCACGGAGCACATCGTGCAAGCGCTGGCAAAGAAGCCCATGACCGATGCGGGCCAGCCCAAGGTGCTGGTCAATGCCTCCGCCATCGGCTTCTACGGCCCGCACGGAGACGAGGAACTGAACGAGGACGCTCCGCCCGGCAACGACTTCCTGTCGCAGCTGTGCGTGGCGTGGGAGCAGGCCGCCAAGGCCGCGGAGGTACAGGGGATTCGCGTCGCGATCATCCGCGTCGGCGTGGTGCTGGACAAGGAAGGCGGCGCGCTGGCGAAGCTGTTGACACCCTTCAAGATGTGCGTCGGCGGGCCGACCGGCTCCGGCAAGCAGTGGGTGTCGTGGATCCACCACGACGACCTCGTCGGCTTGTTCCTGCTGCCTTTGGAGAATGCGAGCGCCAGTGGACCGCTCAACGGCACCGCACCGCAGCCGGTGACGAATCGCGACTTCGGCTACGCCCTGGGCCGCGCGCTCGGCCGGCCGGCAGTCCTGCCGACGCCCGGATTTGCGCTCAAGCTGATGCTGGGAGAGGTTTCGGACGTGATCCTCACCGGGCAGCGCGTGTTCCCGAAGAAACCGCTCGGGCTAGGCTTCGCGTACAAGTTCAAGACGATCGACGAGGCGTTGGCGGATATTCTGAAGTGATCGTCGTGGGGCCGGCTTCCAGCCGGCCAAGTTGGCCGGCTGGAAGCCGGCCCCACATCGGGTGTTTCAAAGCTCCAGTTCCCGCGCCAGGGCGATGCAGAACTCGACGCCGCCTTCCGCGCTGTCGGTCAGGGCGGCAACGCGGCCGCAGTTGAAACCGACACGCTTGAGGGAATGCGCCACGTTGCGCTCGCCGGATGGAGCGCGAACGCCGACGATCAGGGCGTCGTGCAAGGCCATGATCGCTCGGCTAGCGGATGAATCCCCCCATTCCTTGGTCCATTTCCGCGCAGGAACGTCGACCGGACATCGGACATTGCGGGGCATGGCTTGTCCCGGCCAGTTTCCATTTTTCAGCGATTGTTCCATCTGCCGAGAGGCCCAGACGGCGAGGGGACATTCCCCTTCATGCGTCAGCGGGTGAACGCGAAGGGCCGCCCAGATGGCAACTTCGGCGGAGCGTCGTCGCGGCAGGCGTTTCACTTTCGCCCGTGGCGGGACCGCCGCGAATAGCGAAATCGCTAGCCTGCGGCGGTCGTCGATCGTCTTGAGTACACCGCTGGCACCGTGGATCGCGTAGCAAAGCACGCCGGGATAGCCGAGCGCACGCGAGACGCAGGCTCCGTTCCTCGGCCACTGGTTTCCGATCGCAAGGGCGGCGACCCCCAGTGGCCCAGTCCGCCACTGCACACCAATCTTCTCGACGCCCATCAGCCGATCGAGGATAATCTCCTGCTCGTTGGTCATGGCCCGGCACCCCGCCGCACGGTATCGTGTCCGTCATCTCCTGCATCGTAGGGGTGGCGCGGGCCAGGGGGCAAGCGTTTGGAGCAATTTGGAGGAAAACGAACCATGCGACGCATTGTGGGTGGACTCGTGCTGTTACTGCTGGCGACCCACGGACTCGCAGCCGGTCCGGACATTCAGACACCCGTCGATTTGCCCGGCGGGGTCACTGATGCCGACGGCAAGGTGGGCTACTTCACCAGCCCGAAGGGCGGCATTGTTGCCGTGGACCTCGAAAAGGGCACCGTACTCTGGGACAGCAAGGCCGTCAACAAGCCGCTGGTCGCGGCCAACAAACGCCTGATTGGCCTGGTCGGCGTGAAGGATAAGGCCAACGCGATCCGCGTCGTCACGCTCGACACGGAGGCGAAGGGCAAGCTCGTGTCCGAGTCCGACATGCTGACGCTGCCCGACTGGGTGACTGCGGGCGAGGGACGCGATGTGCCCAACGTGGCGGGCAAGAGCTTCGTCACGCACGGCCACTTCGAGGACGGCAGCCTGCTCCTGGTCTACCGGGCCAGCTCGCGGTACTACGGCGGCGCCCGGCCGACGGAAGAAATCCTCAAGGCGGCCATGAAGGACAAGGCGGGCGAATTCCGCGTCGATTTGAAGTCCGGCAAGATCAAGGAGCTGCCGGGCGAGCCGAAGCCATCCATGATCGTACTCACGAAGATCGACATGCTGCCCAAGGAAGCCCAGGAAACCGCCAAGCGCGAAGGCTGGCAATCCGCCTGGGTGAAGGGGCCGCGGGCCTATGGCCGCGTGGAGAAGATGGAAGGCAAGCCAATGGGCTTCGGCGGCACGCAGGTGCTCATCGTCCAGGCCATCGATCTCCAGACCAGCCGCTTGCTGTGGGAACGCCCCTACGAGGAGCGGCGCATCCTGCCGCCGCCTCCATGAGTTTTCGTCCGGCTTTTCTTCATCCTCTCTTGAGGAATGAAGGACGAAGCTCGAATGGCGAATCAATACCGAAGCCCCAATGGCCAAAGGACGAGACGCCGCTCCGGTCATTGGGGCTTCGGTATTGGGACTTGATTCGTCATTCGGGCTTCGTCCTTCGTCATTCATCCAATCCCTACTGGTGCCATTCGCCCACGAACGGCACGTAGAATTTGCGATACTCCCGGTTGTGCCAGGTCGGCGCGGACGGGAAGCCCTCTTGTCCCAGCGCATCCACTGCGACGATCCAGTAGCGGCGGGCCACGCTGCCGGCTTTCGGATCGCTATACTTCATTTCGGTAAGAGGCTCGTCGGTCACGCGCGTCACAGGCTGGCCGGGGCCGTTCACGCGCGGGCTCTCCATGCGGTAGACGCGATAGCCCTTCAGCTTCTGCTCCGGGTTTGCGGCCCATTTCAACTGGCAGGTCTCGCCCTCTTCCTTGGAGAAGACCCACTCCGGCGCCGACGGAATGGTCAAGAAGTAAGGCGACGCGCCGCTCTCCACTCCTAGCGCGTTGACGGCCCGGATGCGGTAGGCATACACGGCGAAGCGATAGCCCTTGCCCTTCTCGTCGAGTTGCATCGCACCGAAACGGTGCTTGTAGATCGATTCACCTTCCACGGCCTGCGGCTTGGTAAGGTCGATCGACGGATCGGTAAATTTGGTCTCCTTGACCGGCTCCTTCGTGATGCGCTGGAACTTGCCGACGGCCTTGACGGCGCCGACGCTCGGTTCCGCCAGCGGCACCGTGTCCTTTTTGAGCCTTAGGATCTGGTCCTCGGTGAAGACTTCGACCACGGCTCGCTCGACGTGATAGCCCGCCATGTCCTTGTTTGGCGGGGCCGTCCAGGAGAGCTGCACGTTTGTCGGCGACAGCACGGAAACGACGGCATCCTCAATGACGCGCGGCTGCGTGCGGACCTTCAGGCTGTCTTCGCTTGCTTCAGCGTCCGCTTGCGCTCGCACGCAATAGTAGTAGGCCGTGCCGGGCTTCAGGTCCTTGTCGGTGAAGTTCGTCTGTCCCTTATCCAGCTTGGCGACGGGACGGTAATCGACCAGCCACGGCTTGGCGCCTTCACCGCGCAGGACTGCATAGCCGGTGACCTTGGGCGATGCGCTTGGCTGCCAGGAGACGGTCGCGCCGGTTGCGGTGGTCGTCACCTGCACGCCGGTCGGCGCCGGGGGCCGGCTGTCGGCCTTGGGCTCGGCGTAGCGGTAGGTCCACATCTGCTGCTCGCGATCGACGCCCTTCACGCGCTGGGACGGGTTGATGTAGTTCTCCATCAGGAACAGGTTTTGATCCGGCAAGTAGATGATGACGCGGCGGCGATTGCCCCAACCGTCCGGCTCGCGGTCGGGTTTCATCGGCGTCCAGGTGTTCTTGCCGGCGTCGTAGGCCCACGTTTCGTAGTGACCGTCGACAACTTCCTTGCCGTCCATCTTGTCGATGGCACGGACCGAGGCGACGATCACCTGGTTGGCGCTGTCGTAGGCGAGAACGGCATCGTTGCGATCGGTCGGCGGCATCTTCTCGGGCTTCAGGTCGCGCCATTCGTTCTTGCGCAGGTCGTAGGCCCACGTGTGCGGATCGTCGCCGAACTGGGTGCCGAAGACGACGTGCAGCTTCCGCGCCTGATCGTACGCCATGTTGCCCGCGCTGCGCGACGCGGGGCCGCCGGGCGGCTTCATCTCCGTCCAGGAGTTGGTGTAGGGGTCGTAGACAACCGTACCGTAGCCCGCGCCTTCCCCGCCGAAGACGACGGCCACCTGGCAATCCGTGTCCCAGGCGGCGCAGCGAAGTGGGGCCGGATGCGGAGCCGGCATCGGCCGCATGTCGCGCCAGGTATTCTTCGCCAGGTCGTAATTCCACAGCGAGGAGTTGTTCAGATAGTTCTCGCGAAACCAGTGCCAGCCGTGACTGCCGCTGAATGATGGAAAGCGCAGGAAGCGATTCTGCTCCAGGTCGAAGAGGTTCTGATTCGCACAGCAGACGCCCGGCGGAAAGCGGTTCGGCTCCTTCAGCACCCACTTCGTGCTGACCGGATCGAAGACCCACATCTCCGCATTCTGCTCCCCGCCGCCGCCCTGGTTGTGCCCGCCCCAGCGCAGCACGCGCTTGGCGATCGGGTCGTAACCCATCGAAGTCTCGTACCCCATGCCGGGCGACAGCGGGCCGTCCTTGACCGGACTGCGTTTGAGCCACGTATTCGGCTTTTGCTCGAGCGGCCCGGTTTCGGCAGCGACGACGAGCCCGGTAAGCAGCAGGAACGTAAGGACGGCGCGGCTGGCGAGGGAACGCATGGCGGGACCTCCGAGGTGGGAACGAATCGGCCTGATCGTACCGCGCGGAGCCGCGGCGCCCAGGAGGGATGGCGATTGGCACAGGGGTTGTGTAAGTGGGAATCGACAGAACAGGCGAGCGTCGCGGCGTCAGCCCGACGTGGAACACACCCTATCCTCACTCAGCCCTACCGAACTGATGCCCGGTGCATAACACACCGCACGCTCGCTAAAAACACGTCGGGCTGACGCCGCGACGCTCGCCGATGCCCGCTTCATGATCTCCCCAAAAGAAGATCGACCACCCAGCACCCGCGAACGTGCTCGCCGGGTTGCCGGCAATGGTTCAGGATGTCGGCATCAGTACAGCCGGCGTCTTCCAGGGCGTCGGCGAGGATCGGCAGGCGGTCGAAGGCGCGATCGGCGTAGATGGCCTCGGCCAGGCCAACGGCAGCGTTCGTTCGGTGATCAGAGTTGAGAGTGACCGATTGGAAAGGGTTGCCGATGATGTCTCTGAGAAGTAATGTCTGGCTTCGAGACTCGGCGTTGAAAACAGGAAGCAGGGTTGGCGCGCGAACTGCATTTGAAGATTGAATGGCCTCGAAAAACCTTGCACGGGCTCCAGCCCTAGCCGCAAGTCGGGCGGCACTCCACATGCCTTTGGCCCGAGCAGCATTCAAGGACGCGAACCGCGTCGGGTCCGTGACTGCTGCCTTCGCGGCCTCCTTCGCCTGGGCTAGTTCTGCCGAACTGGCTTGAGCATCTGCGAAACATTCCGCAATCTTCACCGCATGGCGGCAACATTCGTCAATCATGAGCGGCCAAACACGGTAACAGCAAGCACAAGCAAAGAGACGGAGCTTTCGATCACTGACCTTGGCACGCAGATACCGCAGCATCGGCGTAGGATCGGTGGAGGCCAGCCAATCGGCTTCTGTCATGGCTTGATGAGTCACTGCTTGGGCGCTACCACCTTCGCCAGTTCCCACACCCTCACCGTCTTGTCCCAGCTCCCCGCCGCCAGCCATTTGCCATCGCGCGACACGGCCACGCACAGCACCTCGCCACTATGCTTCAAGGTGCCTTTTTCCTTTTCCGTGTCCAAGTCCCAGAGCTTGACCTCGCCGGGCTGGTCCCAGTCGCCGTCGCCGCTGGCCAACGTCTTGCCATCGGGCAGGAACGCGACGCCCCAGACGTCGCTGACGTGGCCCTTCAGCGTCTTGTCCTTGCCGGTCGCTACGTCCCAGACCTTCACGGTGCCGTACCGCACGCCGGCGGCCACCGTCTTGGCGTCGGGTGAGAGGGCCACCGAACGCACCTCGCCGAGCTTGGCCACGTCGAAGGAGGCGGTCTCTTCGCGCTTGGCGTTCCAGAGCTTCACGGTGCCGTCCGAGCTGCCGGATGCCAGGAGCTTGCCGTCCTGCGAGTAGGTCAATGCGTTCACCCACGTCTTGTGCTTGGCGATGCTGCCCTGGTTCGCGCCCTTGGCCACGCCCCAGAACTGAATCGTCGCGTCGAGGCCGCCGGTCGCCAGCGTCTCCCCGTCGGGCGCGAATGCCACGGCCATGACAGCGCCTTTGTGGCCCTTGAGGGTGTGCAGGAGCTCCCGCTTCTCCACGTTCCAGAGCTTGGCGATGTGGTCGAAGCTGCCGGTCGCCAGGGTCTTGCCGTCGCGCGAGAACGCCACGGCACTGACGTAGTCGTCGTGCGCGGGAATCGTCGCCAGCAACTTGCCGGTGGCCGTGTCCCAGATCTTGACCGTTTTGTCCGCACTGGCCGACGCGACCGTCTTGCCGTCCGGCGCAAGCGCCACGGCAGCGACCCAGCCGGTGTGGCCCTTGAGTGCAACCGGCTCCTGAGCGAGAAGCGGCACGGCGATGAGGAACAGGACCGGCCAAAGGCGCTGAAGTGGATTCATGGCGAGTACCCTGGAAGCGTCTGGAAGTTCGGCTGTATTCTGCGGAAGCCGTAGCCCCGATGCAAGGAGCAAACGCCGGCTTCCTGCTTTGCCGTGGCACCCAACGCGGGTCAACGGAATGCCATTGTTTAGAGGCGCGGAAGCGGGCATCGTCCGAGTGGCACGGACATTTCTGTCCGTGCAGCCGCGAAATGGCACGGACAGAAATGTCCGTGCCACACCGACGATGCCAACCCACCCGTCAGTTTGGCAGGCGTTGCTGAAAAATGCGGATGCGCGTCATCTGCCGAATGGCCGCAATCGCTTACGCCGCAATGTTTTAATTCCCGCCGCCTGCAAAGGCGGTCTGTCGGCACGTCTCTTGCTAATGTGGCCGTATCTCTTTTTCCCGCGGCATTTGATTCACATGGGGTCGTGGCATGAGTGCGGAAACACTGCAATTCAAGACCGAACTGAAGCAGATCCTGGACATCATCATTCACTCGCTGTACTCCCACAAGGACATCTTCCTGCGGGAGCTCATCAGCAACGCCAGTGATGCCATCGATACGCTGCGCTTCCAGTCGCTCACCAAGCCGGAACTGCTCGAAGGCCGGTCCGAATGGAAGATCAAGATCATCGCGGACGAGCAGAACAAGACCCTGACCATCTCGGACGATGGGATCGGCATGTCGAAGGCGACCATCGTCGAGAACCTCGGCACCATTGCCCGCTCCGGAACGCGGGCGTTTCTCGATGCTCTCAAGAAGTCGGATGCGCAGACGCGGCCCGCGCTCATCGGCCAGTTCGGCGTCGGCTTCTACTCCGCATTCATGGTGGCCGACCGGGTGACGGTGCGTTCCCGCCTGGCGGGAGATCCAACCAGCGCCGGCGTGCAGTGGGAATCGGATGGGAAGGGCGAGTTCTCCGTCACGGATATCGACAAAGCCACCCGCGGTACGGACGTGGTCCTTCACCTGCACGACGAGGACCTGGAGTTCCTGAAAAGCTGGAAGATCCGCGAGATCGTCAAGAAGTATTCTGACTTCGTCGAGCATCCCATCGTCATCGACGTGGACAAGGAAGACGAGAGCAAGAACAAGACGACCGTCGAGGAAACCCTCAATTCGCGCAAGGCCATCTGGCTGCGGCCCAAGGCGGAAGTCACCAAGGAGGAGCATGCGGAGTTCTACAAGCACCTGTCCCACGACAGCGACGAGCCGGCCCGGATCATTCACTTTTCGGTGGAAGGCGCCGTCGAGTTCAAGGCACTGCTGTACCTGCCGGCCCACAAGCCGTTCGAGATGCTCTTTGGCGGCGACACCCGGAAGGGGCTGCAGCTGTACATTCAGCGCGTCTTCATCATGGACGATTGCGAAGCCCTGCTGCCGCTCTACCTGCGCTTCGTCAAGGGCGTCGTCGATTCGCCCGACCTGCCGCTCAACGTGTCGCGCGAACTGTTGCAACAGAGCGCGCCGCTCAGCAAGATCAAGAGCAACCTGGTCAACTACGTCCTGAAGAACCTGGAGGACATGAAACGAGACCAGTACGACGCGTATGTCTCGTTCTATCAAGAGCTGGGCGTCTTCTTGAAAGAGGGAATTCACCAGGACTGGTCCAACCGGGAGAAGATCGCCGATCTGCTCCTTTACGAGTCGACCCGCACCGAGTCCGGGCAGTTCACCACCTTCGCCAAGTATCTCCTGGCCATGCCGGAGACGCAGAAGGAGATTTATTACCTGATTGGCGAGAATCGCGAGATGTTGGAGCACTCGCCGTACCTGGAAAGCTTCAAGGCCCAGGGCACTGAAGTCCTGCTCCTGACCGACCCGGTGGACGAGTTCGTGGTGCAGTCCCTGACCGAGTACAAGGGCAAGAAGCTCAAGGCGGTGGACAAGGGCAGCCTGGATAGCGCGATGGACGAGGACAAGAAGAAGGACTTCCAGCCGTTGCTCGACTATCTGAAGGAAAAGCTCACCGAGGTGAAGGAAGCGCGGCTATCGAACCGGCTCAAGGATAGCGCCGTCTGCCTGGTGGCCGATGAGTGGGGCATGGGCGCCCACATGGAACGCCTTCTCCAGCGCATGGGCAGAGGCAAGGAGCTTCCTCCCAGCCAGCGCGCGCTGGAGATCAACCCCGACCACCCGGCCATCCAGGCCCTGCGCGACCTGGTGCAGCGCGACCGCACGGATGCGCGTCTCGAGGTCTACGCCCGGCTTCTCTACGATCAGGCCGTGATTGCCGAAGGCTCCAAGGTCAAGGACCCGGTGGCGTTTGCCCAGCGCATCAACGACCTGGTGGTCAAGGACGCGCGGATTTGATTCACGCCGAGAAAGCACGATTTATCATTAGCTTCTGTAGCCGCAGGCTTCAGCCTGCGGAGTGGCGTCGCAGGTGCCGTACATTCACTCCGCGGGCTGAAGCCTGCGGCTACAGAAACCCACACCGATCCGTCCAGAGGAAGGGACGGCGTAGTACTAAGCGTGAGACGTTGGCATTTGAATACCCGTGGCACCCGTCAATAAAATGGCGGAGGCGGGTCTGAATGCTACCCACCTTTTGCGTCGGCCGCTTGCACGGTAGACTCATCCCAACTTTTCCATCCCCAGCGCTCCAGGGAGGACGTCCCATGCCGGACCTGCAAGATGGCGAATCCAGCGAGATGCAAGGCTCGGGCAGCAAGCCCTATGTCCTCAAGAACGTCGGCGGCGTCTACTCGTGCAGCTGTCCGGCGTGGCGCAACCAGTCGCTGGGGATCGAGCAACGCACCTGCAAGCATCTTCGCAAGCTGCGCGGCGATGCAGCCGAGGAGGCCCGCATCGGCGCCGCGGTGCCCGCTCCCGCCAAGAGCGCGGGGAAAGAGGAGAAGGAAGCCAAGGCGCCGCCGTTGCTGCTGGCGGAGAGCTGGGACTGCGTGACCAACCCGGCGGGTTGGTGGCTCAGCGAGAAGCTCGATGGCGTTCGCGCCTTCTGGGACGGCGCCCGGTTCTGGTCTCGGCTGGGCAATCCCTTCCACGCCCCCGACTGGTTTCTCGCAGGATTGCCCAAGGTGCCGCTTGACGGCGAGTTGTGGCTCGGACGCAAGAAATTCCAGCGCACGGTCAGCATTGTGCGCCGGCAAGACAAGAGCGACCACTGGAAGGAAGTGCGTTTCGTCGTCTTCGACGCTCCCAAGCTGGAGAAAGACTTCGAGTCTCGCCTGGAGTTTGCGAACGAGTGCATTCGGCAGGATCAGCCGGCGTACGCGCTGGCGCACGAACATCAGCTGTGCAAGGGTCTGGACCATCTGCGCGCGGAGCTGGCGCGTCTGGAAGCACTGGGTGGCGAGGGATTGATGATGCGGCGGGCAAAGTCCCGTTACGAGAAGGGCCGCTCTTCGACCCTGCTCAAGGTGAAGAGCTTTCATGACGCCGAGGCGCGGGTGCTCAAGCACGTGGGCGGCGCCGGCAAGCACAAGGGGCGGCTGGGAGCGTTGGTGGTGGAGATGGCGGACGGCACCACGTTCTCGGTCGGCACCGGCTTTTCCGACGCGGAGCGGGAAAACCCTCCACCCGTCGGCAGCATCATCACCTATCGTTATCAGGAACTGTCCGACGGCGGTGTGCCGAGGTTTCCGTCGTTTGTTGGCGTTCGCGGCGAATGATTGCTTCGTCACTTCTTGCCGAGGATCGCATCAAGGGCCCAGCAGCCGCGCGGATGGCCGTTGGCCCGAAAATGCTCTGCCAGCGCCTTGTGTCCCAGCGCAAGCAAGGTGCCGTGCAATGCCTGAGAGAAGTCTTCGCCGGCGTAGAGTGCGGAGGCGAACTGCATCACGGTCGGCGGCCAGCGATTCGCCGCCGCCGCGGGACGATAAGGATTGCCGACGATTTCACGCAGCAGGGCCGCCTGTTTCAGCATCTCGGGATTGGGGCCGGTGGGATAGACCATGTCGGACGGGGCGGGGCCGCGGCCCGTGGCAGCGCGTTGGGCTGCCGCGGCGAGATAATCGGCTCGGCGGGTGGCCTCACGAGCCAGTGCCGCCGAGCTGGTCGCGGTACCCAGCGCGGATGTCACGTCATTCGGCCGTGCCGGCTGATTGGAAAGTCCGTCCGCATAGCGCTCGGTGGTTTCAATGGCCTTGCGCCGGCGGTCGTCCATCAGGTGCCAGACTTGTCGGCCGCAGGCACAGGCGAAAAGGCTCAACTTGCGAGCGCTGGTCTTGCCGAGCAGGGAATGGAGCATCGGCGTCGGATCGGCACAGGCCAACCACTCGGCTTCGGTCATTGAATCCTCGGCGGGCGAGCCGGGAGCGTGAGCGACCGGAGTTCTTTAAGGTCTCGAAGAACTCCGGTCGCTCACGCTCC
>JAIEMG010000278.1 GCA_019752375.1 Gemmataceae bacterium | reverse complement strand
ACGGTTGCCAATGTTCACCTGTATCCGCACACGTACGTCCATACGCACACAAACACGCACACGATCACCAGTCCCCACACGCGCACGCAAACGAATCCGCACACGTACACCTACTACAACCAACACCCGCATACGCATCGGAACACCTACGTGGGCTCCTTCGGCAATGGCTCGACGTATCGCTACACGACCCACTACACCACGTACACCAACACCACAAACCGCACGACGACGTATACCCGCCAGCAGACGCGCACTTACACGTACCGCCAGACGCAGACGCACTCGCAAACGCGCACCACGACCTACACGCAGACCACGACCAACCAATTCGTCCCCACCACCACGACCCCCGGCGGCTTCGGCGCCAACGGCGGCCGCGCCCAGGGGGCGGGGCTGTATGTCAACGGCGGACTGGTGACCATCACGAATTCGACGCTGGCGAACAACGCCGCCCAGGGCGGCGACGGCGGCGATGCCGGGCTCGGCTTCCCCAACGGCGCACCCGGCGGGGGCGGCATCAGCTCGGGTGGGGCCTTCTATCTCGTCTCTGGAACGGTGAACCTGTTCAATGTGACCATCGCCGACAACCGGCTAGTCGCCAGCACCGGCGGCGGCACCGGCGACCCATTCGCGGCTCCGTTCGGCGCCCCCCAGGGCGGCTTCGGCGGTGGCGGCTTCAACTCTGGCGGCACGGTCAATGCCGTCAATTCACTGTTCGCCCGCAGCGTCGCCGCGGGGCCATCCGGCAGCCCTGCTTCCGGCAACGGTCCCGATTTCTACGGCGCCTTTGCCTCCGCACGTAACAACCTGCTGAGCGACGGCACCGGCTCGAACCTCGCCGCGGCAAATCCCGATGCCAATGGCAACATCGTTGGCTCGGGCGCAGCGCCCATCAATCCCGGCCTCGGGACGCTCGCCGACAACGGCGGACAGACGCAGACGTTGGCGTTGCTGACCGGAAGCCGGGCGATTGCGACCGGCACGGCCAGCGGCTTGCCGGTAACCGACCAGCGCGATCTGCTCCGCTCAGCGCCGGACATCGGGGCCTACGCGTTCAATACGGTTACGTCGCCGTTCGGCTTGCCGACGTCGACCATCACGTTGCCGACAGCGGGCGGATCGTTCGACGCCACGAGTTGGAGCAACGTCTTCACCGGCACCGCCAGCAGCAATGGCGGCAGCGGTATCGCCCAGGTGCAAGTCAGTGTTGTGCAGAACAGCACCGGCTTGTTCTGGGACGGGACCGCGTTTGCCGGCAGCAGTGAAGTGCTCCTGACCGCCACCGGAACGACCTCCTGGAGCTTCGGCTTCGCGGCGACAAACTTTCCGGCCGCAGGGACCTACACCGTTCATAGTGTCGCGACCGACGTGGCCGGTCATGTCGATGCCGGCGCGCGGATGACTTTCACGTTCAACCGGGCGCCAGTGCCGCCCCCACCGCCACCGGCGCCGGGCATTGGTCCCGAGCACGTCGGCGTCTTTCGCAACGGCACCTGGTTTTTGGACAGCGTCCAGGGCGATTACAGTGCCGCAACGACGACGCAGGTGAGCTTCGGCGCTGCCGGCGACGTGCCGGTCACCGGCGATTGGCTCGGCGATGGCATCCAGCGCATCGGCATCTTCCGCAACGGGACGTGGTTCCTGAGCACCACGAACGCGGCGTATAGTTCCGCGACCACGATAGAAATCAGCTTCGGCCAGGCCGGCGACGTTGCCGTGGTGGGCGACTGGACTGGCGATGGGGAAGACCACATCGGCATCTTCCGTCCCAGCACCGGTACCTGGTATCTCGACACCCGCTCGCGCACCGCGGGCACCGCGACCGGCTATGACCTCAGCGCCACGATCCAGATCAACTTCGGCGCTCGCGGAGACATCCCGGTCGTCGGCGCCTGGTTGGGTGGGACCGTCGACCGCGTCGGCATCTTCCGCGGCGGCAACTGGTTCCTCGACACCCAGACACGCAGCCCCGGCACGGCAACGGGATACGATGGCAGCACCACGATTCAAGTCCATTACGGCGCCCGCGCCGACACGCCGGTCGTCGGCGCCTGGAACGGCGACGGCGTGGCCCACATCGGCGTCTTCCGTGCCGGCACCTGGTTCCTCGATACGCAGGCGCGTTCGGCGGGCACTGCCTCCGGCTACGACGGCACCAGCACCATCCAGGTCAACTACGGTGCCCGGGGCGATGTGCCGGTGGTCGGCAAGTGGAATGGCGACGGCGTCGACCACATCGCCGTCTTCCGCGGCGGCAGCTGGTTCCTCGACATCCAGGCCCGGCCGGCCGGCTCGGCGGGTAGCTATGTCGCGGGCACGACAATCCAGATCGGCTTCGGCGGCTTCGGTGATCGACCCTTGCACGGCACCTGGCAACAAGGGACCGCGCAGATGCTGGACGGCACGTCGCTCACGGATCTCGGCGCCGCCCAGCTGTTGGCGTACCAGTTGACGCCCGTCGTACAAGAAGCGGTTCGTCGCTGGGGCGCCGCCGGGCTCGACGACAACCAGTTCGCCATGCTTCGCGGGACGTCCGTTGTCATCGCCGATTTGCCCGATGGCTGGCTTGGCGAGTACCTGCCCGGCGTGGTCCTGCTGGACGTCGACGCGTCTGGCGCCGGTTGGTACGTCGATTCCACGCCACAGGACGATGCTGGCATCGCTGGAAATGCGGTAGACCTCCTCACGGTGGTGATGCACGAAATGGGCCACGCACTCGGCCTGCCTGACCTGCCAGGAGCGGGTAACGCGAGTGACCTGATGGCCGAATCGCTGGCCGCGGGGTTACGTCGGGCACCGTTGCCTTCCGATATCGGCGTGGTTCTTTCCCATTGGCACTAGTCGTAGCGCATCAAAATGCGCATTCTGAATTGATTTCGCTCGTCGCTGGCGTATATTCTAGTATAGGCGCATCAAAGTGCGCATTGTGCCCTGAAGAAACCTGAGAAACGGCGGTCCTGTGGGATGAAGCGCATTTTGGTGCGCCTTGAAATGACAACGAATGAGAAAATTGGACTACATATACGCGCCCGGCGTAGGATTCTCCGGCTTCGCCAGCGTGATTTGGCGGAGTTGGCGGGCGTGACCCTGCGGGGATTGACGTTTCTTGAGAACGGCCAAGGCAACCCGACACTGAATCAACTAGCCAAAATTGTGGATGTCCTGGGCTTGGAGATCAGCTTGAGCGAGCGGTCGTCCCATGCGGCGGGCTAACGTGTACTGCCGAGAGGTCCTGGCGGGAATCCTGGAAAATGGCCCCGCCGGTTATCGGTTCCAATATGTGCCCGACTATCTGCACCATGCCGCGGGGCCAGCCATCAGCTTGTCCTTTCCCAAGCAGGCGGCGGCGTTCGAATCGCCGTCGTTGTTCCCTTTTTTCTTTGGGTTGTTGGCGGAGGGAGACAACAAAGCGCTGCAGTGCCGCATCCTCCGCATCGATGAAGACGATCACTTCACTCGCCTGCTGAAGACATGCGCCGTTGAGACCATCGGCGCCGTCAGCGTCCGAGAAGTCCCATGACGAATTGCCCCGGATGCTTGAAAGCAGGGCACCACACCTATTGCCCGTCGTGTCGGAAGCGATTGTTCGACGGCAAAAAGGTCTCGCCCGTGCTGGCGTTCACTCGGCCGATGTACAACCAGGCCAGATCCGCGGTCACGACCGAACGGATGTCCATCTCGGGCGTTCAGACCAAGATGTCGCTTCGTTTGCGCGACTCGCGGCTGGAAATGACGGAATCCGGCGGCGAGTACTTTCTCAAGCCGATTCCGCACGGAGAATTTCAACGCCTCGATGCGGCCCCCATCAACGAACATCTGACCATGCAAATCGCCAAGCAGATGTTCGGCATTCCTGTCGCCGAAAACGCACTGGTCGCCTTCGCTGACGGTGAAATGGCCTACCTGACTCGCCGGTTCGACATCCAGGCAGACGGCTCCCGATCCCTGCAGGAAGACTTTGCTCAAGTTGCCCAGCGATCCGAAGAGACGCACGGGAGAAACTACAAGTACGATTTCTCCTACGAGGAAATCGGCGGCTTGATTCGCAAGCACGTCGCGGCCCATCAAGTGGAGATGGAGAAGTTCTTGCAACTGGTGGCGTTCAATTACTACGTCCACAACGGCGATGCCCACCTGAAGAACTTCTCGCTCATCCGCAATGACCGGTACGGCGACTACATCCTGACACCCGCGTACGATCTGCTGAACACGCGACTGCACGTGCCGAACGAATCGCGGACCGCGCTACCGTTGTTCAAGGACGATTTCGCAACCGCCAGCTTTCGCGCCAACGCGTTCTATGCTTACGATGACTTTCACGAGTTCGCCGGACGCCTTGGCCTGCATCCAGCGCGCTTCGGGCGCATGATGCAACGCCTCCGCGACAACGAAAGTGCAGTGTGTTCGCTGATCGATCGCTCGGCGCTCTCGGAGGAATGCAAGCAGTTGTACAAGCAACACGTGCAGGATTCGACCCGGGCATTGTCCTACTCTTTCGACGGCCGTTTGTAGCTTTGGACATTGGCAGGGGGGGGCGAAAGAGAGACGCCGCGCCGCGTCCCTTTTTGTGCGTTGCAAGAACGTGCCCACCCCGCTACCATCCGCCGACGATGGAACGGCAGACCCACCTCAATGCCATGGACGTGACGCCGCCCGGCTGGCGAACGCGGGCAAGCGGGGCAATCCTGGTCCTCGGCCTTTTGACGGCGCAAGGCTGGTTGACGCTCGGCCTGTTCGGCGTCGATCAACCGTGGCAGCACCTGTGCGACGATCAGCCGATCGTCTCGGGCCGGCATCCCTTGCACCTTTATCATGGCCATCTGGGCGCCCGCTCGTTCTTCGAGCACGGGACGCTCTGCTGCTACGATCCCGCATTTCAGGCAGGTTATCCAAAGACCCCGGTCTTCGACGGCGGCAGTCGTCCCGCGGAATTGTTCCTCGGCCTGGTCGGCGGCGGCTACCATCCGGCTGCGTACAAGATCGGCCTGGCGGTTTGTCTGTGTGCGGTGCCGTTGCTCCTCGTGCTGGCGTCGCGCAGCGCGGGGCTGGGTCGCATCCCGGCGTTCCTGGCCGGTGTGGTCGGCATCCTCGTCTGCTGGAGCGATCCGTGCCGCGACCTGATCCAGGCCGGAGAGATCGACCTGCTGCTAAGCGGACTGGCTGCGCTGTTGCTGGTGGCCATGCTCGTCCGCATCGACCGCGCGCCGGGGCCCATTGCCTGGTTGGGGCTGCTGATCGCCGCCTGCCTGGGATGGTTCGCCCAGCCGCTGGTCTTCCTCGTGCTCCTCGTGCCGATGCTGCTGGTCTTCTACGCGACCGTGGGCGTGCGCCACGGACTGGCGTGGCACACGTGCGTCCTGACCGCACTGCTCGGCGCCCTGGCTGCGAATGTCTTCTGGCTGATCGACTGGGTCGCCTACTGGTGGGTGCTGACGCCGCCGATCGGCTGTTCCCTTCTCGAACAGAGGACGCTGGAAGCCCTGTGGACCACGCCCTTCTGGGGCGGTCCGGTGGATCGTGCCGTGGCCGTGGCACTGCTGCTGCTCGCGTTCGTCGGCCTGGTCCTCTTCAACCAGCAGAAGGGCCGGCTCAGTGCCCGCCTGCTGGGCTTGGGCTGCTGCGGGTTGCTGGGACTGGTCGTCGTCGGCCTGGGCTGGGAGCCGCTGGGGCGGCTGGGAACGGGCCGGCTTCTGGTGCCGGCCCTGTGGTTTGCCGCGCTGCCCGCGGTTTATGCCTGTCAGGAAGGGGGTCGTCTCCTGGGCCGGCTGGTCGGTCCCTGGAAGGCGACGGCCCTGATCGCCGCCTCACTTCTTGGGGCTGGCTGGGCCCTGCGCACATCGCTACCCATCGTGGTGGAACACTGCCGTACGGTGGAACCGCTGGAGATTGGCCTGGGCGCCGAACGCCAGGCGATCGTGGACGCGCTGGCGGCGGATACGAACCGCGATGCCCGCATCCTCTGGGAAGACAGCTCGACCGCCAACACGACCGCGCACTGGACCACGCTACTGCCGCTGCTGACCGACCGCACCTATCTCGGCGGCCTGGACCCCGACGCGATGGTGGAGTTCACCCGCAGCGGTCCGACGGGCCAGCGGGCAGCGGGGCGGCCCTTGGCCAGGTGGACCGATGCCGACCTGGACGACTTCTGCCAGCGCTACAACCTGGGATGGGTAATGTGCTCGTCGCCCGCATCGGTGGAGCGTTTCCGATCCTGGAGCCGCGCCACGCCGGTGATTGCATTGCCGGATGCCGCCCAGACGCGTTGGCTGTTCGCCATCCAGCGTACGCCGTCCTTCGTGCTGAAGGGCGAAGCCCGCTGGATCCAGGCCGACCGCCAGCGGATCGCCCTGGCGGACGTGGTCCCTGACGGCGACCAGGTGATCCTGAGCCTGCACTACCACGCGGGCATGATCGCCCGTCCCAGTCACGTGCATCTGGAGCCGTTCCCCGACCCGCGTGCCCTCGACCCCATCCCGTTCGTCCGTCTGCGCATTCCCGGACCAGTCACGCGCCTCACGTTGACCTGGAACACGCCGTGACGGCAACCGAAGTGCTTCAAGAATCCAACAAAGCAAACGACTGGCGAGCCGGGAGCGCGAGCGACCGGAGTGCTTCAAGCTTCTGAATACTCGAAGAACTCCGCTCGCTCGCGCTCCCGGCTCGCCCAATCGGCGTGTTCGGCACTCAACTCGCACTTTGCCATTTTCTGTCCGGCTTCATCTCCCGTTAAGGTCCGCCCGTTTACGCTGGTTCCTATTGCCGGCCTGGGCATGGCTACGGCATTCTTCCATTCACCACCGGCCCAGGCACGCGGGCCCTCCCCAATTTCCGTCGAGCCCGGCGGCATCCCGCTTTGGCCTTTCCAACGGCACATCGTTCCGGAAGGAACAGACATGAACGCTCTCCTTCGACTGATGGATTCCTTTTTGTCCGACCATTTCCCGCGCCGCCTCGGCGACAACACGGGTCAATTGCGCGTGGAGCTGCTGGAACACCGCCTGCAGCCGTCCGCGGCCGCACCACTTTCGCACGCCACTCCCGACGTCGTTCCGCTGCCCGTGGAAATCAGGACCGTCGCCGAGCTGGTCCGCGTGCTTCCCGACGCGGGGCGAAGCGTCATCCAGATCGAAGTCGGCGCGTCTCCCTTGGCCACCAGCGGAACGGTCCGCGCCCGCGCGGGAGAGCAACTCGCCGTGGACCCGCGTTCGCAGTCCGCCGCTGCCCGCGTGTTCGGTCAGACTCAAGACGCCGATCGCGAGCTGCCGACCGCGATGCACCTGGCAGCGCTGCCCACCGATACAAGATGGGGCAGCGCTTTCCATGACGCGCCGGCCCAGTCCGGATCCGCTGTCCCGCTGTCGGAGCAACACGATTCCCTGGCCGAAGCGGTGCGTCGGACGAATGCCGGTCTGGATGACGACAGTCTGTCACAGCTGGTGCGTACACTCGCCATTCCTGCAAAGTCACCACAGCCACCCGCCGCGTTCCTGGTCGACGCCTTCGCTGCCATCGAGCCCGCGGATGTCGCTGATGCCGATACGGTCAGTGCGAGCGTATCCGCTGCCTTTCTTCCCCAAGTGCTTCCCTCGGCTCGCGGCAGCGACTGGATGGACATGGCTCCGGCGCTGGCCCCCGATCTGGCGCAACGCCTGGCGGTGGCGACGGCATCGCCGGCAACGACAGTGGGCGTCGGCGCGGCATTGCATTCGCCCTCCCCGGGCCCTGCCGCACACGCGCCGGTCAGCGCCGCCCGGCCCGCAAGCCGACGCAGTCGCGAACAAGCGGCCTCCGGCGGCGAACCGGAACGCAGTGCTTTCTGCACCGATCTCGATGCAGCACCCGGCGCGGACCACACGTCGCCGCAACTCGTCGCCGCGCTGGGCATCGCCCTGCAGCAGGTGCAAGCGCTCGAAAGCCGGCAAGCCCGGTTGAACCAGTTCTTCTCGCCGACGCTGCGTCGCACCATTCAAGACACGGACATCGACACGTCGCTGCGGCCGCGTCCGGCCGAAGTCTCCGTGCTCTTCTGCGACATGCGTGGCTTCTCGCGCGAGGCCGAGAAGCGCGAAGTTCAGGCCATGCTCGACCTCGTCAGCAAGGCGATGGGTTTCATGACGCAGAACATCGTGGACCAGGACGGCGTGATCGGCGATTTCCACGGCGACGCAACGATGGGGTTCTGGGGCTGGCCCAACGCACAACCGGACATGGCAAGCCGTGCCAGCCTGGCGGCGCTGTCCATCCGAACCCTGTTCGAGGCCATCGGCCGACGACGCCAGACCGGCTTCGGCATTGGCATCGGCATTGCCACCGGCCCGGCCGTGGCGGGAAAGATTGGAACGGCGGATCAGGTCAAGGTGACGGTGTTCGGCCCCGTGGTGAACCTCGCTTCCCGCCTGGAAGGCATGACCAAGCTCCTGCAAGCTCCCATCCTCATGGACGAAGCGACCGCGCGCGTCGTTCGGGAATCACTTCCCTCCGCAGCTGCCCGTGTGCGCCGCATCGCCATCCTGCGGCCCTGCGGCATGGACATGCCGGTTACCGTCAGCGAACTGCTGCCGCCTGCCACAGAGGCCCCATCGCACACCGACGCCCATCTGGTCCAGTACGAGCAAGCGCTCGATGCATTTGTGACGGGCGACTGGACGACGGCCTCGCGCCTGCTGGAAGAATTGCCGGCCCAGGACGGGCCTCGAAACTTCCTGCTGAACCACATCCGCCAGCATGACGGCGCGCCACCGACCGACTGGACGGGCGTCATCGCGCTGGCGAGCAAGGGCTGACCGCCGACGGCGCTGCGGGCAACGGATACGTCCGTGCGACCGGGGCCGGTTGCGCGGGCCGAGAATCTTGGCCCCCGCGGGCCGCGCGTCTCGCTGTCCTGAGCAGGTGTGAACGGAAACCGCAACCCAACCAACCCAAGAGGAGTCGTACCATGGACCGCCAGAACCTGATCAACCGCCTCGTCGCCAACAAGCTCCAGGCTGCCGGCAGCACCAAGTTCGGCTGCGTCCCCTGCTTCGGCAGCGCCAACCGGGCCTTCGGCATGTCCGCCGACCGCCGCCAAGCCCTCTGCATCCCCGCCGCGCAGCCCAGGAAGTAACGTCACCCGCAGGTAAGCCCGGGCGACCGCAGCGCGCGGTCGCCCACCGGAGTGCCGAACGGATTCCGCAACCGTTCGCCCCGGGGAATCTGCCATCACCACCACGCTACCCGCCTCTCTCGACGAAGTGCTCGCCTAGCGCCACCGCACCGTCAACGCACGGTGGTAACGGCGATGCACGACCGTCGCCGAATGGGCCCAACGGCGGCACCGCGCCGTCACCAGACGGACGAATCGGCGGCCGTCGCCGGCGGAGCAGGGAGGAATGGATCGCGCACGACGAACGGGAATGATGCGTGAGTTCGAGACGTTGATGCGGGAATGAACCAGGAATTCCGACCGCCATCCTTCGCGTGCGCGGTCGGACCCTGCGCGGCCGGAGGGAATGCGGCAAGGAAACGTGGACCAATGCCCGGGACTTCAGGCGAGTAGCGTCTCCAGGTGCGCCTGCACGGATTCCGCGAGCATCTCCAGATGGTAGCCGCCCTCCAGGCAGCTGACCAGGCGCCCCTTGCAGTGAGTCTTCGCCACCTCCAATAGTTGCTTCGTCATCGTGACGAAGTCCTCCACCTCCAGGCCGAGCGAGCCGATCGGATCCTTGGCGTGCGCATCGAAGCCGGCGCTGATGAGCACCAGCTCCGGCTTGACCTTGTCGGCAGCCTTTTCCAGCGCCCGGGTGAACTGGCCGTGGTAGTCCTTGCGTGCCGTGCCGAACTTGACCGGCACATTGAGCGTGTAACCGGCACCCTTGCCCTTGCCCGTTTCGTCCTCGGCTCCGGTGCCGGGATAGAAGCCCATGCCGAAGCGGTGAATGCTCAGGAACATCACCGCGGAGTCTTCGTAGAAAACGTCCTGCGTACCGTTGCCGTGATGAACGTCGAAGTCCACGAGGAGGATGCGCGTCAACTGGTGTTCCGTCTTCGCATGTTGCGCCGCCAGGGCAATGTTGTTGAACAGGCAGAAGCCCATGCTGCGCGTCGGCGTCGCGTGATGGCCCGGCGGCCGAACCAGGCACAGCGCGTTGCGATCGGTCCCCTCCATCACGGCATCCACGGCTGCGACGCACGCGCCGGCTGCGGCCAGGCCCACGTCGAAGGAATCGGCGCTGACCACGGTATCCGCATCGATGCGTCCGCCGCCGTGCTTGGCCAGCTGCTTGACGGTCGTGACCTGCTTGGCCGTGTGCAGTTTCGCCACGGTCTCTTCCGCCAGCGGCTTGTAAGTACCGGCCTGACACTTCTTCGGCAGACCGCTTTTCTCCAGCCGGGCCGTGATCGAACGCAGTCGCTCCGACGTTTCCGGATGGCGTCCCGTGTCGTGCTTGAGGAAAAGCGGATCGGTGTAGAGGAGTGTCATCGGTCGTTGGTCCTGGGGCCCTTGCGGGTAGTGGGAACGACATGGGCATTGTACAGTAACAAACATGCCGTTTGCCATCGCCGAGAGGGACTGGTCGTTGCAGAGGACGAAGGACAGCTGACCATGGCGTTGCCGGTCCGTCATTTACCCGTCGTGCAGAATTGGGACTGCCACGGTTGCACCAACTGCTGCCGGGACTACCACGTTTACCTCACCGATGCCGAACGCGCCCGCATCGGTGCCCAGGACTGGAAACAGGTCCCCGAACTTGCCGACGTGCCCCTCCTGGTGGGCGGCGGGGGCTGGCTTTCGTCGCGTTATCGGTTGAACCAGCGTGCGGACGGCGCTTGCGTCTTTCTCGACCCGCGGGGCCGTTGCCGGATTCATGCCGAGTACGGCAGTGCAGCCAAACCGCTGGCCTGTCGCATCTATCCTTTCGTGCTGGTACCGGCCGGCGATCACTGGCGGGTCGGACTGCGTTACTCCTGCCCCTCGGTTGCGAAAAACCAGGGCAAGCCGCTGGCCGAGTTCGAGACGGAGCTGCGCGAATATGGACGGCTCCTGGAAGTGCAGGAAGGGTTGGACGGCCGACCCGTTCCGCCGCCGGATTTGCAACCCGGCCAGAGTGTGGCCTGGCCGGACCTGCTCCGCTTCACCGCTGCGTTGCTGGCCATCCTGGGCAACCGCGCCGAGCCGCTCGAACGCCGCTGGCGAAAGTGCCTGGCGCTGGCAACCCTGTGCCGGCAAGCCAAGTTCGATCAGGTGAAGGGCGCTCGCCTGGCGGAGTTCCTGGAACTGGTCAGTTCCGGACTCGATGCGGAGGTTCCTGCCGACCTGGAAGCGCTGCCGGCGCCGAGCTGGGTCGGACGAATTCTGTTCCGGCAAGCACTGGCCGTGTATCTTCGCAAGGATGCCGGACCGGAGCGTGGCCCGGCGGCACGTAATCGGCGCACCTTGTTTGGCGCCGCCTGGCGCTTTGCCATCGGCCGCGGTCCGATCCCGCGTTTGCATGCAGCACTGCCGGAAACGACGTTTGAGCAAATGGAAACGCCGCTGGGCCCCATGTCCGAAGCGATGGCCCATGCGCTCGAACGCTATTACCTCGTCAAGGTGGGCTCCATGCAATTCTGCGGGCCGTCGAACTTCAGCCTTCGCTTCTGGGAAGGGCTTGAAGCGCTCGCGCTGACGTTTCCCATCGTCTGCGCCGTGCGGCGGATGGTCGCGAGCCTCGCACCGGATGATGCGATCGCGCTCGCCCTCCACATTGTCGATCACAATTTCGCATACAACCCGCATCTTGGCGCCCGGCGGCATCGTGTGAGCCTGGGTTTGCTGCGGCAACGGGGCGAACTGGAGAAGCTGATTGCCTGGTACAGCCGCTGACGATGCGGAAATCCTTCCGGCCGGAAAGTTCTTCTCAATCGGCCCAGCCTTGAGACCGATGACAATCGTGGCCCGCAAACTGCATAAACCTCGGCATCTCGGGGAACTTTCCGGCCATGTCTTCCGCTGTGGAACGCGAGCCCTCCTGGCTTCCTGAAATCCTCACGAACCTCGCGATGGCGTCCGGCATCGGCTACGTCGCGGCTGCCTACACGGTGTCGCGCTGGCTAACGCGCCCGTCGCATAGCCGGCCCGAGCGCACGCCCAGCGACCTGGGCATGACCTGGGAGCCGCTGGAGTGTCGAACGGCCGACGCCATGCGCCTGTCCGGGTGGGTAGTGACGCCTCCCCGGCCGCGCGGCACCGTGGTCTTGTTCCACGGCATGCGTAACAACCGCACCCAGACGCTGGACCGCACCCAGTTCCTCGTTCCCGCGGGCTACCGTTGCGTGGCGTTCGACCATCGCGCTCATGGCGAAAGCAGCGGCAAGCGGACGAGCTTCGGATACTACGAGGGCCGCGACGTCGCCGCGGTGCTCGACTTCGTTCGCCGGCGCTGGCCGCACGAACCGCGCGCCGCGCTGGGTATCTCGATGGGCGCTGCCGCCCTGTGCTTCGGCGCGGCACACGCCTCGCGACTGGACGCCATCATCCTGGAAAGCATGTATCACGACGTCGGCAACGCCTTCGTCCGCCGCATCGGCAACAAGTATCCCGCGTGGTTCAAGCGGCTCAGCACCGGCGCGGTCTGGATTACCGAGCGACGCCTCGGCATTCGCCTGGAGCAGCTGGCCCCGGTGGAGCACATCGGCAATTTGGAACCGGCTCCGGTGCTCGTGCTGACCGGCACGGAAGACATCCACGCGCCGCCGGAAGAGGCGGAGATTCTCCTGAGGCGCTGCCGCGGACCTCGTGAGCTGTGGCTGGTTCCCCGGGCCGGCCATACCGACATGTGTGAGGCCGGTGGACAACCCTATCGCCGCCGCATCCTTGACTTCCTCCATCGCTGGCTCGGCGCTGCGGACACGGAGGCCCGCGATCGCATTGCCTGAAAGGTGATCGAAAAGCATGCGCTGTAGAATTCCTGGCGAGCGGAGCGTGTGAACGCCCCGGGTTATTTGGTGGTACCGGGGCGTTCACACGCCTCGCTCGCCAGGCCTGTAGGGCCGGCTGTGCCGGCCGCAACCTCCCTGAAATCAGGGTTTTCTACTGCGCATGCCTGACCCCTTTTCGATCGCCGCTTGCTCGGGCAAGCTGGGAGACGTGGGCACTATGGCAGGCGAGTTGACCTTGCCCGCTTGCCTTGCCGCGTTAAGATCGGCGCCGCCTCCGGTCGTACCGTCGCCGGGGCGCCTCTTGCCAACTCAGGAGCCCAGGCGATGGAAGCGCGCATTCTCGATCTGGATGGCAGCCTGGGAACGCAGCCGGTGCTGGCGGCCCGCTGCCAGGCGCGGACGCACTGGGCGCGCGATTGGGGCCCGCGCGTTCGGATGGCGTGCAGCTTCCGTCGTTTTCGGCGGTTCGAGCAAGCACTGGCCGAGCGCTTCGAGACGGCGAAGGACGATAATCCCTGCCTGACCTGGTACGGTTCCGGCGATTTTCATCACGTCACTCTCGCGCTGCTGCGCCGTTTGACGACGCCATTCAACCTGCTGATCCTCGACAACCATCCCGACTGGATGCGGCACGTTCCGCTCATGCACTGCGGGACCTGGGTCTGGCACGCGGCACGCCTTCCTCTGGTGCGACGCATCTTTCACGTCGGCGGCCATGTGGATTTCGACAACGGCTACCGCTGGCTGGCCCCGTGGTCGGCGCTGCGCTCGGGCAAGATCACGGTGATCCCTGCGACGCACCGCTTCCGCCGCGCCCCCTGGGGCGAAACCTGCCGCGAGCCGATCCGCACGCAGCCCGGTGAACCTGCCGCTCCGGAGCAGATCGAGCAGCTCCTGTGGCCGATGCGCGGCGAGCTGGCTGAATGGCCGCTGTATGTCTCGCTCGACAAGGACGTGATGATCGAGAGCGATTCCGTGGTGAACTGGGACTCCGGTCAGCTCACGCTGCCCGAAGTCAGTGCGGCCCTGGAGACCTGCTGGCGTCTGGCGGAAGGCCGCCTGGCCGGTATGGACATCGTCGGCGACTGGTCGCCCGTCCGTCTCCAGGGCCTGTTCCGCCGCCTGCTGCACTGGACCGAGCATCCCTCGGTCACCGTCGACCGCGTCGACGCCGCCCGCCGCAATCAGTGGACCAACCTGGAACTGCTCGACTGCCCGGCCCTCCGCGTCTCCCTGGCCGACGGTCCATCCGCCCGCTCGCGCGCCGAGACGGCGTGACATGCGGGTGTCGGTGCATTTCCCTGGCGAGTAACTCTTCAGCGCCACCTCGACCGCGCAATTCATCGGGAACATCTGAAGTCGTGGGCGGAATCCCGCGGCGGAAGCCCGCGCCGATTCTTCCACAGAGAAAGTGGCGACGGAGAACGACCCCGGTCGCTTGCGTCGTTGGTGGAAATCGCTACGAATCACACGAATAAGAAAAGCAATTGAAAAGCAAGTTTCTGGCACGTGAACTCGAGTCTCGCGGCATAGATACTGCACGCGGGCCAATTTGATAGGGTGCAACTGCGTTTTCTACAAGGGAAACAGCAATCCTACACGGGAAAAACAAGGTTTTCGGCCATTCGGAGA
>JAIEMG010000130.1 GCA_019752375.1 Gemmataceae bacterium | reverse complement strand
AGCGGGTGCCGGTACAGCTGGCCAGCGACTTTGTCGTCGCCGCGCTGCCGGGAATTCACGAAGGCATGGCCAAGATGATTGGGGACGGGTTCAAGGCCATGGATGCTAAGCAGAACGCGGAGAACGGCCCCGAGGAAAAGGCCAACCGGAGTCGCGGGCAAAGAACAGAACCGCACCGTCAACCGACGGCGAAGACGGTGCCGAGCGGCCGTCAACAAACGGGCCAAACGGCCGCGCCACACCGTCAACAAACGGACGAATCGGCGGTCGTCGCCGGTTGAGCTGGAAGGAACGGAAAGCGCGCGACGAACGGGCATTGATGCGGGAGTTCGAGAAGTTGTTGGATGAATGAACCGGATCGGCCGACTGACGCGCGTTTGCGCAACTGCGGGGACGCACTTACAGACGGCTGCGCGGACAAAGCGACCAAACGGGCTCCCCTCGCCCGGTACTCGCCTGCACTTTGAATGCTCAATGTCAGGTTTGCCACAAAGCATGCCTGCCCTTTTTTGGAGCAGACTCTCACAGCAATGCTGACGGCTTTGCGAGCAGGAACCGGCTCAGTCCAGCGCGTGGCGTCGGCTGCGGATGCGTCAGGAATTGCAAGACCACACGGTTGGTCGTCCAGGCGCGTTCCATCTGCGGCGCGTGGCCGCAGCTCGGGAGCATCAGGAACTGACCGTTCGGCAGGGCGCGTGCGGCTTCGCGAGCATGGTTTGGATCGACAATCCGGTCGTGGCTGCCGGCCACCAGCAGCGTCGGCGCCTGCACCTGGGCCAGCTGGTCGCGGACGCAATACTCCATCGTGCCGCGGATGGTGCGCATCAGGCCGCTGCGCCAGCGGCGATTGCGGAACTGGGAGCGGTAGTAGTCCACCAGGCCGGGCTCGACGTTGCGCTTGTTGTAGAAGACGCTGTCGACGAGCGCCTGCATGTCGCTGCGGCGCACGCCTTCCACGATCGGCAATTGCTCCTCGTCGCCCATCCCGGACGGGCACAGCAGCACCATGCGCGAGACGTTCTGGGGATAGCGGACGGCATAGGCCACCGCGACCTTGCCGCCGAGGCTGGCGGCCACCAAATGATAGGGTGGCGTCTGCACGAACTCTTCCAGATAGGTGTGCAGCTGCTCGACGAGGTAATCGATGCTGATCGGAATGCCCTCGTCGATGCGGCGGTGCAGGGCCGCCCCTTCGTAGACGAGCAGGTTGGGCATGTAGACGTCGAAGTAACGCCGCCAGAAGCGGTGATTGCGGAACCAGCTCTCGGCCTGCTCGGCGAGGCCGTTGAGCAGGACCACGGGCGAGTGCCGGCGGTAGGCGTTGGGACGCAGGCCATCTAGCCAGGCGCGAATAGCTCCGGCCATGCGGATGCTCCTTGGAGTGAGGCGGAGGACGAAAGCGCTCTCAGCCGGGAACCGGCGCCGGAATGGCCGCTGCCCTCCTGGCAATCTTGGGAAGTGGCCCCGTGGGGCATTTAGAAGCCATCCAAGAATAAGTTCGGAGTTTCGTAGGACGGATTTCCAATCCGTCCGTGTCTGCCGGACGGATTGGAAATCCGTCCTACGAACTTGTTTTTGGATGAGTTCTTAGCCCCATCCATCATCAGGGCCCTGCCGGTTTATATAGGATTCGCTGGCCGTTCGCCAACATTATCCTGCACCGCTTCCCTGCCATCCTCCTCGACGATCCCACGAACTGAAGCGACCAATTCGGGTCGATATAACGCTTGAGTCAGCATCGTCGCTGTTCGTGCAGTCGGCGTGAAGAACAGGCGAAAAGTCGTTATCTTTTGACAGATGCCGGCGCTGCGATATCATCCCTCTCCACGGCCGTGTCCCTTGCGAGGTCAGGCATGAACAAGCATCCCGACGTTCTGTGCGCCGGCATTATCGTCGCCGATCACGTCTGTACACCGATCGATCACCTTCCCGCCGCCGGCGAGCTGGTGATGGCCGACCATTTCTTGCTGACCATCGGCGGCTGCGCAGCCAACGCCGCGGTGGACCTGGCGAAGATGGGGGTCAATGCGGCCGTTGTCGGTCGGGTCGGCGGCGACATTTTCGGCCGGATCGTTGCGGACTTGCTGAAGGAGAGCGGTGTCGAAGTGTCGTCGCTCCAGGTCAGTCCCAAGGCCGAGACGAGCCAGACGTTGATCGTCAACGTCCGCGGCCAGGACCGGCGCTTCATTCACAGCTTCGGCGCCAACGCGGAATTCGGTGCGGTCGACATTCCTTTGGAACGGCTCAAGCAGAGCAAGATTCTGTACGTTGGCGGCTACCTGGTCATGCCCGGCCTGCGTGACGAAGGGCTCGCGCAGGTATTCGCCGTGGCACGCGAAGCCGGCGTCAAGACCGTGCTCGATCTCGTCACGCCGGGACCAGGCGATTACCTGCCACGGCTGGAACAGGTCCTGCCGCACGTCGACGTGTTCTTGCCGAACAATCACGAAGCGCAACTCATCACCGGCGAGAGCGATCCGCTTCGCCAGGCGGAACGCTTTCGCGCCCTGGGCGCTCACACCGTCGTGATTACGATGGGCGGTGATGGGTCGGTGCTGGTCAGTGAACGGCTGCGGTTGCGGGCGGGGGTCTATCCCATCGAGTTCGTGGACGGCAGCGGCGGCGGCGACGCGTTCGACGCGGGCTACATCTATGGACTCTTGCAAGGAATCGAGACGGAGGATTGTCTGCGCGTCGCCAGCGCGCTGGGCGCGAGCTGTGTCCGCGCCATCGGTACGACACCCGGTGTCTTCACCCGCGCTGAGTGCGAGACGTTTCTGCGCCAGCACACATTGAAGATCGAGCGGCTATGAACCGCATGTGCTCAGAGTCCCGCCAGTCCAGACGGCCCAGGGTGGAGCGAGTCCCAGGGCCGTCTGACCGGCGCTGCTCCCTCGGGACGGGAGTTCCTCTTGTCGTTCCGGCTTTGGACCGAGAGAGCGAGCTCGGCCTTCGATGCACCCCGGGCGAACGCAGGTGCGAGTGGGGCAAGAACGCCCCAGCTACAAGCCGCGGATTAACGACCGTTCACGGACAGGTGAGAAAGCAATTGGTGTGCCGAGAATCCGCCGTCTTTGGGTCTTTTGTCGCAAATTAAATTGACACAAAGACATAAGTCTGATTATGGCGATTTCCGGATGTCGCTGCCTGAAAATCCAGCGCCCGAAAACCCGACAGTGTGTCGGGTTTTCAGGCGGCAAGCAAGAAGGGACCGACGCCGCTCGATGCGGTGCCGGTCCCTTGAAATGATCGAACCGCTTACTTCACGTTCAGTCCGAAGTCGCCCTTGATAGCGCGCCACGAGCTGTGGATGTGGTTGGCGACATTGCCCGCACTGTCCGCTTGCACATTCAGGAACTCGATGACGAAGGTCGGTCCTTGCACCCGGTATGTGTAGGGCTTGCCGGGCTCGGGACTGCCTTCGAAAGCGAAGTGGACCTTGCCCAGGCCGGCTTCACGAACTTGTTCCAGCTCCAGTTTGGCCACGTCAGGCGGCATCCGGTCAGCGTACGCCTGCAAGAGCTTCTCCAGAATCTTACGCTGCTTGTCGGTCATCGCCGCCGCAGCCAGACCTTTGGGCTCGCCGACGTCCGGCGTGGGCGAAAGGGCCTTGGGCTCCCCGAAGCGGTCCTTTTGCAGCGCGACCTTCTTCTGTTCGTCGTCCAGGGCATTGAATAGCTCGCGGGCGTTGTCCTCTGCTTCCGGCAGCGTTCGTAGTCCCTTGCGTTCGCCGTCCTTGATGAGCGCGGGGTTGGCGCCGAAGAACGCGGGTGTGGAAGAAACCAGGGCGCCCTTGTCCACCGTGAAGTTCAACGACAGGTGATGGCCCTCGACGCGCCAGCCCCATTTGCCGGTCTTGGACGGCTTGCCGAAGACGCTGAAGAAATACCACTGCGGATTGCGGATCATGCCGGTGGGCTTCTTCTCCTCCAGCTCCTTCAAGAGCGCTTCGAGGCTCATGATGGTCGTCGCCTTGGTGTAACCGTCGGTGCTGGTGCCGGCTTTCAGCAGGTCCAGGGCGGCGGCCTTCTGCTCCTTCGACATGTCTTCCAGGGGCAAGCCCTTGCGCGTCGCCTTCTTGGTCTCCTTGTCCTGGAGCGGAATGAAGTGCCAGTTGAGGCGCTCCTTGTCGCCGAACTCGAAGGTTGCCTTGCCGCGCTGCTCCTCCGACAGGCTGGCCAGGAACTTGTCGGCCGCGGTGCTCATCTTGCTGCCGGCCGTCTCGGTCGCCTGGTTTACATAGGCAAAGCCGGCGAGGATGGCGACCGCCGACACGGCAAGGAACATGCGTACGAGCTTCATGGGGATATCCTCTCCTGGACCCGTGAGCCCGACGCGCAAGCAAGGGACAACGCATCCCGTGCTTGGCCGTAGGGCTCGCGAACCTTCGCGGCTACGTCAGATACTTGTCAAACGACTCCAGCACGAGCTTGCGCATCTCCGGCGTCTCCTCGTGGCCGCACTCGAACAGTTCGATGCGGCAATCGTCCTTGCGCCCGTACTTGGCGTAGAGGGGCAAGACATGATCGCGAATACGCTCCACACCTGCCGGCGGCGTCAGCAGGTCCTTGCGGCCATTCAGGCTGAGCCGGGGCCGCGGTGCGATCAGGGCGTTGATGTCGTGGGCCTGAAAATGCTTGAGCAACTTCGGCACGTAGTAGTAAATGCCGTGGCCTTTCAGGTTGCGGATCTTGATAAGTTCTTCGAAGTCCGTCAGGCAGCAGAGATCGACGCAGAGTCGAACGCGCGGGTCCAAGGCCGCCAGCCACCATGCCTTGGTCGCTCCCATGGACAGTCCGAAGGCGCCCAGGCGCTTGGCATCGACCTCCGGGCGGCCGGCGAGGTAGGTCAGGGCCTGCACCTCGTCGAACATCATCATGCCCCACAGGAGCTGGCCCTTCCAGAGCATCAGCTTGAACGCGTCCCATTCGCCCTGGCTGCCGTTCTCCTCGTGCTTGCGGGCGGAGAAGCACCAGCTGTCGATGGCCAGCGTGACCAAGCCCTTGGCAGCGCAGACCGGCGCATACGCAGGCAGCACCTTGCGGCCCAGAATTAGCTCTTCCTTGCCCAACCCATAGGTGCCGCCGTGGGCATGGATGTAAAGGAGCCCCGGCGCCTGCTTGGCGCGTTTGTCCGGGATCAGCAGATAGGCCGGCACCGCCTCGATGCCGTTCAGGTCGAGTTCCAGATGCTCCAGCGTGAAGCCGTCGTGCTTGTCGGTCTTGATGACCTTGGCCTTGGGCGCTCGCGGCTCGGGCAGGTCGCCAAGGAGCGCCCAGAGTTCCTTCCGACGTGCTGCCTGCTTGGCCTCGAACTCCTGCAGTGTTGGTTCGGCGGCGGACAGGGGTACCGTCATGGTCAGGCCGGCTCCCAGGCTCAGGGACGCGGATTGGTGGAGGAAAGCGCGACGGTGCATCACGGCTCCGGGCAGGCGGCGGACGGTGGGTCGAGTTGTGCTTCAGGATAGAGCAAGCGCGGACAAACGCAACAAAGAAGTGGACACGGGCGTCAATCGCAGAGAGTTCGGCTGTCCTCGCTGGAATCGATGCCTTGCTCGGCGTCGTCTTCGGTCAGGAATGTAAAGTGTCGGTCGCACAGGCGGATCTGATCGCCGCTGACCAGCCAGGTGGGACGGGTGAGTCGCTGGCCATTGAGGAGGGTGCCGTTCTTCGATGCCAGGTCGTGCAGCTCGCAGCCGCTGCCGGCGTGGACGACGAGGGCGCAATGGCGCCGGGAAATGTGGCCCTCGCCCAGCACGATGTCGTTGTCCAGGAACCGTCCGAGCGTGTTCAGGCCCACTTTCAGTGGAAAAATGGCATCGCCTTCGACAAGCACGTAGCGGACGATGCCGCGAGCGTCCAGTTTGGTGCGGATCGCTGTCGGCGTGATGCGTTCGGCGGCGATGGTGTCGGCGCCCCGTGCCCGCAGGGCAAATTCGCGAGCGCGACGGTAATCCTGGCGCCGGGGCAGCGCGTGGAGGTGGACGCTGTTGAGAGACGATTTCGTCATGGAGGAGCGCTCAGCGAGGAGGAGCAGAGCTGCTTTAAGAGCCTATTGAAGGATAACCCACGTTGGCCGCGAGTCAAGCGCTGCGTGGGGCCGACCGCTAACGGGCGTGGCCGGCTGGAAGCCGGCCCCACGGAAAGGACACTTACTGCGGCAACGAAATGTCGAGGATCTCGAAGCGCAGCTTTCCCATCGGCACCTGGATGACGGCGACTTCGCCCCGCTTCTTACCCATCAGGCCCTGGCCGATCGGACTGCTGCTCAGGATCTTGTTCTTGTCGGGATTGTCGTCGCCGGGGCCGACGAGCTCGAATGTCTCTTCATCCCCGCAATCCACGTCCTTGACCTTGACGCATACGCCGAACATGACGGTATCGGTCGTCGTGTGGTTGGTGTCGACGAAGAAGGCCCGGCTCAGGTCGTACTTCAGCTTGTCGATGCGGGCCTGGAGCATGCCCTGGTCTTCGCGGGCCGCGTGATACTCGGCATTCTCGCTCAGGTCGCCCAGCTCGCGGGCCGCGGCGATGCGCTTGGCCACCTCGATCATCTCGTGGTTCTGCATGCGGTCGAGGTCGGCCTTTTTCCGCTCGTAGCCGTCGCGCGTCATCGGGATGCGATCGTCAGCCATGGACCAGGACTCCTGAGAAGCCACCACCCCGTCCACCACGAAAACTACAACCCCACGGTATCCAGGAGCGTTCTCCCGGCCGCGGGGCAGGTGATGCGAGGAAGTAACGCGAGGGTGCCGTGGGGGTTCGGCTGTCCGCGTTTCCCCATACATTCTTCCCATCTTGTCTGCGCCGGGGCCACTTGTAAAGCCCGTTTAGAGAATATCAACGAACGATGAAGCCGGCAAACCGGCGCGTTGATCGCCTCGATTTCCAGCGTCCCTGGCCTGGTTCTGATCGTATGTTCAGAGGCCGACAGGTCCAATAGCTTTTTTTCGCCCCCTTATCTACAATCCCCCCAAATCCCGACTTCCGATCCCCCTTCGAGGACGTGGCATGGACGCCGCCGACCGATCGCTGTTGCGCAGCCGAATCGACCTCTTTCTCGTCAGCTTGCTGGTGCTGTTCCTGGAACTGGCGTGCATCCGTTGGTTTCCCGCGCACGTCCTGTTTCTTACCTTCTTCACCAACCTGGTGCTGCTGGCGTGCTTTCTCGGCCTGTCCGTCGGGTGCCTGGCGGCCAATCGTCCGCGCCGCTACCTGACCTGGACGCCCGCTCTGCTGGTAATCGCCATGCTGGGGGCGCATGGCGTCAACGTGCTACGCTGGAGACTGCAAAACGTACTCGATGCCGGCCAGCGCGGGCTTTCCGAGGTTGTCCTGTTCGGCGCCGAGCCGACGCGGGAAGACCTGGCCCGTTTCGCCATTCCGGTCGAAGCGCTCAATGGCTTCTTCTTCCTGGTCCTGGCCCTGGCGATGGTCGGGCCGGGCCAGGCACTGGGCAAGGCGCTGTCTCGCTTACCGGATCGCGTCAGCGCTTACACGATCAACATCGCCGGCAGCCTGCTTGGCATCGGCCTTTTCAGTCTCTGTTCCTGGGCCGAGTTGTCGCCGTTCTGGTGGTTCCTGCCGGTCGTGCTGGGTCTTGGCTACTTCCTGCTTCCCCTGGTTAAGCCATCCCGACCGTTGGGCGCCGGGCTGGCCGCTGCCTTGCTGTTTTTGATCCTGGGACTGGCTTCCTGGACGTCGGGCAAATCCGTGGAGAACGGTCAGCTGGTCGCCGAGCACCACTGGTCGCCCTACTATCGCATCGATTACTCGCCCCGGGAGCGGGTGATCAACACGAACCTCATCAGCCACCAAGTGATGATCCCGCGTGCCGACTGTACGCAAGCAGTCGCGATGCAGTCGACCGACGGCAAGCAAGCGGCGACACCATCGATGGCATTTGGCTACTGCCTTCCGTACCTGCTGGACCGCGATGCCCGGGCCGTCACCAATACCAAGGAGCGTTCCTTTGACGACGTGTTGGTGATCGGCGCCGGCTCGGGAAACGACGTCAGCCGGGCGCTGCAATTCGGCGCTCGCCGCGTCGATGCCGTGGAGATCGACCCCGTCGTTCAAGGCCTTGGCCGTCGGCATCACCCCGATCAGCCCTACGACGATCCGCGGGTGACCGCGCATCTCGACGATGGGCGGAACTTCCTGCGCTCCACGGAGCGCCAGTACGACCTCATCGTCTATGCCCTGGTCGATTCCCTCGTCCTGCATTCCAGCTACAGCAACGTCCGGCTGGAAAGCTACCTGTTCACGCGCCAGGCGTTCGAGGACGTGCGGCGACGCCTCAAGCCGGGCGGGACGTTCGTCATGTACAACTACTTCCGCCAGGGCTGGATCGTGTCGCGGCTCAAGCAGGGCGTGGAACAAGCGTTCGGCGCTGCGCCGCTGGTCCTGGCATTTCCCCGGGCGAAGTCGATCGAGCCCGACTCGCGCTTCAATGGCTACACGGTCCTGTTCGCAGGCGACACCAAGCACCTCAAGGACGCCTTCGCGTGGAAGAACGAGTACTGGCTCAACGACAAGCAGGCTCCGGGGCTCACTTCGCCGAACGGCTTCACCAACCCTGGCACCGCGGACCGTCGGGAGTTGGCCGACCCGGCACAGGGCTGGGGACGCTTCGCCCCCGCCGAGGTGAAGCAACCGCAAGAGCCCTTGCGCTCGGCGACCGATGACTGGCCCTTCCTGTATGTCCGCGCGCCCATGATCCCCGACCTGAGCTGGCGCGGCATGGCGGTGATGGGGGGCCTGTCGCTGGCACTGCTGTTCTTCTTCCGCACCCCGAAGCAGTCCCGCGAGCCGACGGGTGGACTGGGGCTGCGGATGTTCTTCCTCGGCGCCGGCTTCATGCTGGTCGAGACGAAAGCGGTGGTCAACATGGCACTGCTGCTGGGCAGCACGTGGATGGTGAACTCACTCGTTTTCGCGGCCGTGCTGGCGATGATCCTGCTGGCCAACCTCTGGGTCATCTTGCGCCGGCCCGAGCACCTGGGCGTCTACTATGCCGGCCTGTTCGCGGCGCTGGCCCTGAACGCTCTGCTGCCGCTCGACGTTTTGCTCGGCCTGGAGCGAACATGGCAGCTGCTGGCAGCCGGTGTGCTGCTGGCGGCGCCGATCCTGTTTGCCGGCGTGATCTTTGCCGTCTCGTTTGCCCGCTGCGAGTATCCGGACCGGGCCTTCGGCGCCAATATCGCGGGCGCCATGCTCGGCGGCATCGCGGAGAACCTGTCGATGTTGATCGGCTTCCAATACTTGGTGCTGGTCGCGGTCGGCTTCTACGCGCTGTCCGCACTGTGGGGCTGGCGGCGGCCGGTGCAGGCGGCGGAACCACAAGTGCTTGCAACGGTTGCCGAGCTGCGTGAATCACGCTTCGGCGTCGACGTCATCCGCGCCGAATTCTGAGCCGTCGCTCTCAACAACGCTACGGAGGATCTCACGCTTCCAGTCGGCCTGGTGGACCGGCCAGCCTTGCACGGTCCAGCCGTCTCGCCGCACGCGGCACGGCTTGCCGTCGGCGCTGACCGCCTGCTGGCACTCCGCCTCCGCCGGCGCCAGCTGTTTGCGGACGCGCCAGGCATTGCTGCGCCGGCGATGGATGCGATCGTTGTCGACGATGGTGATGACGCACGGCTCCGGCAAGTCGAGCAGGCGCCAGGCAATGACCTCGTGGCTGGCCGTGCGATAGCGGCGTTTCAATTCGAGCACGTCGTGAGCGCACGCCGGCGCATCGTCCGCCAGCCAGGCGGTCGGCGTCAGCAGCCGGTTGGCGAACAGGTTGGCGAGCGACTCGCCGGCCATCGCCCGCGTCTGCCCTGGCTCGGCACCGAGCCGTTCGAGCAAGGACGCCTTGAAGTGCTCGCCGATTTCGTGAGCGACCGTCCACTGATGCCGTTCCTCGGTCGGCTCAGGCCGCAGGAAGATTTGCTTGCGCCCCCCAGCCCGCTGCGCCCGTCCGCGTTGCGGCTGCCGCCGATCCATGCAAACGATCATGCCCAGGTGCCGCTGGGCCAGCGCGATGGCATCCACGGGCGGCGCTTCGACATGCGCTGCATCGAGCAACTCCTCCACCAGCACATCGACCGCCGCATGGACGTCTTCCCGAGTCATGTCTTCGAACATCATGGCGCTCCGTCGGGGACTGCCTATCTGTTTGTATAGCATTCGATACGCCCGAGTAGGTAGGTAGGTGAGCGGAGCGGCACGGATTTCGCGCAGCAGGATCCAGGCGAGCTGAACGCTCGCTGGCTTTAGCCGAATGGCGGGCGGTTAAGCAGAAGTCCGGCTCCAAGAACAAGCGAAGCCGAACTTGGTCTGGCTGGTACTTCGCGGTCGCACATGCCACGAGCGAACAGCTCGTGCTACCGCGGTAGCACGAGCTGTTCGCTCGTGGCGTCGCCACCAACTTGAGATAGGCTCTGCCAGCCGTTCGTCGCGGTCGGCTGCAAGCCAACCCCACCAAGAAGGGTCAGTTCGCTTTCACGTTGATCTGCTTCGGCTGCACCGCCGCGACCTTCGGCAGGTGAATGGTCAGTACGCCGTGCTTGCACTCGGCCTCGATCCGCGAGGCGTCGATCGATTCGCTGATGGTGAAGACGCGATAGAAGTCGCCGTCCTCGTACTCATTCAGCAAGAAGGCACCGACGCGTTGCCGTGGCTCCACGCGGCCGTGCAGCACCAGTTCGCCGCGCTCGTAGCGCAGGTCGATGTCCTGCGGACGCACGCCGGGCATATCGGCACACAGCACCAGCTTGGTATCGGTCTCGTAGATGTCCACACGCGGCGTGAAGGTGACGCCGCCGCGCGTGCGCTCGGCTGTATGCACTTCCGAGCGATCCTTCTGCACCATCGCTTGGGTTTCCGCCATGGGTTAGGGCTCCTTGGGTCGTGAGTTCAGTTATTCGGCTTTGATGGCAATCTTGCGCGGCTTGGCCGCTTCGTGCTTGGCGAGTTTGATGGTCAGCACGCCGTGTTCCAGCTTCGCTTCCACCTTGTCGCTGTTGACCGGGAACGGCAGCGTCAGCACGCGGACGAATGTTCCGAAGGTGCGTTCCTGGCGATGAAAGACGGCGTTTTCGGACAGTTGCTGCTTGCGCTCGCCCTTGATCGTGAGCTGATTGCCGCCGGTGACGTAAATTTCCAGGTCTTTCAGATCGAGTCCCGGCAGCTCGCAATCGACCGAGACATGCTCCGCGTCCTCCCACACGTTGAGGGGAGGAAATTGGGTGTTGCCGTTCATCAGGTTCCAGCCGTCGCCGCCCCAGCGGTCGAAGAGCCGATTCACCTCTTTCTGGAGGTGGTTCACCTGGTTGAACATGCCGCCGAGCGGTTCCCAGCGCGAGAGTCTCATTTGTGAATCTCCTTTCCTGGATCGGATCGGACGATTCCCGTGGCGGTTTAGCAATCCGGTCCCCGTGAAGGGGCGGCCCATCGGGATGCGTCCGAGCCTGGACCGGGGTTCCGTAAGCTTCTTCACTTCTCCTAAAAGCAACCACCGTGCCAGTCATGCAGCAGGGCGATGGGCCGAACGGCGCGTGCGCGGAAGTCATTGGCGATTGCAAATTTGAGCGCGAGGGCGGGCAGTGGCAGAGCCCGTTCCGTGTTGAAATTCGGGTGTCGAATCTGGCGGAAACAGCTGGAATTTAGCCGTCAAAATGGCAGCCGCTGGCCGACGCCGCCTTGCAATCCGACAATGTAAAGTGAGAGACGGCTTCTCCCCGTCGAGCATTCCACTGGAGAAGAAGGACAGGGGCACCATGGCGAACAGCTTCGGCAGCAAGGCGGCACTGCGGGTCGGCGACCAGGACTACACCATCTACCGCCTCCGCGCGGTCGAGCAGCGCATCCCGGCAGCAGCCCGCTTGCCGTTCGCGCTCAAGATCCTCCTGGAGTGCCTGCTGCGCACCGAGGACGATCAGGTGGTGCGTTCCACGGACATCGAAGCGCTGGCGAACTGGAACGCGACGGCCGAGCCCGATCGCGAGATCGCCTTCACGCCCAGCCGCGTCCTGCTGCAGGACTTCACCGGCGTTCCCGCGGTCGTCGACCTGGCTGCCATGCGCGATGCGATGAAGCGGATGGGCGGCGAGCCGACACGTATCAACCCGCTGCAGCCGGTCGAGCTGGTCATCGACCATTCGGTGCAAGTGGACGACTTCGGGACTCCGCAGGCGTTCAAGGTCAACGCCGACCTGGAGTTCGCCCGCAATCACGAGCGCTACCTGTTCCTGCGCTGGGGCCAGAAGGGCTTCCGCAACTTCCAGGTGGTGCCGCCGGACACCGGCATCGTCCACCAGGTCAACCTCGAGTACCTGGCTCGCGTCGTCTTCGTCGACGACAAGAACACCGCGTATCCGGACACATTGGTCGGCACCGACTCCCATACGACGATGATCAACGGCCTGGGTGTGCTCGGCTGGGGCGTCGGCGGCATCGAGGCGGAGGCAGCCATGCTCGGCCAGCCGGTGTCGATGCTGATCCCGCAGGTCGTCGGCTTCAAGCTGACTGGCAAACTGCCCGAAGGGGCGACCGCGACCGACCTCGTGCTGACCGTCACCGAGATGTTGCGCAAGAAGGGTGTCGTCGGCAAGCTCGTCGAGTTCTTCGGCGACGGCCTGGCTGCACTCTCGCTGGCCGACCGCGCCACCATCGCCAACATGGCGCCGGAGTATGGCGCCACCTGCGGCATCTTCCCCGTCGACGACGAGACGTTGCGCTTCATGCGCTTCACCGGCCGTCCGGAGAAGCTGGTCAAGCTGGTCGAAGCCTACTGCAAGGAACAGGGCATGTTCCACACCAAGGACACGCCCGAAGCCCGCTACACCGACACGTTGCAGCTGGACCTGAACACCGTCGAGCCGTGCCTGGCCGGCCCAACGCGGCCGCAAGACCGCGTGCGTCTGCCCGACGTGAAGAAGTCGTTCGCCGATGCGCTGCCCAAGCTCCAGAGCAAGTCGAAGCCGAAGTCCGGCGCCGTCGCAACCGCGCCCGTGCCAAAGACGGAGACCAAATCGCCTCTGGGCCACGGCTCGGTCGTCATCGCGGCCATCACGAGCTGTACGAATACGTCGAACCCGTCGGTCCTGATGGCCGCGGGTCTGGTGGCGAAAAAAGCGACAGAACGCGGCCTGCAATCGAAGCCGTGGGTCAAGACGAGCCTGGCGCCTGGATCGAAGGTGGTGACGGATTACCTCATCGAAGCGGGCCTGATGCACTACCTGGAGCAACTGCGTTTCTTCCTGGTCGGCTACGGCTGCACGACCTGCATCGGCAATAGCGGCCCGCTGCCGCCGACCGTGTCGAAATCGATTGAAGAGAATGAACTCGTCGTGGCGGCGGTGCTGAGCGGCAACCGCAACTTCGAGGGCCGCGTCCATCCTGAGGTTCGCGCCAACTACCTGGCATCGCCGCCGCTGGTCGTCGCCTACGCCCTGGCCGGCACGGTGGACATCGACCTGAAGAATGAGCCCCTCGGCACCGACAGCAAGGGCCAGCCGGTCTTCCTGCGCGATCTCTGGCCGACGCAGGCCGAAGTGCAGCAAGCGATCGACAAGAACCTGCATTCCGAGATGTTTCGCAAGGTCTACAACGAGGCGTTCCAGGGCGACGCCCAGTGGCAATCGCTGACGGTGCCCGAAGGCGACCTCTACCAGTGGGACCCCAGCTCCACTTATGTGAAGCACCCGCCGTATTTCGAGAACATGGGCAAGCAGCCCGCGCCCGTCAAGGACATCACGGGCGCCCGCGTGCTGGCGCTCCTGGGCGACAGCATCACGACCGATCACATCTCACCCGCCGGATCGATCAAGGCGCAAGGCCCGGCCGGCCGTTACCTGATCGAACACGGCGTGCAGCCCAAGGACTTCAACAGCTACGGCTCGCGGCGCGGCAATCACGAAGTAATGGTCCGCGGCACCTTCGCCAACATCCGCCTGAAGAACCTGCTCGCCCCCGGCACCGAAGGTGGCGTGACGCGCCACCTGCCCGACGGCGAGCCGATGTCGATCTTCGACGCCTCGGTGAAGTACGAGAAGGAGAATGTGCCGCTGATAGTGATCGCCGGCAAGGAATACGGCAGCGGCTCCTCCCGCGACTGGGCCGCCAAGGGCCCGAAGCTGCTTGGCGTCCGGGCCGTGATCGCGGAGAGCTATGAGCGCATCCATCGCAGCAACCTGGTCGGCATGGGCATCCTGCCGCTCCAATTCAAGTTCGGCGAAACCGCCGCCACCCTGGGCCTGACCGGCGAAGAAGTCTACGACATCGACGGCCTCGCCGACCTGCTGACCCGCGGCATCAGCGGCGGACGCGACCTGAAGGTGAAAGCGCGGCGTGCCGATGGCAGCGTGAAGGAATTCCAGGCCGTCGTGCGCATCGATACGCCGCAGGAAGTGCAGTATTACCAGCATGGGGGGATTCTGCCGTACGTGTTGCGGCAGTTGCTGGGGCAGAAGTAACGAGACTTTAGCATCAAAAGAGGCATTTTCAACTTGCCCTCGCCTTGTGGAGGGCTTTGATGGTTTTCCGTCTGCCA
>JAIEMG010000142.1 GCA_019752375.1 Gemmataceae bacterium | reverse complement strand
GCCATCTTCATGCTTCCCAGACTACCCAATTCCTCCTTCGACAGCTGCGCCAGTTTCCAGGGTTATTGAGAAGTTACGTTTTCTACTCCACGCCGCGGAAGGCAAACTCGATGGTGCCTTGCCATTCTTTCCCTGGCTCCACGACGAGCAATCCTGCCTCAATGCCCCGCTGGTTCATGTTGATCGCGTCCGTCGCGCACGTGTACGGCTCCACGGCAATCGCCTGGCGATTCACTGGCGTAAACAGCACCAACTCGCGAAATGCCGGCGACGTGAGTAGGTCCACGCCGACCTTCGTATTCGCCTGGCGCACCCCTGCGCGCCACCAGTAGGGGTCCGCACAGGGTGGCGGCGGCGTTTCGAGATCGGTGTAAAGGTCGTCCAGGTTCAGTTCGCTGATGCGCTTTCCCAGCGAAAAATTGTGGGCCGCGCTGACGGGTCGATGTGCTCCCGTTGGCACGCCGTCTTCCAATTCCCACATTTCGCGTGCCGCTGTTTCCAGCCAGTAGTCGTCGGCGTTGTCTCCGGGAATGAATGGCACGCGGATATACGGATGGTAGCCGAGGCCGAACGGCAACGTGCCTTGATCGACGTTCTTCACCGTCGCTTCCACGCGTAAGGAAGTGGCAAGCAGCCGGCAGGTGACGCGCAACACATAGTCGGCGGGCCAGAGCGCTCGGCTCTCGGGAGCATCGACGGAACCCTGGAACTCGCCTGTCACCCAGGCGCTGGTCGTATCCGCGCCCTGATCAATCACACGCCATGGCTTGCGGCACGGGAATCCGTGGATGGCGTTCTTGCCGGAGGAGTCATTGAGCGGCAGCGAATACTGTTTGCGTTCCCAGTGAAATCGGCCGTCGCGAATGCGATTGGGGAATGGAAAGAGAATGGGGATCCCGCTTCGGGTCGGCTTGCCGTCGCCAAACAGGGTGGCTTCCGAATAGAGCAACTCCAGGTCCTTGCCACCGTGTTTCACCATCCACCGATAGCAATTGAAGCCACGCGCCGGCCAAACCTCCGCACGACAACCGAGACCGTCATTTTCCAGGACGTAGACCGTGCCATCCACGCCACTCCTCGTTTCGCGCCGTTCCGTCGAGACTCGGTACGCCATTGCTGCATCTCCTCAATGTTTCGAGCGTCATGCAGGTTGCCCACAATATCGCAGCACCGACCGCGCTGCCAGTGGCCTTGCCTGGATCTCAAACAAAGGCTACAATTGATTTGGTAATACAAAGTAAGCCCGGAGGCGTTCCGATGAGCGGTGGCAAGGCAGAATGCAATCGCCCGAGAAACCTAACATGGTTCGTCGGGACCGCAGCCGTATCTGCCGCGGCAATCATGTTTGGTTTCATGGGCTGTAGCGCGCCGCCGGAGGTGTGGCCCGAGACGAGCGGCAAGCGAATCATGACTTCGTTTGCCCCGATCTACTGTTTCGTGGCGAACGTGGCCGGCGACGACGACGCCGTTCTCTGCTTGCTCACTACGACCGGTCCGCACGATGCCCATCCGACGCCGCGCGACGCCATCAAGCTCCAACGGGCCGATCTCTTCTTTACCAACGGCATCGAATTGGACACCGAGTTGTCGCGCAAGCTGGCAGCCAACGCCGGCAACAAACGCCTGGAACTGGTCGACCTGGGCCAGTGTCCATCGCTCAAGGACAAGTTGCGCAAGGTCGATCCCAACTCGGACGGCTGTTGCGGCAATCATCACGGCGGCGTCGACCCACACACGTGGCTCGGCATCCCTGAAGCAATCGCAATGGTCGGCTGCATTCGCGACAAGCTGAAAGAAGTTAACCCCTCGCATGCGGCGGGCTACGAGCAGCGCGCTGCCGACTACATCGCCCGGCTGCAGAAACTTCAAGCCGATGGCATGGCGTTGCTGGCGGGTAAGAAGGATCGCAACATTGTGACGTTCCACGATTCGCTGCGCTATTTCGCAAGCAGTTTTGACCTGAACGTGGTCGCCAGCATCCAGCCGCAGGCCGGCACCGAGCCTGATCCGCGGCGCCTGGCGCGATTGGTGGATGTCTGCAAAAAAGATCACGTGCGCGTGCTTGCGGTCGAGCCGCAGTACCCACGCAACACGGCAGCGACTTCACTCTTGGAAGAGATACGCAGAAAAGGTGTTGCGGACGCGTTGTTCGTCGAGGTCGACCCGATCGAGACCGCCCCACCCGATCAACTGAAGCCGGACTACTACGAGAAAAGAATGCGCGAGAACGTCGAAAACCTGGCGAAGGCGCTGCAATGAGCCATGCACTTATCGAGATCAAGGACCTGCACGTCGAGCTCGGCGGCACCCGGATCCTCAAGGGGCTGAACGCTCACCTCGATCACGGCAAGATCACGGCCCTGATCGGGATGAATGGCTCCGGCAAGACGACACTGCTGCGCGCCATCCTGAAGGAAGTGCCCTACAGCGGCCGTATCGCCTTCCAGTGCGGACACGACCATTCGAAAGTCACACCCGAATACGTCGGTTACGTGCCGCAAAAGCTGAACATCGACGCGCGCCTGCCGCTGAGCGTGCGCGACCTTCTCGCCTTGGCTCTACAGCGACGCCCGCTGTTCCTGGGCATCAGTCGCCGTGTTACCCGCCAAATGGAAGCGATGCTCGAACGCGTCTGGACGCCCAAGTCCTTGCTCGACCATCCCGTGGAAAAGCTCTCGGGCGGCGAACTTCAACGCGTCTTGCTCGCGCTGGCGATTGAGCCAAAGCCGGAGTTGCTGCTTCTGGACGAGCCGGCGGCAGGCGTGGACTTCCAGCACCAGGAGAAGTTTTACGACCTGATTGCACGGCTCAACCAGGAACTGGGCGTGACGGTGCTGCTCGTCTCACACGATACGGGCATGGTTAGCGATCGGGCCCACCACGTCATTTGCCTCAAGGATGGCAAAATTCATTGCGAAGGGCCCCCGAAGCAAATGGTCTCTGCCGAGAAGCTGGCGGAGACGTTTGGCGCCAAGGGCATTTACTCGCACCAGCACTGAGCCCCGCTCAACCAACAAAACAGTGACGCGCAGGGGAGCACCACTTGGCGCTCCCCTGCGCGTCGTTGCTTCGCAGGGGTCAAAATCGTCGGCTCAGCCGGCCTTCTGGACGGCCTCGTCCAGCGGCGGCCATTCCTTTTCCAGTCCCTCTTCTTCGATCTGACGCAGCTGAGCGTCGGTGATTTCGTAATCGCGTGTCACTTGCTGGCGGGACTCGGGCACGGAGATGCCTCCGCTATCTTGAGCGGTCACCAGTGCCTGAAAAATGTCCTTCCGTTCCTGTACGGTGAGGCGTTTGGCGCGCATGGTGGTTTCCCTCTTGGTTAATATCCAGGCGCTGGACTCTCCGCCGCGATTGCAGTTGGGCGTAGCATCCCCGGGTACTCCTCACTCGTGGGAGCACGCAACACCTTCCAGCGGATGTCGTTGGCTCATCGCTCCAGGCGGAGAGATTGGGAACGAAGCAGCCGGCGAAAGGAACGAGCGGGAAATAGCTCGCGCGGGAGAGCAGCGTCTCTTGCCGGGAGAGGAGTCTTCACTTCTCTCCTAAGTCAGTATACGGGCCAGCCCCCCGCAGGGACTGAAAAATCCGCTAATTTTTCCATGCAGGAATGGTTAGGACGGGATACGCTCTTAAGGACTTGCACACAGTTTTCCACCACTCCCTCCCCAAGGAAAGTGCGATATGAAACGGCTGTCCATCATCGGTATTGCCCTGCTATTCACCGCTCCCGCCGCCTCCGATACGAAAACGCCCGACACCCCTGGACTCAAGGAACGCGCCGTCGAGATCAAGAAAAAGATCGATGCGGAACTGCCCGCTCTGGAAACCCTCTACAAGCACCTCCACTCCAATCCTGAGCTATCGCTGCAAGAAGAAAAGACCTCCGCTCTGCTTGCCAAGGAAATGCGCGGTCTGGGCTTTGAGGTGACCGAAAAGGTGGGCGGGCTTGGTGTGGTTGCAGTGCTCAAAAACGGCAAGGGCCCCTTGGTGCTCGTTCGCACGGACATGGATGCACTGCCGGTGACCGAGTTGACCGGAGTCTCCTACGCAAGTCGCGTGCGTGCCAGGGACAAGGCGGGCAATGACGTTGGTGTCATGCACGCATGCGGCCACGACGTCCACATGGCGTGCTGGATCGGGACCGCCCGCGTCCTGGCGCCCATGAAGGACAAGTGGCAGGGTACCTTGGTGATGATCGCGCAGCCCGCGGAGGAGATCGGCACGGGCGCCCGCCTGATGCTCGCGGACAAGCTGTATGACCGTTTCGGCAAGCCCGACTATTGCCTGGCGCTCCACAGCGACAGCCGGCTGGCCCACGGCCACATCAACTACAGCGACGGACTGGCACTCGCCAACGTCGATTCGGTGGACATCACCGTGAAGGGCAAGGGTGGACACGGTGCCGCGCCGCACACGGCGGTCGACCCGATCGTCCTTGCAGCCAAGATCGTGCTCGATCTGCAGACCATTGTCAGCCGCGAGATGAACCCGCTGGACCCCGCGGTCGTCACGGTCGGTTCCATTCACGGGGGTACCAAGCACAATATCATTCCCGCCGAGGTGAAGCTCCAGGTTACCGTGCGAACCACCAAGGACTCGACGCGCAAGCACGTGCTGGACAGCATTGACCGCATCGCCAAGGCGGCCGCACAAGGGATGCGCGCGCCCGAGCCGGTGGTAAAGGTCGATCCCGGCGAGTTCACACCGGCGCTCATCAACGAATCGGCGTTGACGAAGCGTACCGTGGGCGTTTTCAAGGAATTGTTAGGCGCCGACCATGTCCACGAAGTGCCGCCGATCATGGGTGGCGAGGACTTCAGCCGTTTTGCCGGCCCGGACCGCAAGGTGCCGATCTTCATGTACTTCCTCGGCACCGTGGCGCCGGAGCGCGTGGCCGAATCCCAGAAAGAAGGCGGCAAACCCCTGCCGTCGATGCACTCCGATCTCTACGCGCCGGTGCCGGAGCCAAGCATCCGCACCGGCGTCCTGACCATGTCCATGGCCGTCCTGAACTTGATGGGGAAATAACGCCGACCTGTGGGGCACGTTTGTAACGTGCCTTTATTTCGGCACGTTACAAACGTGCCCCACGTTCGGACACGCACCGCCGCCCAAAATAAAGCTCGATAGCCGCGCATCGGTACCAGTAGCCAGGGGCCACGGCATGAGCGAGGATTCGGACGCGAAACTGATCGCCCGTTTTCGCTCCGGCGACGAAAGTGCGCTGAACGCTATCTTCGCGCGCTACGAGGTGCAGCTGTTCCAGTTTCTCTTCGGCATCCTGCGCAATCATCACCAGGCGGAGGATGCCTTGCAGGAAACGCTGGTGCGAGCCCTGGAACACCTGGACGGAGTCGATTCCGGCCACTTGCGCGGCTGGCTGTTTACCGTCGCCTATCACCAGGCCATGCTGGTCAAGCGGCGGCTGAAAAAGCAGTTCGCCTCGATGGATGACCAGGACGGCACCGTGTCCGATGAGGAGCCGGGACCGCTGTTCCAGGTAGAGCGCGAGGACGACGCACGGCGGCTGCGGGAATTGCTCGAACAACTTCCGCCCGGCCAGCGTGAAGTAATCAGGCAACGCGTGTACGAGGGCAAGCGCTTCCGCGAGATTGCCGAGACGCTGGGCTGTCCGCTCAACACGGCGCTGGCGCGGATGCACGAGGGCCTCAAACGCCTTCGCCTGTTGTGGGAGCAGAATCATGCTTGACGAACCGAAGCCTGGCGACTCGCCCAGCGACCTGAGCGTCCAGGCCCTTTTGTATGCCAGCGGCGAAATGGAGGCCGCCGAAGCCGCCGCGTTCGAACAGCGCCTGGGCGAGGACCAGGCCGCGCGCGAAGCCCTGTGCCAGGCCGTCGAGTTCGCCACGCTGGCTTCGGGACAGGCGCCTCCCACGCCCGATCCCGCCTATCGCGACCGGGTGCGGGCGACCCTCCGGCAGCGCCGGCGGCACATGAAGAAGCTGGTCGGGCAGCCGCCGACGTTCGGACCCATTGCACTGTGGATGGCCCTGGGCGCCATCGCCGCCATCCTCATGATGCTGGTTCTCACCCATATGGCGTCGATGCACCAGCACAACGAACCCCCAACCCACCCCAGGCCAACCACGGCGCCGCAATCCGAACAGCCCGCACCGATGCCCGAGCGCGTCGATGCGCACTCGAGACTGTTGCCGCCGCCGATCTTCGCTTGACAAGCGCTTCCGCCCGGTCCAAACTCATTACCGTCCTTGCTCCGCCTCGTTGCTGTTTCACCCTCGCTCCGCAACGCGAAAGGATGCCCATGCCCCTCTCCCTGACCCGCTGTTTCCGAAGCCGTTGCACGTCGTCCCCCCCCCTCGTAAAACACTCGGTCACGCGACGCACGGACCGCATCTACCGGCCCTGGCTTGAGGGCCTGGAGGAGCGGACCGTGCCCACCAGCATCAGCGAATTCGGCACGCCCAGCACTCCCTTCCAGATTGCCGCCGGCAGCGACGGCAACTTGTACAGCACCGCCCTGCTCGCCGACGCCATTTTGCGTACCACGCCCGGCGGCGTCACCACCTCGATTGCCGCCGGCAGCGGGTCGCATCCCCTGGGCATCACCGCAGGCGCGGCCTCCATGTTCTTCACCGGGGCCAGCGACATCGGCGAGCTGCGCCTCGACACGCAAGCCATCACCCACTTCGCGCTGCCGGCCGGCAGCGCGCCCACCGGCGGCATCGTCGCGGCCTTCGGCGACGTCTGGTATACCTATGCCCACGGCATCGGCCGCCTGAATACGTCCACCGGCGCTGTCACGCTTTATGCCACGGCGATGGCCTACAGCTTTCCGCTGCGCCTGACGGCAGGCGGAGACCAGAAGATCTGGTTCACCGAAGCCAACGGCAACAACATCTCGCGCCTCGATCCGAGCACCGGCAGCATCACCCAGTTCGCCCTGCCGGAGGACTATGCGGTTCCCGTCGGCGTGACGGCTGGGCCGGACGGCAACGTGTGGTTCGTCTCGATGGTCGGCGACAATGGCGACGGCGTCTATCGCATCACGCCGGACGGCACGTTGGCCGCGTTCCACACGCCGACCGCCTGGAGCCAACCGCAAGCAATCGTCACCGGTCCGGACGGCAACCTCTGGGTCGCCGAATACGGCTCGGGCAAGCTGGCGAAGGTGCTGCCGGACGGAACCATGACGGAGTTCGACTTGCCGACGGCGGCCAGCGGCCCGTATGGCATCGCGGCCGGAGCGGGCAACACGGTCTGGTTCACCGAGAGTTCCGCGTCGAAGATCGGCGTACTGACGCTGGACGTCTGTCCGCGCAGCGTGTCCTGGGACGGCGGCGGCGACGGCGTCAACTGGACCGACGTGCTGAACTGGAGCACCGACCAGCTGCCCGGCGCATGCGACGACGTGTACATCCACACGAACCCGAGCGTGACCATTGTGCACGCGGCGGGGAGCGAGTCGATTCGTAGTCTGCATTCGGACAATGCGATTAGCTTCAGTGGGGCGCTGACGCTGGCGGCGGATTCCGCGATCAACCATTCGCTTACCTTCTCCGGCGCGCTGAACATGGCTGGCGGCTTCCTCGCACTCCAAGGAGGCGGCGACATTGCGGGCAATGTGAGTGCCACGGTAGGCGCGGGAGTAAACTTCAAGTCCGGGTTCTTCCAAATCAAGCAGAATGCGAACTTCGTCGGTGCTGGCGTCTATACGGTGGGCTTGCCGGTGGGTGGCATGGCCGGTCCCGTATTTCATGTTCTCCTCGGAGATGTGAACGTCGACAACTTCCGACTCGCCGAAGGTGGAACGCTTTCCGGTCCTGGCAACCTTACGATTCTCGGTACCGCGACGTGGACCGGCGGAACTATGAGCGGCATGGGGATTACGCGCGTCAACACAATCGCCGCAATGACGATCAGCGGTACTTCCACCAAAATCCTCGACGAGCGCACACTGGAAAATGGCGGGACGATCAGCCTTGACGGAATTGGCCTTATTGCGTCAAACGATGCAATAGTCAACAACCGCCTCGGCGCGACGTTCGATATCAGGTCGGACGCTGATATTAACAAGGGCGACGGAGCTCTTTCGACGTTCAATAACGACGGTGTGTTCCGCAAGTCCGGAGGGACTCGCAGTTCGATTATCCAAATCGATTTCAACAATCAAAGCACTCTCGGCAATCCGGCTCAGACGGTTGAGGCGCTGACAGGAACACTCTGGTTTCAAGGCAGCGGAGTCCACTCTGCTCGCTTCTTCGCAGCGATGGGCGCCGACATTCTGTTCGCTGCTGCCACCGGAGGGGTGCCGGGGGTACAGATCATCAATCAGTTCACCACTCTTGAAGGGGGCGGTGACTTTCGAGTAAACATGGGGGCTGAGCTGAGGATCTCATTAGGAGTTGAGGTCAGCGTCAAAAACTTTAGATTGGGGACGTTTGGGGTTCAGCCCGATTTGGCAACGCCCGGCATCCTTACGGGACCTGGAACTTTGAAATGTTTGGACACGTTCCTTTGGTACGCAGGCCGGCTGAAGAATGTGACTCTGATCAATTCCGGAGACATGGATATCCTCGGTTTCGGAGTTAAATTCATTGATTCGAGCCTACTTCGGAATGAGGGAACCATAGCATGGTTTGACGGGACCGTTTTCATGTCTGATGAATCTATCCCCGGCCCCCCTCCCCGCGCGAGTCTGATTCAAAACGTCGGGTCTTTCAGTGTTCGAGCGGGCGGCACCAAGGCGATCCGCGTCATTCCCAACTTTGAACTCGCTTCCATTACAAACGAGCAGGCGGGTACGTTCAGCGCAGTTCCTGGCAGCGGAATTACCCTTATTGAGGTGCCATTCCTCAACAAGGGCAGCATAAACGTAAACGGCGAGGTCTTGGAATTTGGAAATGGGCTAACCCAACAGAATTCAGTATCAGTGGGAGGAGGCAGCCTGATCGTCACCGGCGACATGACACAAAATGCCGGATCAAGTGTGACGGACTTACAAGGCGGCGATTTGATTGTTTCTGGACACGTCCTAGTCACGAATGGCACAATTAATTTGGCCTCGGGAGTTCTCGACGCAGCAACAATTGAACTTAATGGCTTTTTTGCAACGCTCACCGGAGCGGGGACCATTGTGGGCGACGTGCTCAATGCGGGGAACTTATACGTCGGCAGTCAGGGCGCTGTCGGCAGCACCACAATCTCAGGGAATTATACACAATCAGGCAATGGTTTGCTGACCGTGGACGTGCTAGGGTCCACGCCTGGTACCCAGTATGACCAGCTTATTGTTACTGCCGAGGTCAACCTCGGCGGTTTCCTCGCTATCAATCGGGGAACGTTTTCGCCTGTCGCTGGAAGTTCTTTTCGAATTATCAAATCTGGAATCGCGGCCGGAGCTTGGCAGAACCAGAACAATCTTCCACCACCTGGGACTAACATGCACTGGGAGGTGAACTTCGTGAACAATGCAACGGAGAGCTTTATCGACCTAAATGTTGTTGCAGATTGATGTTCATCACCGTTCTTGTTGTTGAGTAGAACGCATGTATGCCCTCACATTACTTCGTCGGGTATTGAGACGCGCGGTTACGCTCCCGGCTTTGGCGACTGCTTTGACATTAGTGACAGGTACGGAGGGGAAAGACCCAGTCATTTTTCGCGGCCACAAGAGTTTGGTGATGGACGTGGCGTTTTCGCCCGATGGAAAAATTCTCGCTACCATCGGCGCGGACAAGCGTATCGTTCTGCTTGATGTGGTCTCTGGCAAGGAACTGCATTGGTTCATGTCGCCTCGGCTCGGGTACTCCCAAGCTTCGTTTTCATTTGACGGCAAGTTTCTGGCAGCGGTGACAAGTAGACATGCGGGCGAAGCTGCCCTAATCTATGATGTGTCCACCGGCCGACTTCACCACACCCTGAGCCGGAAAGACAGTCCCCGGTGCGTCATATACTCGCCGGACGGTAAGGTTCTGGCGACAGACACTGTCGACAACAAAGTACGTTTTTGGGATGCCGACACCTATAAAGAACTGGCCACCCTCGACGGCTGCGAGGAGTCCACGCTGGCGATGGTCTTTTCGCCCGACAGCAAGCTCCTCGCTGTCGCCAGTTCGCAGAAGACAGTCCAAGTGTGGGACGTCCAAGGGAAGAAGAAACTACGGCAGTTGGAATCGAATGACTTGGACGTCCGGTGCATGAGATTCTCGCCCGACGGAAGGGTCTTGGCTTGCGGAGGGGAGAGTCGTCTCGTTTACTTGTGGGACCCGTTCACAGGCAAGCGGACCGGCACCATTAAAGTTCCGACGTTGTTGTGGGTCAGGAGCATCGACTATTCGCCGGATGGCAGATTGCTTGCGATAGGAGGCGGTTCGGGAGTCGTGCGACTTTGGGACCTCGCCAACAAGCGAAAGTGGGCAGACTTGGCGGGACATGGGGATTTTATTCGAGCAATCAGGTTTTCACCGGATGGGAAGCTCTTGGCGTCAGCAGGCGACGATATGTCCACCCGCCTGTGGGAAATCCCAAAAGAATGAGCCAGGGGACATCTTTACCGCCTCAGGCGCCGAGATCATCGTGGCAGGCGGCAGCTTTGACGTGACGGTCGCTGCTACGGTCGACTTTGATCCGGGTAGTCCTCTTAGTAAGTTGATCCTCCAAAACGGCGGCGCGTTTCGAAAACTCTTCGATGCGCCCACCGTCATCAAAATTCCTGTGGAGAACAACGGAGGCACGTTCGAGATCGGCTTGGCCAGCTTCCCAGGCGCTGGGCTCCTTGTGCAAATCGACGTTCCTGCGAATACTACGGGCTACGCACAGACAGCCGGATCTACATTCCTGCACGGCAACACTCTTCAAGTCGTGGGCGACGTGCGTGAGCTAGGCGGTACCATTGCCCTGAGCAACGGAACCCTGGAAGCCACGGGCATGGTTCACATATTGCAAGGCGCTACACTAGACGGCCCGGGCGCTATTGTTGGTAGTGTTACCAATGCCGGTTTGATCCGGGTGCGCGGGGATGACAATGTGGCGGGAACCCTTGCCGTAACGAACATTTACTCCCAGAGGGGCACCGGCGTTTTGTTTATCATCGCAACCGGGAATGCCCCTGACAGGTATGACCGACTGCAGGTCCATAACGCGTTACTGGACGGCGCACTCAGGGTCGAATTCTCCAACTATTCCCCTCAGGTGGGAGACCGTGGGAGACCAGTTCACGATTCTAGCATCGGATGGCTTGGTCTTGGGCGAATTCTCTGAGTTGGATGTCATTCCCGGTCAGGAGGAATTGGGACTGAGTCTTGAATACACGACCAACGTCGTTCTGAGAAAGACCGCATGAATGCTGTAAGATCAATCAAGTGCTCGGCGCTTCTGGCAACGGCTACGGTTGCGTGGTCATTCGTTGTCTGCTCGTCAAATCTAGTATGCAACTGTTTCCAGCGCGTTACCGTTCGGCAATCGTGGTTGCCCGCGATGGCAACCATTGTGACTGTCTCTACGATGGCGTGTCTTTGGCACAGCGGGCGGGCTGCGGAACCTAAGCCGGTTTTCCTTGACACGCGGAAGGAAGTTGTCACTACCGTCCAGTTCTCGCCCGACGGCAAGACCCTAGCTGTGGCAGGTTCAGGTGATGCAGTGAAGCTCTGGGAGGTGGAATCGCGAAAGGAAATCGGGCTCCTTCCTGACACGACAGGACGCGTAGGTTCGGTGGCGTTCTCCCCCGATGGAAAGCGATTAGCAACCGGTGGTACGGGGATTGTCCAGGTATGGAGCGTGGCGACGCAGGCTGAGTTGCTGAATTTGAAGCCGGGCGGGGGTGGGCGGTGTGCGTTTTCACCCAAGGGCAACGTGCTTGCCACCAGTGGACCATTTACGGAAAAGACAGCCATCCTGTGGGACTTGGAGAGCGGTAAGCAACAGGCCGTGTTGAAGGGGCATGATACCTACGTGACCGCACTCGCGTTCTCTGCGGACGGCAAACTGCTCTTCACGGGTAGCCGCGACGGCTGCATCAAGATCTGGAGCGTGGAGGCGGGGAAGGTGCAACAGACTCTTCGCGAGAAGCTGTTGAAAGATAGCGCGAGTCCAGTCACCACGCTACTCGTTTCCGCGGATGGCAAGGCGCTGTTGGCATCAACTTGGGACTCCCCCGTGACGTTGTGGGAGATTGGTACCTGGAAGGAAGTTGCGAAAATCGACTGTTATAAGAGCGTGGAATCTGCCGCGCTGTCTCCGGACAAGAAACGCATATATACCGCGCGAATGAACAGCCGGGATGTGGAAGTCTGGGATGTAGCCACCGGAAAGAAAAGTCTCACATTGAGCGGCCATACTTCGTATGTCCGCGCGATTTCCCTTTCGACTGATGGTAAGACGTTGGCCAGCGGCGGTTACGACGGGACGGCTCGATTGTGGACGGTCCCATCGGGCGAGTAACCGGACAGGGAAACCCGCAAACCAGTTCGATCCGCCGCAGTTGACCGTGCGGAGACGGACGACTACCATCCCTGGTCGTTCCGCGTCCCTAACTCGGGAACCATCCTGCGATGGCCTGGCCCCATCCCCCCGATTTCAACGAGGCCATCCAGAACCCGCGCCACTGTTTCGCCGATGGCGAGTTACAGCAAGGCCAGCCGGCCGTCAATGCACTGGGCTTACCCTGGCCGCGTTCCGGCAACAGTGCCGACGTCTACAAGCTCCTCTGCCCCAACGATCAACTCTGGGCGATCAAGTGCTTCACGCGCGAAGTCCATGGCCTGCGCGAACGCTACCAGGCGGTCAGTGAACATCTCCAGCGCCGACAAATGCGCTTCATGGTCGAGTTTCACTACCTGGAGCAGGGCATTCGCATCCACGGCAATTGGTACCCGATCGTCAAGATGCGCTGGGTCGAGGGTCTGCAACTCAATGAGTTCGTGAAAGAGTACCTGGGCCGACCGATCCTGCTGGAGCGGCTGGCCGACATGTGGGTGCGCCTGTCGCAGGAGCTGCGAAACGCGGACATCACGCACGGCGATCTCCAGCACGGCAACGTCTTGCTGGTGCCCGGCAGCAAGGCGGCCACGCTCAAGCTGCGGCTGGTGGATTACGACGGGTTGGTCGTGCCGGCGCTGGCGCAGAGCAAATCAGGGGAGATGGGCCATCCGAACTATCAGCATCCGCAACGGCTGAGCGGCGGCACCGGCGATGGCGACGCGGACCGCTTCGCCCACCTGGTCATCTATAGCGCGGTGCGCTGCCTGGTCATTGGCGGTCAATCGCTTTGGGACCGCTTTGACAACGGCGACAACCTGCTTTTCCGCGAGCAGGATTTCCGCGAGCCGAGCCAGTCAGTCCTGTTCCGCGAGTTGTGGGAAGGCAACCACCCGTTGACGCGTACCCTCGTCGGCTACCTGCTCTTGGCCAGCCGCGCGCCGCTGCACAAGGTGCCCCTGCTCTCGGACCTGGTCGTGAACGGACAACTCCGCTTTCTCTCGCCTGGGGAGCAGACGCGTGCCGAGGCAATGCTCCGCGGCGACGCGCGGATCGGCAAGATGACCGCAACCATGCGGCGGCCGCGCATGGCAAAACCTGCCGACTCACCGTCCGCTACTACCCCAATGTCCCCGCCCACGGCGCCGCAGGCGACCGTCGACGAACTGATCGCGGCCTTGCGCGATCGAGACCCGCGCGTCCGCGAACGGGCCGCGCTGAGCCTCGCCGCGTGCGGCAGCGAGGCACGCCCCGCCATTGCTGCTTTGCGGGACGCCTTGAATGACAGCGATGCCGCCGTGCGCAATTACGCCGCCCAGGCGCTGTTTGACCTCGACCCGCTCCCGTGACGTCCGCTTTGGTGGCTGCGTTCGTAGAATATCCAGACGGATGCTTCACGAATTTCGATTCATTTCTGCGAGGGACTCGCCATGGCTCGTTGCCTGCTCTGGTCAGTTGTCGTCGCGCTCGGATTTCTACCACTCCTGTCAGCTCGCGCGGAACTGCCGCCATTGATTCCACGACAAGTGCTGTTCGGCAATCCCGTCAAGGCGTCGCCGCAAATCTCGCCCGACGGCAAGCGCCTGGCTTACCTGGCGCCCGACAAGAACGACGTCCTTCAAGTCTGGGTGCAGACCCTCGGCAAGGAAGACGCCAGGATGGTCACGGCCGACAAGAAGCGCGGCATTCGCTCCTACTTCTGGGCCTACGCGCCCGACACGCTCCTCTACATCCAGGATGCCGAGGGCGACGAGAACTTTCACGTCTATTCGGTCAACCTTCTGAACCAGACCGTGCGCGACCTGACGGCCTACCAGGGCGTGCGTGCCCAGATCATCGCCCTGGATCGCGGATTCCCCAACGAGCTGCTCGTCGGGCTGAACCTGAACGATCGCCGGATCCACGACGTGTACCGCGTCGACCTGACGACCGGTGCTGTGGTGCTGGACACGAAGAACCCCGGCGACGTGACGGGCTGGGACACCGACAACAAGTTCCGCGTGCGCATCGCCCAGAGCCCCACCAAGGACGGCGGCACCGAGTTGCGCTACCGCCCAGACGACAAGGCCGAGTGGAAGTC
>JAIEMG010000038.1 GCA_019752375.1 Gemmataceae bacterium | reverse complement strand
CCGAGCCCCAGCCCGAGCCCGCGCCCGATTCCTTTCTAGGGCGGCAGCCGTATTCCACGCTTTTTTGCATTTAGGGCATGAGCTGATGGGTCGTCTTCCTTCTTCGGTTGTCCTGCACTTCGTCACGAGTGATTGCAAAGCTCCCCGGACGCAATATAATGCCCACTTTGCAGGACCGACACCCAACGATGTGGATGGGGGCGAGGCACCAGATAAGGAGCTTTGCATGGCAGAGGAGAAAGTCGAAGTACGCGACATCAACTACCGCCAGGTCATGCCCTGGACGGAGCTGTTTCGCAGTTTTCAGGTGGCGCTGGATCCGAAGAAGCTCCTGCTGGCCGGCGCGGGCATCCTCGCGATGGCCTTTGGCTGGTGGCTTCTGGCCCTGGTCTTCTTCACGCAGCCGCCCCAGTGGAAGGCAGCCGGAGGCGACTACGAGATCGACAAGTACCGCCCCAAGGATGCGGGCGGGAGGAGCGTCGAAGAGCTCAACACCATCGCCCGAGAGAACGCCTGGAAAGCGTTCAAGGATGACCGCCGCAAATGGGACATCCTCAACGGTGCGGCGGGCACAGGCCCGCTCTTCACGGACGCCGGCGATCTGGCGAACTCCCCCGACGAATACGAAGCCATCAAGGCCGACGTCGAGAAATCCGTCAAGGAATTGGCCGAACGCGGGGAGAAGAAGCGAATCGTCAATATCGGCGGCAAGGATTACCTGATTCGCGTCAAGCCCTACGGCAAGCTTCGCACCTGGCCCTTCTTCGAGGACCGCGGCCCCAATCCATACTTGATGGTCACCGGCCAGGCCGGGACGCCGTGGGAAGCAGGGCATTTCGGTCAGTGGCTGGTCACCGACGAGTCGCAAGTCCTGATCGAGCCGCTTGTCAAGTTCCTCTACCCGGTCGTCTACCTGATCGGTCCGCGCACGGGCGGACTGAATCGGCTGTACTTCCTGCTGGTCACCCTCTGGACGCTGGCAACCTGGGCACTCTTTGGCGGCGCCATCACGCGAATGGCCGCGGTGCAAATTGCTCGCAATGACAAGATCGGCATGAGCGAAGCCATCCGCTTCGTCACGCAACGCTACGTCTCCTTCCTGTCGGCGCCGATCTTCCCGCTGCTGTTTGTCGCCTTCATGGTGGTGCTCCTCATCATCTATGGCCTGTTCTTCATGATCCCGGTGGTCGGCGATATCGTCGTCGCCGGACTGGGTTGGCCGCTGGTCTTCCTGGCTGGCCTGGCGATGGCAGTCGTGCTGGTCGGCTTGGTCGGCTGGCCGATGATGTACGCCACGATCAGCGCCGAAGGAAGTGATAGTTTCGACGCGATCAGCCGTTCCTACAGCTACGTTTACCAGAGCCCCTGGCACTACATCTGGTACAGCCTGGTGGCGATTGCCTACGGAGCCGTGGTGGTATTCTTCGTCGGCTTCATGGGATCGCTGATCGTCTACCTCGGCAAGTGGGGCGTCTCGCAGACGTTTTTCATCGAGTCGGCGAACCGCGAGCCATCGTTCCTGTTCGTCTACGCACCCACTTCCTTTGGCTGGCGAACATTGCTCCTGCAGGGAGCCACGGTCGACGGTCAGAGCCTGGTGGAAAACGGCACGATCAATGAGCCTGCATACCGGAAATTGACCGGGCAGGATCCCGCATACAAGGGCCCCGACCGCATGAGCTGGTGGAACCAGGTCGGCGCGGTGCTGGTCACGGCATGGCTGTACCTGTTCTTCCTGTTGATCCTCGGATTCGGGTATAGCTATTTCTGGAGCGCAAGTACGATCACATATCTCCTCATGCGACGCAAAGTAGATGACACCGACATGGATGAGGTGTACCTCGAGGAGGATGAGGCCGAAGAGTCGTACAGTGCCAGCACGACGGTGTCGGCTCCGCCCGCTCCGCCACCGCCGGCCACTTCGCCGGTCACGATGGTCGAGGCGCCGACGTTGCGCTCCAGCGCCCCGCCGCCGTCTTCGGCGATCAGCGAGCCCAAGCCGGAACCGAAATTCGAACCCAAGGTGGAACCAAAGGTCGAATCGCACGTGGATCCGGAACCGGCCCCCAGCTCGGCGACAGCACCGACCGCGACGAGCGATGGCAACCCCGCATCCACGGATGGAGCCGGTTCTTGAGCGGTCACGAGTAGTGTGACGTCCATCGCAAGCCCACGGGTCTCGGCCCGTGGGCTTGTCTACTCCGCGCCACCCACCACTCACATTCTCCACTGCCAATGCCACGACCCACTCTGCTATTCAGTGGTCCCTGGGCCGATTTGCCGCTGGAGGAGCTGGCTCAGAAGGTCGGCGAGTGGGGCTATCAAGGGCTCGAACTCTGCTGCTGGGGCGACCATTTCGAGGTCCAGCGCGCGCTCAGCGACGCCGATTACTGCTCGCAAAAGCTGGAGCTGCTCGGACGCCTGGACCTGACCGTGCCGGTACTGGCGAACCATCGCGTCGGCCAGGCGGTGTGCGATCCCATCGACACCCGGCATCAACCGCTGCTTCCGGACTACGTCTGGGGCGACGGACAACCCGTGGCCGTGCAGCAACGCGCTGCCGAGGAGATGAAGGCGACCATCCGCGCCGCCGAGAAGCTGGGTGTCAGCGTGGTCAGCGGTTTCACCGGCTCGGCGCTGTGGTCGTACGTCGTCGGCTATCCCGCGGCGACGGCCGCCATCATCGATGAGGGACTGAAGGACTTCGCCGGTAAGTGGGAACCCATCCTCGACGTCTGTCGCGACAGCGGCGTGAAGTATGCCTTCGAGGTCCATCCCGGTCAGATCGCCTTCGATCTCTACAGCGCCGAGAAAGCGCTCGATGCGCTGGGCGGTCGCGAGGAATTTGGCTTCACGTTCGACCCGAGCCATCTCCACTGGCAGGGGATCGACCCGGTGGAGTTCCTGCGTCGTTTTCCGGACCGGATCTACCACGTCCACGTCAAGGACGCCGTGCTGACGCTCAACGGTCGCACGGGCATTCTTGGTTCCTATTTTCCCCTGGGGCATCCGCGGCGTGGCTGGGACTTCCGTTCGCCCGGCCACGGCGGAATTGACTGGGCGGCGGTCATTCGCGGCTTGAACGAAATTGGCTACGAAGGCGCCTTGGCCATTGACTGGAAAGACGCGGGCATGGAGCGCGAATACGGCGCCGAAGACGCGTGCAAATTCGTCAAGCGCCTCGATTTTGAACCAGCCCCGCGCGATGGCGGATCCGGCGCTTTCCGCGACGCGTGATCCTTCCCGGCTAAACTGCACGCGGTCGAGAATGGTTGTGTTCGGTGGGCCAGACACTCTTGTCTGGCCGGCCAGACAAGAGTGTCTGGCCCACCTTGCCAAGTGGCAGTTTGACGCGCGCAGGTTAAACCCGTCCGGATTCTCCCATTCTGCGTGTTCCGCGGGCTGAAGCGATTGGCGAACGCTGCTCAGATTACGGAAAAGCACGGACCGTTTTCCGTCGGTAACCGATTACAGCGAGGGAAGCGGACGACATCGGAGTTGCCGCGCGCGTACAATTCGATGCCGAGCCGCCATCGTTCGGCCAGTGATTCAACTCCCATGACCTTCTCCAGGCGCTGACACCGATTATGCTTTCCTTTCCAACAAGCACACGTGTCCGGGTCGGTCTGAGCGCGGCGACACTTCTGTTGCTAGTCTCGATCGTTCCCTACGCTCCCGCCGGCGGCGTCAGCCGGCTCTTACAATCACTCAGCCATCGGCCCCATCCGTCCGCCGAGGAAGCAACGCCCGATTGCGGGCCGATCCTCCCCAGCGTGGACCCGCAACGCGAGCGTGTCCGCCATCTGGCCGCGCTGGGCGTCGATCGCTGGCACCAGGCCGGCATTACCGGCAAAGGCGTCAAGGTCGCCGTCCTCGATTCCGGGTTCCGCGGCTACCGCGAGTTTCTCGGCAAGGCGCTGCCGGGCAAGGTAACCGCCCGCTCGTTCCGCAACGACGGCAACATGGAAGCGAAGGACAGCCAGCATGGCATCCTGTGCAGCGAGGTGTTGCACGCGCTCGCGCCTGACGCGGAGCTGATCCTGGCCACATGGGAGCCTGACAACGTCGATCAGTTCCTCAACGCGGCTCGCTGGGCGCGCCAGCAAGGCGCCCGCATCATCACCTGCTCCATCATCATGCCCAGCTGGAGCGACGGCGACGGCGGCGGACCGGTCCACGACGCGCTGACCAAGATTCTCGGCGCCGGCAATCAACCGGGCGACGTTCTTTGCTTCGCCAGCGCGGGCAACACGGCCAAACGGCACTGGTTCGGCACCTTCCACGATGGCGGCGACGGGATTCACGAATGGCAGGCGGGGACGAAGGACAACCTGTTGAAACCGTGGGGCAGCGAACGCGTCTCGGTCGAACTGTACTGGCAGCCGGGCGGAAAGTACCAACTGCACGTGATGGACGCGACCACGGGTGCCGAGGTCGGGCGTTCGAAGGGTGTTTGCGGGCCGAACCGATGTTGTGCAGTGGTGCGTTTTCAGCCGACGACAGGGCACCGCTACCGGGTTCGCGTTGAAATGTCCCAAGGTCCCGCGAAGCCGTTCCACCTGGTCGCCCTCGGCGGCGAGCTGAAATGCACGACCGCCGCCGGCAGTATCGCGTTTCCCGCGGACGGCCCCGAAGTTGTGGCAGTTGGCGCCGTCGACCTGCTCGGACATCGCGCCACCTACAGCTCTTGCGGACCCAATTCAAAGTGTCCCAAACCTGACCTTGTGGCGCCGGTGCCGTTCCCGACCTTCCACCGCGACCGGCCGTTCTCCGGCACGTCCGCCGCGGCTCCCCAGGCGGCTGCCCTGGCTGCGCTCTGCTGGTCGCGCCATCCCGAATGGAACGCGGTCCAGGTGCGTGAAGCCCTGCGTCGCTCGGCCCGCGACCTCGGACCGCCGGGACACGACTATGAAACGGGCCACGGCATGATCGGGCTGCAAGCAGCCGAGTGATTTCACGCCTCGTTCCCACGGCCCACGCGTGGGAACGAGGCTGTTATCTCTTATCTCCCAAGACTCATTCGATACTCCGCCCGCCGGGTCGCGGCATCCTTCGTTGGGTCGAGCGCTTTCCATCGCTGTGCGACGTTGACGAGCGCTTGTTCCGCGTTTGTTTGGTTCGCGAGTGCCTTGCGTAACTCCTCATTCAAGACGCGCTGCAATTCCCGTTCGTCAGGCACGCGCAGTCGAAGGGCGGGGTTCACTGGCAGTGGGTCGACGTCCTGGCGCACCTGTTCGCGCAACGCAGCGGTTGGCCCGGGCCCAAGCCCGTAGGAGTACCAATCCTCCAGCTTCTGAAAATGCGAACGTCGAAACGGAGCGCCGGTCGATGCGGGATCGGCCAGGATCTCGCGGCTTGTCTTCGGTCCGCTCAATTCGGCGAGCAGGTCGAAGGCAGCTTCGGGATGTGGACTGCTCACCGGCACCACGCCGAGCCAACCGCCGCCGAGATACGGAGCGTAGTTCACGTCGACGCCGAGGTCTCTTGTCTCTGCCTTCGCCGAGGCGGCGACTCGGCGGCTGCCGGGAACACGGCAGACGGCGAATTTGCCTTGCACGGGCGATCCTGATTCGGAGCAGCGCGCGATCCACCCCAGCGTGGTCAGGCAGAGTACCGCCTTGCCGTCGCGAAACGCGGCCGCGGGGTCGTCCCGATCCGTCGCTGGTCGACAAGCCTGCAGCCGCTGCAGGAGTTGAAGCGACTGACAGAAGCCGGCGGACGCCAGATTCGGCTGCCCCGTCTCGAAGTTGAACTGGAACGAGTACATGGCTTCCGGGGATGGCAGCTGGCGCGAACCCTCGGCGATGGAGCGGACAACGTGTGGCGCGGCCACGGCGTAGAATTCCCGAGCCAGGCCATCGCCGCGCGGCAGGGGAGTCAGGCTGTGTTCCAGCGGCTTGTCGGCGGACGGCTGGCGAAAGAACTCGGCGATGTCGGCAAATTCCTCCCACGTTGCCGGCGCCGTCAACGCACGGCCGTGTTTCTTTTCATATGCTGCCTGGCTGGCAGGATCGCGAAAGCGGTCCTCGCGATAAAGGCACACCAGTGCGTCGCCCAGCAGCGGAAGTGCGTACGCTCTACCATCCCACTGGAGCAAGAGGGAACGATACAACGGCAAGATGTCGCCCCATTCGTAGCGATTAGCCGGCAGGACGGAGATAACAGGCTCCGGGATCGCTTGCAGCTGTCGTGAAGCCACGCGATGACCGAGCTCACGCGGAGCGATCACCCACGCGTCGGCGGTGGACGAGGCCTCCTGACGCAGGACTTCGACCGTCGCGCCGGTCTCCGCGGCCCACGGTCGAGCGTAGCGTTCCACCACCGCTGCGGCCGCAGGGTCGGTACAGGCGATACGGACCGTCCATCCGTCAAATCGTTTTGGAGCGATCAGCGTGGGGCCCGCAACATTGCGACAGCCGATGGGGGCCATCACCAGAAGAATCAGGACCACGACGGCCTTGCGCCCGTTTCCCGCGGCTGTTTCCGTAGTGAAAGTGTGGCTTTTCGGTTGCATACGCGTCGATCTCGCGCCTACAATTTAGTTGTCTCGCCTCACATTCTAACGCCGATTTTGCCCAGATTCGACGCTGCCCACGGAATGGCGAGCCAACGATGACGCGGACGTGATCGACGGCGGCCCGGCCGTGAGCGTGCAACACGGTGCCGGACCGATCACGACGATTGACGCGAGCCGGACTGGTTCGGTGCTCTCCATCCCTGGACATGGGACCAATTGGGGCAGCTCCCCGGAGGTATTCCTCCGCTTGGACTGCGCCCATGGCAGTCCAGGGAAGCATCGGTCCGCGCCGTGGGGGCAACCTCCATTCGCCGACAAAGAGGTCGTTTCATGAAGTTCTGTTTGATGGTGGGTCAAGGCCCTCACAAAGGGCGTCTCATCCCCATCTCGTTACCGCAGTTCGTCATTGGCCGCGACTCCAAGTGCCATCTGCGCCCGGCCAGCCAGACGATCAGCAAACGGCACTGCGAATTGCTCATGCGCGACGAAAAGTGCTTCGTCCGCGACCTGAGCAGCACCAATGGTACGTTCGTCAACGAAGTACAAGTTCAGGGCGAGCGAGAGCTCTTCGACGGGGACGTGCTGAAGATTGGTCCGCTGGATTTCAACGTCAAGATCGATGGACAAGCCGAAAAGCCCACGCAGGTCGAGAAGGAAACCCAAGTACCGGAACCGGAGCAGCATCACGCGGCTCACCACGGGCCGCTCGATGAGGACAGCATCGGCTCCATGCTGCTGGAAATGACCGAGGAAGAGAAGGCCCAAGCCACTTCCGAGGAACTGGAGGGCAGCACGATCATGGACATGGCCAAGGCGCAGGCGGAGGAGCCCCAAGCGACCAAGCCCGCCCCCTATCGGCCCGCCGCAGCCAAGCCGTCCTCCAATGCCAACACGTCGTCGGCTGCCAAGGAAATCCTGGAGAAGTACCGGCGCCGCCCGAGGACGTGACAAGGTGACAAGGTGACAAGGTGACAAGGTGACAAGGTGACAAGGTGACGCCTGAAGTTGCAGATCAAGTCTTCCTGCCGTAGCTCTCTTTGCCACTACGTTCAGGTGGACGTGAGCAGAAAGTGATTCGGTGTAACTTCAGGCGCACCTTGTCACCTTGTCACCTTGTCACCTTGTCACCTTGTCACCTTGTCACCTTGTCACCTTGTCACCTTGTCACCTTGTCCCCTTGTCACCTTGTCACCTTGTCCCCTTGTCACCTTGTCCCCTTGTCACCTTGTCCCCTTGTCACCTTGTCACCTTGTCCCCTTGTCCCCTTGTCCCCTTGTCACCTTGTCATACGCCTCGCTTCACCGTCGTCTCCTCCGCTGGTTTGCCGAAAACCAACGCGCCTTGCCCTGGCGCCACGATCGCGATCCGTACCGGATCTGGGTCAGCGAGGTCATGCTCCAGCAAACCCAGGTCGCGACGGTCGTGCCGTATTTCGAGCGCTTCCTCGCTGCCTTTCCCACCCTCCAGGCGCTGGCGGCCGCGGACGAGCAGGACGTGCTGCGACTCTGGGAAGGACTCGGCTACTACCGACGCGCACGCGATCTCCATCGGGCGGCGCGGCAGCTGGTGTTGGAACACAACGGCGATCTGCCTGACGATCCCGACGTATGGCGCGGCTTGTCCGGCGTTGGTCGCTACATGGTCGGAGCGATCCTTTCACAGGCGTTCGATCGCCGGCTTCCGATCGTGGAGGCGAACAGCCTGCGGGTGCTGTGCCGGTTCTTCGGTCAAACGGGAGATCCTCGGCGTGGACCCGGGCAACGCTGGCTATGGGAGACCGCCGAGGACATCTTGCCACGAACTCGTGTCGGCGAGTTCAACCAGGCGGTGATGGAGCTGGGTGCCCTGGTCTGCACGCCGGCAAAGCCGCGCTGCGGGAAGTGTCCACTTGCGTCGATGTGCGTCGCGCGGAAGCAGGGCTTGCAGGAGACGATTCCTGTTCCGCCGACGAAACCGAAGGTCATCGAAGTACGCGAGGTCGCCGTCGTGATTCGGCACGGCGAGCGCGTGCTGCTGGTCCAGCGTCCCGGCACAGGACGATGGGCGCGCATGTGGGAGTTTCCGCACGGTGCCCTCCGGGCGAAGGAGGCACCGGATGACGCCGCACTCCGACTGGCGCGCGAACTGACCAGCCTGGGCGTGGAAGTGACTGATGAGATGGAAACGGTGCGACACGGTGTTACGCACCATCGCATCACCATGATTTGCCTTGGCGCGCGGAAGCGTAATGGAGCGTTTCGGTCGGGGTTCTATGTGGATAGTCGCTGGTTGACGCCCGCCGAGTTGGGACCGTATCCGATCAGCGCGCCCCAGCGACTGCTCGCACGGCGGTTGGTGGAGGGATCGGTCCAGCGGAATCTATTCTGAAATGCCCGTCATGCGGTTCCGAGCAGCGGGCCACGTGCCGAGACCAGCCGTTCGATCGCCGCTCCGACGGCCCCCTGGTCCTTGCAGCCTTGCGCCCGCACGAACCGGCATCCGTCCATCGAGGTCGGCAAGGCCCGTGCTCGCGTCAGCTCCTCGAGCCGTTCCAGCACGTCCCCACCCAGGTCCAGCATCGGGCTGTGCAGGAAGACCGCTTCAGGATTCAATCCGTTGATGAGCGACGCCAGGCCGATGGCGAGCCAGGGCAAGGTGTCGTCGAAAATCGCAAGCAGTCGCGAATCGCCATCCCGCGCCTGTTGCACCGCTTCGGTAATGGTGATCGGTCGGCCATACAGCTGCTCGGCCCGTTCCAGGACCGCCCGATTGCTGCAGCGCGTCTCGAGGCAGCCGCGGTTGCCGCAACCGCAACGTGGGCCGTTTGGCTCGACGGTCATGTGGCCGAACTCGCCGGCCAGCCCCTTGCGGCCGACGACCATGCGTCCGTCGAGCACGATGCCCACGCCGACGCCGTCGCCGATGTCGACCACCAGGAAGTCGCGCAGGTCGCGGGCTCCGCCATAGTGGCGCTCGGCGAGGCACAAGGCCCGGCTCTCCTGCACGATGGTGACGTCCATGCCGGCCACACGCGCCAGGTCAGCTGCCAATGGCTGGCCATCGGTCTGATGCAGGTTCGGTGAGAAAAGCGAACGCCCTTGGTCCTCGTCCAACAGGCCGGGCACGCTTACGCCGAGGCCGAGCGTGCGCCGGGCGCGACGCTTCAGCGGGCGAACCGCCGAGCCGAGCTCGTTCAGAATGCCCTCATAGGTCGCCGGAGTACTGAAGGTGTGAAGACTCTTGGAATCGATGGCGCCGTCCAGGCCTGCGGCAAAGAGCCGCGTTTCGTGCACGCCAAGCGTCAGGCCGAGGACCTGGGCACGGTCGCCGACGAGCCGGAGCTGCTTACTCGGGCGGCCGATGCGTGCTTCCACCGCATCAAATTCTTCCAGCACGCCCGCTTCGAGCAGCGCCGACACCAACCGTGAGACCGTCGGCGCGCTGATGCCGGTGCGGCGCGTCAGGTCGGCACGCGAGCAAGCGCCGGCGGCGCGGACAAGGTCCAGCACGCGGCGTTCGTTCAAGCGTCGCAAGAGGTCCGGCCGCGCCAGGCTCATGATGCACTCCGTCGAATTACTTTCATAACATAAGAAATTAGCGGGGCGCTGTCAATAAACCCAACGCAAGTTCGCCGCTAGGATTCTTCCGCGATCCGACGGTACAATCACCCGTCCACGCGTCCGCGCGACGCCAATCGCGATTCATAACGAGTCAGGGCCATGACCGAAGCCGCCAATCCCAGCGGAAACGCCGAGCAGCCAACGATGGCCCACGCCACGTCGCTCAGCCTGCTGGTCCGCGCTCAAGGCCGGGATGCGAAAGCCTGGGAGCGACTGGTCGATCTGTATGCTCCCCTCGTGCACCACTGGTGTCGGCGCTGCGGACTCTCAGCGGACGATACCGCCGACGTTTTCCAGGAGGTCTTTCGATCCGTCGCGGAACACCTGGGTGGCTTCCGCAAGGTTCGACCGGGCGATACCTTCCGCGGCTGGTTGCGAACCATCACACGGAACAAGGTCCACGATCATTTTCGCAGGCGCGAGGGCCATGCCCCCGCTGTGGGCGGCACGGACGCGCAACTTCGGCTCCTTGCCGTCCCGGATGCGGCGATCCTGGACGACGACGATCCGTCCGAAACCGATCTGGTCACGCGGCAATTGCACCGGGCCCTGGCGGACATTCGCGGGGAATTCGAGGAACGCACCTGGCGGGCCTTCTGGGGTGTGCAGGTGGATAACCGCGGTTCCGACGAAGTGGCGACCGAGCTGAGCATGACGCCCGCTGCCGTGCGTAAGGCGAAATATCGCGTGTTGCGCCGGCTCCGCGAAGAACTGGGCGATCTGCTCGATTGACGCTAGGCCATTTCCGCAATCGCGCGGGACGCGCCGGCGTTCTCTCTATGTGGGAATGGTCCATGCCTTGCGGGAAGAATGCGTCATGAACCCATGTATCTGTCCAAGCGCCGTCGAGTTGGAGAGTTACGTGTCCGGCAAGCTGGACGAGACGACTCACGGTCAGATCGACGCCCATATCGACGCTTGCGCGACCTGCCAGAACACGGTCGACACACTGGACGACATGGCAGGCACCGCACTGCCGGTCCTGCGCCAATCCTCCGCGCACTCCGCTGCAACCATTGATCCCGACCTGGTGCGCCTGGTTTCACTGGCAAAAGCAATCGGCCGCCCGACGAGTGACGCTCGTCCCCCAACCGAACCACACGCCGGATTGGTCCTCGGGAACTATACGCTGCTGGAACCGATCGGCGCGGGCGGCATGGGCCGGGTCTTCAAGGCGTACCATCGGCGAATGAAACGCGTCGTGGCGCTGAAATTGCTCGCACCGGAGTTGCTGCGCTCGGAAGCGGCGCGGCTTCGGTTTCAACGTGAGGTCGAAGCGGCCGCCCGGCTGACCCATCCCAACATCGTGGCCGCCCACGACGCCGACGAAGCCGAGGGCCGACATTTCCTGGTGATGGAGTACGTCGAGGGACGCACGCTTGCAGACGTCGTCAAGCAGGAAGGGCCGCTGCCGTGGCAACGGGTGCTCAACTTCGTCCAGCAGGCAGCCCGTGGACTGGAACACGCACACGCTGCCGGGATCGTGCATCGGGACATCAAGCCAGCCAACCTGCTGCTCACCGGACAGGAGACGGTCAAGGTGCTCGACATGGGACTGGCGCGCGTCGCGGAGCCCGAGTTGGATACCAAAGACCGCGAGTTGACGACCACGGGGGTCGTCATGGGCACCGCCGCGTTCATGGCGCCGGAGCAGGCGGTCGACACGCGCGAGGCGGACCATCGCGCTGACATCTACAGTCTTGGCTGCACGCTGTACTATCTGGCCACCGGAAAGCCGCCTTACGATGGCCAAACCCCGCTGGCGATTTTACTCGGGCACCGCGAGAAGCCACTACCAATGCTGGGCGCGGCGCGGAACGACTGTCCCCCCGCGCTGGAGCGGATCTTCCATACCATGATCGCAAAGCGGCCGGAAGACCGCTACCAATCCATGAGGGTTGTCCGTGCCGAGATCGACCGTTTGCTTGCCCACAGCGATCCGAGACTCTTCCACGAGCACGCTTCCTCCACGCTGGTGGCCCGTCCAAGGACACGCGGGAGGCGTTGGCTGATCGCAGCCCTTGGTGGACTCGCTGCCGGTCTGCTGCTGGCCGCCGCCCTTTTGGGATCGTTGAGCAACAACGCGATGCCGCAAGCGGGGCCAACCACCGGCGGAACCGGACCGCTGGCCATTACGACTCCCCGGTCGCCCGCCATCGACATGGTGACGATTTCCGCGGGCCAATTCCTGATGGGATCTCCGGACAACGACAAGAATGTACCGGGAGACGAACGACCGCAGCACCTGGTGTCGATCAGTCGGCCATTTCAGATGGGCAGGACCAAGGTCACCCAGGCGCAGTTTCAGGAGGTCATGGAGGTGAATCCCAGCGCCTTCGCTTCCAGTGGGCGCAGTCGGCACAAGGTAACGGGGCTCGACACCAGCCAATTTCCCGTCGAATCGATCCGCTGGCTCGATGCGGTGACCTTTTGCAATCGGCTGAGCGAACGGCACGGCTTGACGCCCTACTATGTCATCGACGGGCCCCTCATCCGCGTACGCGGCGGCACGGGCTTCCGGTTGCCGACCGAAGCCGAATGGGAATACGCGTGCCGGGCGGGCACGACGACGCGCTGGTCGTTCGGCGACGACCCGAAGGAGATGGACCGGTTCGCCTGGCATTCCGGCAATTCCGCGGGGCGAACGCATCCGGTGGGGAAGAAGCTGGCAAATCCCTGGGGCCTGCTGGACATGCACGGCACCGTCCCCGAGTGGTGCTGGGACCGCTACGACGAAACCTATTACAAAACGAGCCCCGACACCGACCCGCCCGGTTCGGGCAAGGGCAGCACCCGTGTCCACCGCGGCGGAAGCTGGAACCTGCCGGCGGAGCAGTCACGATCCGCCACCCGCCACGCCCTCGAAGCGACGTACGGCATGCTCAATCTGGTCGGCATGCGCGTCGCACGCGACACCGAACCCTGACCCACTTCTTCCGACCGCCAGTCTCGGATCCACGACGCGTACCCAAGGTTCTTTGGCCGCAGGCTTCATTCAGCTTGCGGAGGGCCTTGCTCGCGGGTGGATACACGCCATCGCGGAAACGCCGTTTCTCCGCAGGCTGAATGAAGCCTGCGGCCAAAGAACCCACACACAACACCCGATCGACCATATCCGAACACCTGTCCCTGAAAAAATCGCCGGTTCGCGGGACGCGCCAGCGTTCAAGTAACTGGCGGCAAAGAGTCCTCTATTTTTCAGGAGAATAGTCATGCGACGACCGATCCGATCTGTTGCACTCGTCCTCCCCTGTCTGGCGTTGCTGGCGACTGCCCCGGCGGTCCATGCTTGCGCCTACGGAGCGGTCAGTCCGCTCAATCGCTTTGCGATGGCCGATTACGTGATCCTCGGCAAGGTCGCGGCCGTGGACAAGCAGCACGTTCAGGTGTCGCTGACGAAGGGCGACGCCAGGCAGGAATTTGCGCTTGCGACGATCGCAATTGCCGAGTCGCTCAAGGGCGCGAAGGGGTTGACCAGAGTGCGTGTCGCCTTCCAGGCCGACAACTTCCCCCAGGTCGGTTCGGAAGGGTGCTTTTTCGTCAACCGCCATCACGAGCAGCCGTTCTGCTTCTTGGCCGGCGGCTACGATTTTCCGATCTACAAGCAGGACAACACCGCCTTCGAGCGTCAGATGGCCCCCCATCGTCAGTTCGCCCGGCTCTGGGATGACCCGTCGGCCGGCCTACAGTCGAAAGACGAAGAAGTGCGCCTGATCACCGCCGGCCTGCTGCTTGTGCACCACCGCGCCGCGGCCCGCTGGACCGACGCGAAGGATCAGAAGCTGGAAGCGATCGACGCCGAGCAGAGTGAGTCGATCCTGAAGGTTCTGACTGAAGCAGACTGGACCGCCCGCGGCCCCTATCGCTTGTCGGCGCGGGGTCTGTTCCAGCTGCTCCAGCTCACGGAAAAAGAGGGCTGGGCGGCGCGGGACTTCAAGAACGTCAAGGAGTTTGACGCGGCTGCTCGACGCTGGCTGAGTGCCCATGCGAGCAAATACCGTATCGCCGGCATCGTGCGCGGCTAGGGCGCGGCAGGCTTCGATTTCCCACAACTTTTCCGGAGGCATTCATCGTGAAGCGATTCGTTTGCGTGACGACAATCCTCGTCGTCCTGACAGCTCTGTCCTTCCAATTCGGCATGTCCGAAGCGGCGGACAAGAAGGAACTCTCCATGAAGGAATTGATGATCAAGACGCACAAGGGTGACAATTCGCCCCTGATGCGCGTCGACAAGCAACTCGGGCTGGAGCAGCCGGCATGGTCCGACGTACAAGCGGACACCAAGGCGCTCAAGGAAGTCTCCGACCTGATGGAGCGCAAGGGAGTCGGCGGCTATCGAAGCACGAAGGAGTACGTGAGCAGCGTGAAGGCGCTGACCGTTGCGGTGGAAAAGAAGGATCGCGAGTCGGCGGCCAAGGAGTTCAAGAGAGTCAAGGGCACCTGCGCCGGCTGCCACAAAGACGGCATGCCCTGAGCCCCGCCGGCGAGTCGCCCGACTAGGGCCTGTCCGCTAGAAGCGCCCACGCCTGTAGCCGCAGGCTTCAGCCTGCGGAAGGGCTTCTGCTGCCGCTGGGACACCGCTCCGCAGGCTTCAGCCCAATACCGTTCAATTAGGAGCAAATGTTCACTCGATTCTGGTCATGGCGCGGTAACTTCTCAATAACCCTGGG
>JAIEMG010000161.1 GCA_019752375.1 Gemmataceae bacterium | reverse complement strand
GAAAACGCGATTCAGGCGTGATCGCAATTCCAGGATACCCCTAGTTTCAAGCGTTTCTTTGCAGATAGACTCTAAGCTTGAAGCCGTTCTGGCCGGACGCCTTACCGTGACAGCCGCCCGCGTTGCACCCCAGTTTGCTCAGCAACGGAACGATCTCCGTCCGGAAATCGACCGCGCGCCCCCGCGTAAATCCGCTGACGACGACCGACACATCGAGTGTTTCGGTCGCCAACGTGATACGGAGCGCGGTGGTCCCATCCCCCGATGGAGTCACATATCCCTTTTCATCGACGACCGCGATCTTCGGATCAGCGGAACGGTACGTCACTTCTCGGGTCACGTCACGGCCGGAGTTGGATACGAGCAGTTGCAGTCCTTCGAAGGCGTCGTGGAGTTCGACTTTCTGGGTGGAGCAGGTCAACGACGCCCTGGCAACCGAGGGCAGCAGGCACAGGACCGTCAACGCGCAGATAGTTCGGTTCATGGTGAAGGCGGGCTTGAGTTTCAGTTCGGGAACGGCCGGCGCGGTGGGAGGAAGCCGGTACAGCAGGTTGGTAAGTTTTCATCTATCTTACTCACTTGTCCAGGTGAACGGTAACTCTTTTTTGTCCGCTTGAGCATGCCGGTCAGCTGCGGTTCCTACGGCACCTCGATCTCGCGGCCTATCGCTCTGGTGCTGGCGCCGCCGACCAATCCCTGGCGCAAGTCCATCGATCTCGCCCTCGAACGCGAGGAACTTCTGGACCAGGCCCGCGTGGCCGTCGAAACCCACAATTTCCACAATACGCTGGAGTGCCTGCACATGGGCCTGAGCATCGCGGCGGCACTCGACCATCACGCCAATATGACGCAGCGCATGGTGGATTGCGCCAATGCCCTCATCGGCCATGAAACGCAACCCCATGACCCTCCCGCCACCGGACGCAAGGCGGCATGGCCGAGAGCTTCGGCTTCCTGGGTCATACCTTTCGACCCAGGCCAGCCGTCAACCGACGGGGCGAGTTCTTCGTGAGCTTCGTTCCGGGGGTGAGGCGGAGTAAACTGAGCCGCTGAAGTCATAGCCGAGGCCCGCCGGCGCAAATCTCGGAACGATCGGATTCTCGACAATGGGTATTATGGTTACCAGCTTTCCGTCTCTCGCGAAGGAACCGAAGCAATGAAGCGACGCACGTTTCTCGGAACGGCTCTGGGCCTTGCAAGCGGTTGTCCCTTGCTCGCGGCGTTGCGCCGGGAGCAGTGGGACGAGGCGGTCGACGTGATCGAGCGCGCCACGACGGGGAAGCAAGTGGATGCCGCCGTGCTGCATGTGGTTCACAAGGGCGAGTCGTTCACACGCCATTTCGGCAAGGCTGCCTCGGGCGACGCGATGTTCTTGCTCGGCTCCATTTCCAAGCCGATCAACGTGACCGCCGTCATGACTCTGTTCGATCAAGGGAAGTTTCAGCTCATCGTCACTTCGCGATTTCAGAGCCGGCAGCGGATCGCCGATCAGCTTGCACCACCGCTTCGCCTCCACCAGGTTTCTTTCGAACTGACGCGCATCCTTCTTGAGCCGCGTTTCGCTGTGATTGTGGATGCAAAAGTCTTCCTCGAAATGCTTCCAGAGGAAGAAGAGGCCTTCTTGACCGATGGCCGGCGGCTCGCCTCCGTAATACGTGGTGGGTTTGGGAGCGGGTCGATCGGATGCGGGCTTCTTCAGCCACTCCGGGTTGACCAGCCTCGCACCTGGAGCGGTGCCATTCTCTTTCCACCCCGATCACTCGGCTCGCTAACATGCTCTACCTGCCCGTCGCGCGGCGACGGAAGCGCCCGGTGCCAGCCAGTAACTTGCGATTGTCCCGTCGGCCGTCATACTGGAGTTTTACGAACCGCGGTGGAAGGGGTCGCCATGAAAGCTCGGTGCCTACTTGTCGTGGTGGTGCTGTTGACTTCCTTCTCCGCGACGGCAGCGAAGGAGCACGTCCTCGACGGCCGCCTGCATCACCTGCGCAATGGCAAGCAGCGCGAATGGCGTGATTTCCCCGAAAAGCCGGAAGGCCCGAGCCTCGTCGTGCGCTTTCAGGCTGACGCCAACGCGGCCGAGCAAACACTGCGGCTGCGACAGCAGGACGTGAAGCAGACCTGGAAGGTGCTGCTCAACGGCAAGGAACGCGGCCGCTTGCACACCGATGAAAACGACATGGTGATCTACCTGCCGTTGCCGTCGGCCGCGCTCGTCAACGGTGAAAATACCCTTCAGATCGAGCAGGTCGGCCAGACGCCGGACGACATCCGCGTCGGCGAGATTTCCCTCGACGACCGGCCCGTGAACCAGGTGCTTTCAGAAGCGATGGTCGAAATCGGCGTGACCGACGCGGAGCAGAAGGATACCCCCTTGCCGTGCCGCATTACCGTCCTGAACTCCCAGGGCGCTCTGATGACCGTCGGCGCCCGCTCGGGCGATCACCTCGCGGTGCGGCCGGGAGTTATTTACACCGGCAGCGGTCGAGCCCGGTTTGGACTGCCTGCCGGCACCTATACGATCCATGCCGGCCGCGGCTTTGCCTATGGAATCGACACCGTCCGAGTCACCGTTCAGGAAGGCGAGACTGCGCGGAGGTCATTGCGAATCCGCCGGGAAGTGTTGACCGCGGGCTACGTCAGTTGCGACCCACACGTTCATACGTTTACGCACTCGCGCCATGGGGACGCGACTATCGAGGAGCGGATGCTGACGTTGGCGGGTGAGGGTATCGAGCTGCCGATCGCCACGGATCACAACGTGCACGTCGATTTTCAGGCAATGGCGGTCAAGCAAGGCATGCGCCGTTACTTCACGCCGGTCATCGGCAACGAGGTGACGACAGCGGTGGGCCATTTCTGCGTCTTCCCGGTGGCTGTCAACGCTGGGATACCCGACTACAAGCTGACGGACTGGAAGAGCATTTTCGAGAGCATCGCCGGCAAGACCGGGGCAAAGGTTGTGATCCTCAATCACGCACGTGATCTGCACAGCGGGTATCGGCCCTTCGGACCGAAACAGCACAACGCAGTCACCGGCGAAAACCTGGATGGCTGGACGCTGAAGGCGAATGCCATGGAAGTAGTCAACTCCGGCGCGATGCAGACTGATGGCATGCGGTTGTATCACGACTGGTTTGCCATGCTGAATCGGGGGACCGACCTGACTCCCGTCGGCGCAAGCGATTCGCATGACGTCAGTCGGTTTATCGTCGGTCAGGGGCGCACGTACATCCGCGTCGAGCACGACGATCCGGCAAAGATCGACGTGAATGAAGCGGTGGCAAACTTCCTTGCCGGCCGCGTCATGGTCAGTCTGGGACTGCTTACTGAGATTACCGTCAACGACAAGTACGGGCCGGGCGATCTGGCACCGGCCACGGAGCAGATCAAGGCGAGCGTGCGCGTCCTGGGACCAAGTTGGGTGACGGCAGACAAGGTCGAGCTGTTCGCGAATGGCCGCAAAATCCACGAGGCGGAGATCCGCGACGGGAAGAAGGGCGGCATCAAGTGGTCCGGCGAATGGTTGCTGCCGCGCTTTGCCCACGACGCACATCTCGTGGCCATCGCCACGGGACCGGGTGTGCGCGAACCCTACTGGCCGATTGCCAAACCATATCAACCAACGTCACCGGTGGTGAACACGCGCTCGGTCGGCTCGTCCGGCGCGGTCTGGATCGATGGCGATGGCGACGGCAAACGCACGTGCGCCGCTGACTACGCCCGCAGGCTCGTTGCGGCGAATGGCAAAGACGTGGCAAAACTGATTCAGTCGCTGAGTGTCTATGACGACGCGGTGGCAGTCCATGCGGCGGCTCTGCTGCACGGGCAAGGGACGTCAATCATGGGCGCGGAGACGCTGGCTGCCGCCAGAAAGGCAGGAGTACAGGTGGAACGCGGCTTTCAAGCATATTTCGAGGCGTGCCGGCAATGCCAGATCGAAAGAACCCCGACCCCTTGATGGCCACCCGGCTACGTCCCACTTTCGCGGAAGCGGATGCGACGATTTCGATTTTCTATTTGGCAGGCCGTATCCGGCCCGGCAGCTTTAATGTTCCAGCAGGACCTTCCAGCGATCCCACTGGCGCCGTTCCCAAACCGACCCGCCGCTCCTCCTCCTGCCCCCGAGCTTGCCATGAACAAGCAACGTACCCGCGCTCGGATTGACCTCGCTCCCCGTCGGGTGCAAACCCATTTCTGCGCGACCTGCTTGGTCGAAGCCCTCGCTCTCGTTACCGGGCTCTGGAGACGGCTGAAAAAGTCCTACGGGCTCCCACTTTGGCCATCAAAACGGCCAGATAGTGGGCAAAAAACGGGAATCACCCCGAGAATCTGGCCTTTAATGGCCGTTTTCTCCCACCGTACCGACTTTTTCAGCTGTCTCCTCTGCCCGGTAACGCACGGCCGGCGAGGCTCTGCCTCGCGGCAGTGAACGGTCCGCCCTCTGCCGGTCCAGCCGGGCACGGGCTCGCGAGGCAGAGCCTCGCGGGCAGTACGTGACCGGGCAGAGCCCGGTCACGAGGGAGCTTGCCATGAACAAGCAACGTACCCGCGCTCGGATTGACCTCGCTCCCCGTCCTATTCTTTTCCTCCTGGTTGGATTCGGCCTCGTGGCTGCGGGGGCTGGCCGCTGGTCGACGACCTGCCGCCGGCGACGGTCTTCTGAGCCTGGAGGAGGCGTCAGCCTTTCGAGCGTCGCCGTGACCTCCATTGCGATCAACCGGAATCGCCGCGCGGCGAACATCGCGAGTTTGACGGCCGGCGAAAGTAGCGGTTTGGTTGGGGGTGTAGTAATGAACTTGACCGTTCTCCGGACGAAGAGCGTATCTCGGCTCTAGCCCCTGATGAGGAAGTTCCTCCTTGTGACAAGTGCTGCCGTTATCGGTGTGGCCGTTTTCGCAGCAACTACCAGAGCCGATGGAGAGCAAAAAGCCAAGGGTGCATCAGTCTGACTGGCCAAGGGCCGCGGTTTCACGTGACGCGTCGTACTACCTCTGGCACATCGGCCGTGCGTACCAGGCGCCACCCAACGCTTTCCAGAACCAGTTCATGAATACCCAGGTTCGGTGTGCGGATTGCCTTTCGGTCGGTGCCGCCGAGATTCAGACTCAGTAGGAGGATCCGGATTACCCCACCATGAGCGACGACCACGGTGGTCTGGTCCATGCCTTGCTCCGCCAACCGGTGCCAGGTGGGCAGGATGCGCTGTTCGACATCGTGGAATGACTCGGCCCCCGCCGGTGCGTAGCGCCTGTCGCCGTTTATCCAGCGTCGCTCCATTTCGGCCACGACATGTCCCTCGGTAGTTGGTGTTCCCGAGATCGGCCCGAGTGCACGTTCATGCAGCGTTGGCTCGACCTGGAGCGTCAACCCGCAGTGCGCGGCGATGGGCCGTGCCGTTTCCAGTGCGCGCCGCATTCCGGAACTGACCACAAGACCTGGCCGCTCTCCCACCAGCACAGGAACGATGGCCCGCACCTGCCGCTGCCCGCGATCGCCCAAACCGATGTCCGATTCGGATCCATGAAACAGATGGGGCGCTGCGGTCTCCGCATGGCGTAGCAGCAGGATACGACTCACCGTGCTCATGCTCTTCGATCACCCCCCTGTCGCTGTTCAGGTGCCCGGTGGCAACGGCGATCACGCCGTCACCCGCTGGAATCCCCGTGACAAGGCGATGCTCCGATCGACATGCAGGTTGGTCCGATGGTGAAGTCGTCCCGAGCGGATCTGCAATCGAGCGAACCGAAATCTCCAGGCAACCCTGGGGCTTTCGCGTTTGTGGGGAGATGCCTTGGTGGCCGCTGAACTCGGGTGTCACCAGCGGCAGGGCAAAGGAGGAAGCGGTGAAGTCCGCAAAACAGCGCCCGCTCGGCAGAAGCGCCAAAGGCCTCGGCGTTGAATAGGGCCGCTTGGTCGTGGCTCCCCAGAGCATCAGCCGGGACCGTACGGCCAGGTCGATCCACTCGACGGGATACGGGCCGTAGCCGTCCAGCAAGCCCATGTCAGCGCTCAGCACCCGTGAATGTGAACGCGGCCCAGAAGAACGGATGGGCCGCCTTCTCCTTCTTGCGTCGATCCTTGACCATGGTCAGTTGCGCGCTCCGCAAGGCTTCTGCCTTGCCCTTGCCCGCTGCCAGGTTTTCCCAGAAGAGCGTCATCAGCTTGGCCGACTCCTGATCCGATACTTTCCAGAGCGAAGCCACCACGCCCTGCGCGCCGGCGAGCTGGAAGGCCTGACGCAGTCCCGCGACGCCTTCGCCCAGGTTGACGTCACCCAGGCCAGTCTCGCAGGCGCTGAGCACGACCAGTTCGGTGCCGCGCAGGTCGATACCGAGGACTTCGACCCCCGTCAAGACGCCGTTGTCCGCGCCGCTGCCGTCCTTCGCCCGCTGGTTGGCGCCGGCGAAGATCAGACCGCATCGCAGGAGCGGGTCGCCAATCGCCTCCACCGGTGTCAGTCCGTCGATGCGCATCGCGATCTTGCGACCGGGAAGCGATTCCTCATGCCTGGCCATTGGCAGGGGCGTGGGCGGCGGCGGCACGACGAACCCGTGGGTGGAAAGCACCAGGATGCGCGGGCTGCGGACCGCCTTGACCACGCTCTGCACGGCCTGATCCCCCGTATGAACCTGGACCTTGCCCTTGGTATAGGCGGCCAGCTTCGGCGTGATGGCCTTGATCTCGTCAGCGGTGCCGAACAATCGCTGCCAGTCGCGCGACACGCGTTCGGTGACGTCCGGCCCCGGCCCGCGCAGCGTGAACCGGTCCTTCGGCACCAGCTGCTTGACCTGACGCTGGGTGCCGTCGGCGCTGAGATCAAAGTTGGGATCGCCGAGCACCAGTGCCGGTCCCGGGATGGGGCCGGCTGCGGTGGGTAAAAGATCGCGGCCGCTCACCAGGTAGGAGATCGTGTGCTTCTCGACTGCGTAGGAGCCGTCCTTGAGCGGCAGCGCGGCCCACGGCACCAGCCAGAGATGATTGTCGAGGCTGAGGAGCCAGCGCGGCGACCCGGTCAGGTGCGGTTCCAGCGGCGCCAGGCAGCGTTTGGCAATTTCCGCCGTGTGCTTGCGCAGCTCGGCTTCGGCGTCGCCTTCATCCACCTGGATGTTTCGCAGCGCCGCTTTCATCGCCTTTTGGTAATCGTCAACCGCACCACGGATCTCCCAGCTGTTGCCGAGGTCCACATAGCGGACCTGGCCCTTGCCTGCCGGCGGGATGATCCAGGCGATATAGCGGCTCTGCGCTCGCTCCATCTCCGTCATCTTCTTCAGCTTGTCCTCATCCCGCGTCAGGGTCTTCCATTGATTCGTCTTGAAGTCCCACAAGTCGAAATCGACAATCTCGACCAGGACGGCGTCGGCGGGAATGCGTTTGCGAATCTGTTCGAGCGTGACCCAGGCGTCGCCACTATCGAGGGCGAGCTTGCCGAGCTGCAGGCGGCTTGCCAGGTCGCTCTGCTCCTGCTCGAGCTGTTCGATGCGACGCTTGGTCGCATCGTCGGCCGCGCCTTGCAGTGCCAGCGTGGCAGCTTCGCCGCGGAGGGCGAGGAGCTGGCGGATGGCATCGCGCGCCTCGGGATCGTTGCTTTCGCGCAGCAAGCGCGTCTGCTCGGCCTTGGCCTGATGGCCGACCGCTTTGCCATTGAGCACCCATTCCGCTGAACGAGCGACCAGGGCTGCGTCTCCCTGCTGCAAGAACGGCAGCGTCAGGCAACGGTGGAACGCCGCTTCGTGAGTGCGCTGGAGGTAGGCCATTTGCTGCGGCGGCGACAGAGCGGGCAGGTTGTAGCGAACGTGCATCCGCATCAGACGATTGACGCGGTCGAATTGATCGGCGACCTCCTTCCAGCGTTCCTGCCGGGCCTGCGCGGCCATCAGGTTCTCCACGCTGCGGATCAGATCCGGGTGCGTGGGCACCAGGACCACCTCGCGAATCTTCAGGCAGCGTCGGTACATCTTCTCTGCTGCGGCCGGCTTGTCCTTGTCCATGGACAGGTCGGCCAGGCGTTCCAGGCATTCGGCCACGTCGGAGTGGTTCGGTCCTTGCGAGGCCTCCATCACCTCGAGCGCACGCAGATAGAGCCCTTCCGCTTCGCCGCGCTTCGACTCGATCCCCTGGCAGACGGCCGCCATGTTGACCAGCTGAATGCCGATGTCCGCGTGGCTCTTGCCATGAACGGCCTCCAGGATCTTCAACCCGCGCTGCAACAAGTCGAAGGCCTTTTCATGTCGGTCATTGACGCCGCTACTCATGTGGGCCACCGCCAGGTTGTTCAGACTGCTGGCGATGAGCGGGTCGTTGGCGGGCAGCTTGGCCTCGCGGATCTTGAGACATCGCTCCAGGAGCGGCAACACGTCGCGGTGCTGGCCGGCTTCCATCCGCGCCAGCGCGAGAAAGTTCAGCACCTCGGCCACCTGTACATGGTCTTCACCGAGCTTGGCTTCCCGAATCCTGACGGCACGCTGAAAGGACGGAATAGCGCGGGCCGACTGACCCATGGACCGGTAGAGGATGCCGAGCTCCTGCAGCGTGTGCGCCGTATCGAGGTGCTCAGCGCCGACCTTGGCATCCTGGATTTTCAGGCCGCGCAGCAAGTACGTCTCTGCCTCGGCGTACTTGTTGAGGCCCTTGTATACCACACCGACGTTGGCGAGCAACTGACCCAGCGCAGCGGCGTCCTCGTTCCTTGCCTCGACCAGTTTGGCGGCCTTCAGCAGGATTTTCAGGCTCTCGGCGGTCCGGCCCTGGCGGAAGAGGATGTGCGCCGACAGGTTCATGGACTTCGTGACCTCGGCATGATCGGCGGCGTAGTGCTTCTGACAGATTCGCAGGTGCCGGGCCAGCGTCGCCTCGGCCTTGTCGCGCAGGCCCAGGCGTTCCTGCGTCAGCGCGAGGTCCGCAATGGCTGGCAGCGCGTCGGTGGGGTTGGCAGCCTCCTGAATCGCGGCGAGCAACTCCTGAGATTCAGCAAGCAGCGCACGTGCCTTCTGAAGTGCTTTCAGGTCCCCCACCTTCTCCGCGCGTGCCTCCTCGGCGCGGTCCAGGGCGACCACTTTCTGGACGACCGTCAGCGCCAGTGCGGGCTTGCCTTCCTTGCGGCGCTGTTCCGCCGTCGCCAGCCAGACGGCGCGGGTTTCCGGTGTGGGAGCCTCGGCGGCCAGGGCGAAGTCTGCAATGAAAAGTGCCGCAACGATGAGGGCGAACGGTGTCGTGCGATTCATGACTGGCTCCCGATGGGTTCCGTGACCGACACTCACTATTCCGGCCGGGTATAGCGCACGCTGACGGCAGCGCGAACGGCGCCAATGTGCATCTCGGTTTCCTCAAAGGACGCCTTGATGACTGGACCACGACCGGTGGCCAGCTTCTCGCCGCGGCTGGCCATCAGGCGCGCCGTCCGCTCGTCCTCCGGCGTCCGGGCGTTCTTCGGCCAGCAGAGGGCGAACGTCGCCGTGATGCAACCCCGCTGCGGCGCTTGCGGCAGCAGCTGGGCGGCCGCACTCTTCGAGTAGTCGGTCACCTCGAACGCATCCGACTCCTCGTTGGTGCGGTGCCAGCCTTCAATCAGGCCGCTCTGCTTGGGCGGAATCACCACGTAGGTGTAGTCCTGCTTCTGACTGAACGAGAAAATGCTCAGCCCGTCGATGGACAGCGTGACGGCGACCGGGGCATCGGTCTGGTTGATCAGGCGCACCGCGTACCGGTCGCCCCGCTTCAAGTCGACGTACGCCAGGCCGTTCTCCAGCCGCGGCGTGCTGGCCTTGTTGTTGACCACGATCTCGACGGCATAGGGGCTGGCCTCGGCCGCGAACACGCGCGAACTGTCCAGGTGCGTGCTCGGCTTGGTGGAATGCTCCTGAAAACGCTGCTGCCGTGCCTTGAGGTTTTCATCCGGCGGCAAGACGACCGTCAGGCCGAGCAGCGGTGCCAGTGCTTTGGCGCCGTCGCCGTCGGCCGCAGTCGTGTCGAGGAACAGCACTTCGCTGTCAAAGGTGCCGAGGACCTTGCTGGGCTGTTCGATGATCTCCACCTTGATGCGCACGCCGAGCAGCTTGCCGGCATCGGTCACGAGCGCGTAGCTGCCCTGGGCACGGCAGCGGGCCTTGGCTTCGATCTTGATCTTGCGCTGCCGGAGCGCGTCCGCCAGCGCGTGCGCGATGCCCGGACCGGCCTGCGCGGTGGAGTCCTTGGGCGCGGTGAACGCCCCCAAGGTCACGGCTTCCTGCTTCTCGTCCTGGAGGAACTGGGTCATCTTGTCGGCGACGGGGCCCACGTGCGACGCGAACGGTGCGGGCGCCGCGCCCACCGGTGCCGCCAGTGCCAGTAGCCAGAATGCCGCGCCGATCCGAGATATGCTCACCGATCGCATGGTCGATCCTCATCATTCGCGATGCGGGACGCCGGCCGCCAGCTCCCGTGCCGTTCTCTGAAACATGGAGTAGAAAGGTGGATCGCGTGCTTCCCAGGCTGCCCGGGCGATGGAATTTCCCTTGGTCAGGACATTCAAGCCGAGTTCCTGTAAAGCGGGACTGCTGGTGATCCGGGCCTGGAGGGCATCGGAGCCGTGAATTCCGACCTCGGCAGCCACCGCGTCCGCTCCCAGGTCGCGTTCGTAACGCTCGACCACGCGCTTGGCAGCTTCGCTCGCGCTGCCCCGCCGTGCCCGTGCGAGAAACCAATCGGCACGCAGACAGGGGAGTTCCGTGCCGGTCCACTCCTCGATCCGCTGGGCGCGTGCCCGCGCCGGTTCGTTCCCATCATACTTGTACGACAAGCCATACGCATAGGTTTTGAGCCATTCTTTCCAGCGGTCGGGTTTCTCCCAGCCGAAATCGACGGTATCCACGGCGGCGACGGTCTGAGCGGAATCGATGAATCGCAGCGGCCGGGCTTCCTTGGTCCCTTCCTGAATGGCCTCTTCCAGGGCGGTGCGCGCTTCTTGCAGGTCCTTCTCGGAAAGGTCGGATTGGTTGGCCAGGGTGGTGAAGGTGAAGAATCGTTGCCGTGCCCGTCGCTCGGCGGGCAGCCCGGAAAGGTAGTCGTGGATGGCGCGCACGTTGTCCTGCGCGCTGATGAACGCGCGTCGCGCGATCGGCGCACTCCGCGACGTTGGCTGCACCGGCGCCGGGGAAGGCCCGGAAAACCAGGTGCGGTAGGTAACAAGGACAGCGATCAGCAGCGCGACGAGGAACGCAGCGAGGCAGACGGCAGGGCGCCGAAGTCGATCGACAGGGTTCGACGGCCCCTTCGGAGCGCCGGCGTGCAGCGGTTCGCCCTGAAGCCATCGCGTCAGGTCGTTCGCCAGCACCTGGCAATCGGGATAGCGGTCCTGCGGCTGCTTGGCGAGCGTTCGAAGGCAGATTGCTTCCAGCTCCGGCGCCACCGACGCGTTGACCGCACGGAGCGGTTTCGGCGCGACGTTGACGTGCTGGTAAATCAACGCGCTCAGGGAGCCAGCGAACGGGCGGCAATGACAGAGCAGCTCGTACAGGACAATGCCCAGGCTGTATTGATCGCTCGCCGCCAGCGCTTTGCCGCGCTTGCCGCCGGCCTGCTCGGGCGCCATGTACGCCGGGGTGCCGAGCAGGCTGCCTTCGCGCGTCAACTGCTCGGTCTCCTCCTCCCGCGCCGCCAGGCCGAAGTCCATGAGCAACGCCTGGCCTTGCTCGTCGATCATGACGTTCGCGGGCTTGACGTCCCGGTGGACGATGCCTCTGTGGTGGGCATAGGCCAACGCCTCCGCAAGTTGAACGACCAGTTGCGCCGCCTGGCGAGCGTCCGGCGGCGCTGTTGCGAGGAGTTGATCGAGGCCATGGCCGGCGATGAAGGCGGATGCGATGAAGTGCTGGCCGCCGTCGCAGCCGGCCTCGAAGACCGGCACAATGTGCGCGTGCCGGAGCTGGGCCGCGGCACGGGCTTCGCGCAAGAAGCGTTCGACGTGCATGGGCGTGGCCAGCGTATTCGCCTTGGCCACCTTGATCGCCACCCATCGATCCAGCTGCGGATCACGCGCCAGGTAGACTCGCCCGAACGCGCCTTCCCCCAGGCAGGAGCGGACTTCGAACCGGGCGATGCGCTCGGGAAGCGGGTCGGTCGGAGCCGACCGGAGGGCGGCGCCGAACTGGTCCGGGGCTACTGCCATCGGAGCTGGCCGCGCCTGTGTTGAAAAGGGATCGGTCTTTTCCTGGTCACGGGAAACCGATCCCGCCTTTGTGTCCACGGGATTCGCAGTCTCACCCGCTGCCGTATGCAGGGCCGGCACGGCCCTGCCGCAATGGGGACAGTGTACCTCCGTGCCAGGCTTCAATTGGAGCAAAGCCACGGTTTGGCCACAGCCGGGGCATGGACACGAAACGGTCATCTGGGGCTTCCTCGCCGCAGCGTACGATGTCGAGGTCCCGTGGATTGGGATGGAGAGAATTCTATCCACCACTCGCTGCAAAGCTCATCGAGATTCCGCCAAGGGCTACGGCTACCAGCTACCAGCTGTGCCCAGCGCTGGAAACGCACGCCTACCAGCCTCAATACCCTTGGAAACGGAGCGTGGTCGAAGAACCCAGCTGCGTCTCGCGATGTCGGGCTAGCTGTTGAGTTCGCACGCCCGGTCGGTCCGAGGCCTTCTCTGGTACTGCAAGGCGGGCAAGCCGGAGGTTGGAGCGCACCAGGACCAGCAGGAACCCCTGGGCTCGTCAGCGGCAGCGATGGCACTGAACTGTCGCTCCGGTGGCAGCGGATGCCAGCGAAAATCCGGGCGGGGCAGTGGGACCTGGAAGCAGACCGTCCGGAGACGATGCGGCATGCTGGTGGTCGGAGCGTCCCGGTACGGCACGCGGGTACAGAATTGTCAACGCTACCACCAGACCCCGGGATCACATCTCTTCGGCTTCCTCCTCGGATGGTTCGCGCTCGTCGTTCTCCTCCGTCGGAGCGCCTGGCTCCTCGACATCCACGTATTCCCCACAGTGAGGGCAATCCTGAATCGTGCCGTACTGATCGGCTGGGAATACGCTGCTCTTTCCACACTCACCGCAGACCACCTCGGTCGGTCCGTGCTGCTGGGCCTCGCTGGTCCGTTGGGCCAGCTCGGCCCCATGCCGCGTAAGCAACGCGTTCGCTTCGGCAACATGGGCGGCGTCGTCGACCCAGACCTCGATGCCCCGGGCGGAGATTCCAGGCTTCCATCCGGTGAGGCCCTCGAAGCCGCCGAGCGTCATGAGATCCATGACGCGAGCGGGGATGCCGTTGTCGTTCAGCCAGGTGGCAGTGACGACAGCCATTAGCGACTGGGTCACGCTTTGGGACGTGCGGCACCGAGCTGAAATGTCGCGGCGTTCCGCCCGGACGAGAAGTTGCTTGTCTCGGGATGTAGGGATGGTTCGCTCAGGCTCTGGAACCCGGCCGTCGCAAGGGAGAACCCATTTGCTCGTCTCTGTTTTGCCGCTGGATGAATCAATGAATCAACGTCCGAGCCGGTTGCGTTGTCCCGGTATCTTGTGTTGACCGGCTGCTGCCAGCACTAGATATGGGCCCGTTTGGGCCATTCTGGGGAGACAACGCAACCGGCTCATCAACGTCCGTTTATTTCTTGACACAAAGTATGGGCACGTCTATCTTGCCTTGGTCGAGACGCCTGTTCCCATCCGCGAGAACAGGGCGTTCCGAACGTCCATGAGATAAGCGATGAACGCCCTGCACCGCTGCTTGCTCCTCTTTGCCCTCCTCCTGTGCGACTGGGCGGTTGACCCCCAGCACGGACAGTCTTCTTTTTCGACCAAACTCGGAAGCCAAAGCGCCTGTAGCCAACCGATCCACAGCCCCTTGGGCGGCATATTCGCGACGATGAGTGTCACCACTTCCGTGACGTTTAAGGCGCCAGGCTGTGCTGTTTCGACTTTCCTGCGGGAAAATTCCCCGTCATTACCGTCCGCGAAGGACATCTGCTACCTGCTCACGTTCCTGCAGTGCTGAGGCGCCCGCGCGCCTCCCCTCTCGCGTAAGCCTTGCTTACCATCGCTTTACCGCCCAGTGGCAGCGGTGTCGTCCGCACCGGTATGTCGGTGTTGTAACCATAACGGGGACTGTCTACTGGGCACGGGTGATGTTTTGGTGTTCATAGTTGACAGTGTGAAGAAGCGCGTTAAAGTAACCATGACTTGCAAATATTACGCGAGCCGCCCAACCTCGGTCTGCCCTTCCCTTGGAAGAAAGGCTGCCGATGTCGGTGTGAGATCGTTCCCCAGCTACACTGACCACGAACTCGGAATTGAGTTTCGCGAAATGGCAAGCTTTTCCCAACGGATTTATTTCCGGCAGAGCTGGAATGCGCCTCCATTCAATTCCGACTGCCAGCACACTGTTTTTAATTCCTCCCTGGGCGAGAGGATGACTGACCATTCCTCCGCTTGGTCGAGCGCGCGGGGAACGCAGCGATGGCAAACACGCGTTTGACTTGCGTGTCTGGTCGGTAACTACGCGCGAACACGTTCGTGATGGACCTCGGCCAAGAATCGGCCCTGAGAGAGCGTTGCGCCAGGGAAGGCCTGATGAAGCAATTGGTTTCCGCCGTGAAACTTGGTCGTTGGCCCCGAGATCCACGCATCCTGCGGGAATTGGGGAGGCTCGGGCGACGGGAACTTCCCCAAGGGGTGCAACTCGCACTGACACCCCACGGGGACGGAGTCCGCGCGGGAGCTGTCGGGTGGCGATCCCTTCTTCAAGACGAAGCTTCTTTCCTCATCAGGGTTTCTGACCTTCGTGTGTAACTTCTCAATAACCCTGGAAACTGGCGCAGCTGTCGAAGGAGGAATTGGGTAGTCTGGGAAGCATGAAGATGG
>JAIEMG010000249.1 GCA_019752375.1 Gemmataceae bacterium | reverse complement strand
TTACGCCCCGACGCTCGCGAACGCGTGGATGCAATGTTCGCCGGGGCGGCGGGAGGCGGGACTGTGACATATCGACGTTTCCATCTTCAAGGTATAGGCGGCATCCGAACAATGCAACAGGCACCGATTCAAAACGAAGCGACCGCGGAGGCCTCCGGTGAGGCCTTCGCGGTCGCGGATCGTCTGAGTGTGGATGAATACTACTTGCGTCCGCTGGCACCGATCTCGGCTACCGGCTGCGTCGAAATTTTCTCGTTCAGGATCTTCTCGAAAACGACCTTGTAGACCTGGCTTACCGGCACCAGAGGGTATGCGGCCAGGATGGTGTGGACCTTGGCGGCATTGCTGTTCAGGTTGCCCCGCTTGTGGTGGTGGCCGCCAAACGGATCGCCATTCAGCAGGTACGTCGCGTAGTTCTCGACCGTCTGGTTTGCCGGAATGCGGCGGGGATCGACGGCCTGGCCGCCGTGCTCCTGCATGAGACGCTCGGCATGGGCCTTGCGGAATGTTTCCTTGTACTTCCTGGCCGCATCCGTCGCGCTGGTCGCTTCCAGCATCGCCAGCTTCCGCGTCTCGACCACCCACTTGGCCTCACGGAGCAGCGTGTCGCCGTCCACCGGGCCAGCCACGCAGTGCAGGACAGTGCCGTCGCCGAGGCAGAAATAACTGGCGACGTTGCCGCCCTGCTTCTGACCATTGACGAGGCGGAACGTGCCAACCTTCTGATACGTCGCGATGAAATTCTTGTTGAAGAACTCGCCGACCTTTTCCTTCGCCAGGGCGTTCACACGGAGCGCCTGAGCGTTGTTTCAGGTGAAGCCCGGGTCTTCGAAATCGCCCGAGACGTGCAGGACGAACATGATCTTGTGATCCTGCATCGCCTTGTGGCCGGCTTCGATGGGGTCTTCCATGAAATCGACGCTGGTGCCGCACTTGCCGGCCGGTTCTTCCTTGACCCGTGGCGGTGGCGGGGCCTGGACGACCGGTTCCGGCTTGGGTGCCTCGACCTTCGCCTCGTCTTCGGGACGAGGCAGCGGCGGGCCCACGAAGACGTAGGGCTGAAGTACCGGAACGACCACGGGACCTGGTTGCGGAGCCGGCGTCGCTGGCCCGGGGGCGGCGACTGCGGCCGTTGCCGCAGCCGCCTGCGCCGGCTCAACCGCGGTGGATCGGCTCGCCAACCAGCCGATCATGATGACGCCGACCATCCAGACCCAGGCGATGCCGCCGACGGCAGCGACAATGCGCCAGTTCACCAGCGGTTTCGTGGCCTGCGGCGGTGTGATGGCCGGCGGCCGCGCAAGGACCGGGGCCGGCCTCGCCTGCGGCGCCCGGACGGCTTGCTCCGCGACGCGCAACGGCGGCGGAGTAGATTTGTGATCGGTCATCGCGGCATCCAGAAACCAGGGTGCCTTGGTGTCGGAAGAACCGGGCCGTCTTGCCATTACGGCATACCTCCGAGGATGGGCGCCGGCGTTTCGGGTCGAGCCGGCAACCGGATGTGTCGTCTCTGCCGATATAACCCTCTCGCCCTGCATTCGTTGGCGCGGCCAAGGTTTTTCCACGGCCCGGCGCGAGGCAGGACCGCAGGCCGCGGAGCCAATGCGGTCGGCTCACGCGACCTCCCTCGTCGCATCATCTCCGCTGGTGAATCCTTGCCTCCCCAATCCCCCGACCTTACACGCCGGTTCGTTTTCTTTTCTTCCGCACCGCCGATTGCCGAGTTCGGTGTTCCGTTCTCGAAGATCCCCACCCCGCCACCAGCGCTTTGGCGGACTGGACGCCAAAGGCGAAACAGCCGGAGTACGGAATCCAGGCGCTCGGCCGCGCACATGCCCTTGACGCCCTCCTGCTCCGGACCTATAGTCCGCCCCCCTTTCCGGGTGGAGGAGAGCCTGCCCATGCCGCGCTGGATCATCTTTCTGACCGCCTTCTCCTTGACCGGCTGCTTCAACGGCCTGCTCCTCCGGCCCTGCCACTGCGACGGCCCCATCGAGGAGACGATCGTCTGTGAAGCCAAGGGCTGCTTTTGCCACAAGAAGGTCGCCATCATCGACGTGGACGGCATGCTGATGAACGGCCGCAGTCCCGGCCTGCTCAGCAGCGGCGAGAACCCGGTCTCGGTGTTCCGCGAGAAGCTCGAAGCGGCGGCGCACGACGATCGCGTCAAGGCAGTGGTCCTGCGCATCAACAGCCCCGGCGGTGCGGTGACCGCCAGCGACATCATGTACAACGACCTGCTCGCCTTTCGGCAGTCGACCGGCAAGCCCGTGGTCGCCTGCATGATGGACATTGCCGCCAGCGGGGCGTACTACCTGGCGATGGGCTGCGACCAGGTCTGGGCGCATCCGACGACGGTGACCGGCAGCATCGGCGTCATCATGAGTCTCTATAACGCCAGCGGCCTGTTCGAGAAGATCGGCGTGGCCAGCAACCCGATCAAATCGGGGCCGAACAAGGACATCGGCAACCCTGGGCGGCCGATGACCGAAGAAGAACGGCTGATTCTCCAGGGCGTGGTGGACAGCTTCTACGGCCAGTTCGTGAAGGTGGTCGTGGAAGGACGGCACTTGCCGGAAGACCGCGTACGCACCCTGGCCGACGGCCGGGTCTACACGGGCCTCGAAGCCAAGGAACTGGGCCTGATCGACGCGGTCGGCCACCTGGACGACGCCATCGACGCCGCCATGCACCTGGCCTGTCTCAAGGACGCCAAGGTGATCGCCTACAACCGCTGCGAAGGCTACCGCGGCAGCATCTATGCCGGGATGCCGAAGATTCCGACCGAGATCAACGTGAAGCTCCAGGTACCGGGGTTGAGCGGGCCATCGGGAGCGGCGTTCATGTACCTGTGGCAGCCGTGATCCGTTATGGCTGCCGCCGGTGTCGCCAATTCAACTACCACGTTGAACTCGCGAGTGGATACGATGGCCGGTCGTTACCCTTTTGAATGACCGCATCAAGAAATGAGCATGAATAACTTCCAGCCGAAACTCGATATTTCGGTGGATGAAGCCACCGGAAAGGTGCGTGCCGCCTACCTTCGAATCAGGCACGGCGTGGTCCGCGACACGCGGGAGGTCGCCGACGGCCGCGCATTCGCGGATTACGACGAATCCGGCTGCTTGCTCGGAATCGAACTGCTTGCTCCGTGCGAGATCGAGATCCTCGACTCCATCTCTCAAGAAGAGCCCGAGCCGGTCCGATGCTTCCTTCGCGGAAGCCCACCAAGGGAGTTGGTCCTCTCCCGGTAACGCGGGTTCCAGCGGTCGCGTGCTGCATTTCGCGTTCCCCTTTCAGAATCTCTTCCAATACCCACCGCATCCCAGTTGTCCATCGTCCGCTGTCCGGAGAGAATGGAAGCGCCCGTTTGCGCGGATGGATTCGGACCTTTGACACCCAACGGACAACGGACCCATGACCAAGAACGATCAACAGCGTTTGCTCGCCGACGTTGAGGCATTCTGCGAAGAGATCCGGCCCATCGAGGAGCTGTGTTACGTCGAGCACCGCTTCAACGATCAGCTCGTGCCGCTGGCGAAGAAGCACAATATCCTCGGCATGATCGTCCCGGAAGAGTACGGCGGCCGCGGTTCCGACACCGTCACCTACGCGCGTGCCCTGGCTCGCATCGGCCGCGAGGGCACCGGCGTCCGCACCTTCTTTTCGGGCCACACGTCCATCGGCGAATACCCGATCCTCACCTGGGGCAATGAGGAGCAGAAAAAGCGTTACCTGCCGGCTGCTTGCCGGGGCGAGAAGGTTTGCGCCTTCGGCCTGACCGAGCCCGACGCGGGCAGCAACCCGCTGGAGATGCAGACAACCTACGAGCAGCGCGGCGACCATTACGTCCTCAACGGCGTCAAATACCTGATTTCCAACGGCGGCATCGCCACGACGGTCGTGGTCTTCGCCTACCCGGTCTTTGCATCGTCGAAGGGCACCGAGGGCAAGCTGGTGCGCGGCGGCCGGATCAGTGCTTTTATCCTGGACACCGACACGAAGGGCTTCTCCGCGGAAGACCTGACGGCCAAGATGGGGATGCCGACGGCCAACACCGCCATGTTCGAAATGAGCAATTGCGCGGTCCCGGCAGCGAATCTCCTGGGAGAGGAAGGCGCCGGCTTCAAGATCGCGATGGGCACCCTGGTGAGCGGCCGCATCAGCGTCGCCTCCGGCTGCCTGGGCGTGATTGAAGATTGCCTGACCGAAGCGATTACCTACGCCAAGGAGCGCCAGCAGCACGGCAAGCCGATCGCGAAGCACCAGCTGGTGCAGGAGCACATCGCCGCCATCGAGATGGACCGCATCGCCTCGGAAAGCCTGATCCTGCGCGCCGCGGAAGCCAAGGACGCCAGCACCGCCGACCCGAAGAATGCGGACTTGCGCTCGAAGGCGGAGTTGCTGGCGGCCCAGGCGAAGCTGTTCGCGTCGAACGCATCCTGGGACGCGGCGGACCGCGCCGTGCAGGTCTTCGGCGGCCGCGGCTGGTCCACCCTGTACCGGCCGGGCCGGCACTTGCAGGACACGCGCGTGTGTCGGATTTACGAAGGGACGGATGAGATTTTGAAACTGAAGATCGCGGCGGCGGTGCTGGGGGGGAAGGAGTTCGAGGCGTACAAGTAGGGACACGGGCGCTTTCGTCGTGCACACTCTCGTTGCCACGCTCCGAGCTTGGGAACTTGATCGCTCGACCGCAAAGGCAATCGGCAGGAGAAGACTTACCTGCCGCCAGGCTCGGCCCAATGTGGATACTGGGCAGGAAGTCCCTTTGGCGAGCGTCGAGGCGTAAGCCCGACGTGTCTTTGTGCAGTTCACGACGGGGTTTTGGACGCTGTCCACGTCGGGCTGACGCCTCGACGCTCGCCAAACCGCGTCGGTGTATTTCTCCAAGAAGGCCGCCCCATGGCTAATCTCCGTTCCATCAGCAAGAGCCTCGCGGGCCTCGTGTGGGTCGCGGTGCGGTCCTTCGTCGGCACGCTGCTGGTCCTGACGTTGGCGGGCCTTGTGCTTGCCGCCGCTTCGGGCGTTTGGTTGCACGAGCACATCGGCTGGTGGAGCTTGCTGGCGGGCGGGATCGCGCTGACTGAAGCGATTGCGGCGGGCGTTTTCCTTGGCGCCAAGCGGGCGATCTTCATGGCGCTGATGCACGCGCTGCGGAAGCTGGGACTGGGCCGCAAGGTGGTGCAGGTCGTCTTTGCACGATTGCTGGGCGTCTCGGCGGACCAGGACGTTGGCGAACGCGGTGGTACGATCGCAAAGACCATCGAGCGAGTTCCCCTGGCCCAGGCGGAGCGCAAGCTGACGCAGACAGTCAATGACCTGCTGAATGCACCGGCGGAAGACGCGGGCTGGTGGCGGCGGAAGTTCCAGGGCATTCTGCTGCGGTCGGTTCAGAAGTACACGCTGGCGCGGTTCCGCGCCGAAGGGGCAGAGTCCGGCGGCGTCGATCTCGTCAAGGTTCAGTCGGAACTGGAGGATCGCATCGACGACCTGATCCTCGCCAAGCTGCGCGGCGGACTCAACCTGTGGACGTTGGCCGTCATCATCGGCCTGCCATTGCTGGTCGCCGCCCAGACTTCCATCGTCTATCTCCTGGTCCATTCCAGGTAGCCGCAGTCCTACGCAGGCGTTTGGCGGGCGTTCCAGGCACCGACGATCGGCCGGAAGGCGGCGATGTGCGCGGGCGTGGTGCCGCAGCAGCCGCCCACCATGCTCACACCCGCTTCGAGCAGCTCGGGCAAGCGCTCCGCCATCATGGCCGGCGTCTGCGGATAGACCCAGGCATCGCCTTCGCGTCGCGGCGTGCCGGCATTGGGGCGGACGAAAATCGGCAGGTCCGTGAATTGTCGGTAGCGGCGAACGATTTCGATCGCGTCATCCATGCCGATGTCGCGGCCGCAGTTGACGCCGAGGGCGGCCGGGCGGCGTTGCGCCGATCGGCGCACGAAGTCGTGAAGTGCTCGACCCCTGAAGTCGTTGTAGGATCCATCCGGCATGCGCATGAACGACAGCGACAGCAACACGGGGATTTCGTCCTTGGTGTGTGCCAGCTGGTAAAGTGCCGCGTCGGCCTCCGCCAGGAAATCCTGATGCGACCAGGTTTCCAGGAGGATCGCACTCAGGTCTCCTTCGGTACGGCGCAACGATTGCACGACCTCTTGCATCGTCTCGCGCTCCTGCCAGGCCGTCTCCGGCGGACCGATTGGTCCGATCGAGGCGACGACAAACCGCTTTCGTTTTGCCGCTTCCGATGCGAGTCGGATACCCGCTTCATGAATCGCTTCGATCTGATTGCCAAGACGAAACCGGCGGAGGGCGAGCGGGTTCGCCTGAAAGGTGTTTGCCAGCAGAACGTCGGCACCGGCGTCGGCATACGCCTGATGAATGCCGCGGACTTGCTCCGGATGCGTCAGGTTCCATTGCTCGTAACATTCGCCGGGCTGGATGCCGGCGCGTTGCAACTCTGTGCCCATGGCCCCATCCATGAGGAGGACGCGGCCGGAGCGCAAAACTTCCAGGAAACGTGACATGAAGCGGAGTTGAATTGAACGAGATTTTCAGGATCTGGCGAGCCGGGGGCGTGAGCGATCGGAGTTTTCAATCGACCGAATATGTTTCCGGTTATAGAAGTACTCCGGGCGCTGACGCTCCCGGTTCGCCAGCGGCTACGCGCCGAATTTTCCCAGCCGGCCCGCGTGCGCCAGGGCCATCGGCAGCAGGTACATGGCCTGGAACTGGCCCAGCCCGCCGCGCAGGCACTGCGATTCGCCGAACTCCGTCACCGGATCGGTCCGGCAGGTCTTGGCGACCAGCACGGTCGGCACCGGGTGGCAGCTGTGGCTCTTCATCTTGCTCGGCGTACTGTGGTCGCCCGTGACAATCAGGACGTCCGGCTTCAAGGCGCGCACCTTGGGAATGACGCTGTCGAAGCGCTCGATCATCTCCACCTTGGCGGCAAAGTTGCCGTCCTCGCCGGTGCTGTCGGTGTACTTGTAGTGCAGGAAGAAGAAATCGTAGTCGTTCCAGAGCTTCTCCATCGTCTTGACCTGGTCGTCCAGCGAGCTGCCGGCTTCGACCACCTTCATGCCCACCAGCTGGGCCAGGCCCTTGTACATGGGATAGACCGCGATGGCCACCGGCTTGAGGCCGTAGACTTCCTGCATGGTGCCGATCTTGGGATAGCGCGCGAAGCCGCGCAGCGTCACCATGTTGGTCGGGGCATCATCCTTCAGGATTTTCGCGGCTTGCATCACGAAGTCGTTGACCGCCCGGGCGGTCTTCTCGGAGGCTGCGTCAGCGCCCTTCGCCGGCAGCGGTTTGTGGCCGGTCAGCTGTGGATCGGTGTCATTGACCGCATCGCCCAGGCCGTCGCCGCGGAAGACGACGACGAAGCGATGCTCGCGCACCGGCTCCACGAACACTTCGACGCCCTCGATGCGGATTTTCTGAAGCTTCTGGCACATGGCGACGCAGCGTTCGGTCGTCGGGCGGCCAGCGCGGCGATCGGTGATGACGCCGGCGCCGTCCACGGTGCAGAAGTTGCCGCGCGTCGCCACGTCGCGCGGGCCCACCTCGAAATGGATTCCCAGCGCTTCCAAAATGCCGCGGCCAATGCGATACTGAAGGGGATCGTACCCGAACAAACCCAGGTGGCCCGGGCCGCTGCCCGGCGTGATGCCCGGCAGGACCGGCACACTCAAGCCGCAGACGCCGTCGCGCACGCAGGCGTCCAGGTGGGGTGTTCGAGCCGATTCCAGCTCGGTCTTCCCGCCCGGCTCGAGCGGCAGACCGCCCAGGCCGTCGGCCACCAGGAGAACGATCTTGGTCGTCGCGGGTTCGCGAAGATCGCGAATCAGGTCGTGAATGTTCATGGCAGGAGTTTACCCGGCCGCGGTTGCCGCGTACAGTAATTCAAGTCTCTGGACCCAGACATCCTCGAAGGCAAAGTCGAAAACGTCATGCAACTTCCAGATGAAGCCATTACGTATCAGTACCAATCCTTGCTCAACCCGGCCATCGAGGAATGGACGCCGCTCGCCGAAATGCGTGCCAAGCACCTGTTGCCGCCGGCCCGCATCAAGGCGCTCAGCCAGCACGTGATGCAGATCCGCAGCCAGGTGGCAGCCGAGCGCGAAATGCAGGTGGCGCCCCCGGAGATGAAGCCGCTCGAGCCCGGGTTCATCGATTTGCCGCAGCGCCTGCTCGACCAGCACCGCCGCAAGGGCGACGCCAGCGACCTGGGCAAGATCATCAACAAGGCCGGCCGGCTGCGCGACCTGGTCGACCGCGTCATCATCCTCGGCATCGGCGGCTCCAGCCTGCCGGCACGCGCCCTCTTCGAGGCGCTGGGCCACACGTTTCACAACGAGCTGCCGGCCAAGTCGCGCCTCGGCGTGCCGCGCATCTACTTCGAGGGCAACAACGCCGACAACGACACGATTCAGGACCTGCTGGAGCTGCTGGAAAACGCCTGCGTCGATCCCGATATTCGCGAAGAACGCTGGGGTATGATCGTCATCAGCCGGTCGGGCAGTACGCTCGAGACGCTCGCGGCGCATCGCATCATGCGCAACGAGTTGACGAAGTACTATGGGCCGAGCTCGGACATGCTCAAGGACGTGATCGTGCCGATCACGGGGAGCAGCGGCAAGCTCTTCGATCTGTCGAAGTCTTATGGCTACACCGAAGAAGACGTCCTGACCATCCCGGACAACATCGGCAGCCGCTACTCGACCTTCACGGCGGTGGGTTTGCTGCCGGCGGCGATCATGGGGCTGGACGTCCGTGCCTTCTTGCTCGGCGCCGCGGCGATGACGCGTCGCTTTCTCGAAGAACCGTTCGAGCGCAATCCCGTCCTGCAGTACGCGCTGGTCAACTACCTCATGGCCGAAGAAGCAGGCAAGCCGGTCCGCGTCATGGCGATGTGGTCGAAGAAGCTGGAATCGCTGGGCCACTGGTACGACCATGTCCTGTCGGAAAGCCTGGGCAAGCACGGCCGCGGTCCCACGCCGTTGACGATGGTGCAGACGCGCGACCTGCACACCCGCGGCCAGCAACTCCAGGAAGGCTTGCGCGACCGCGTGGTCAACAACGTGACGCTCAAGACGCCGCGCACGCCCCCCATCATGATGGGCATGCAGGACCACAATCAGGACGAACTGAACGCCCTGAACCGGAAGAGCTTCCCGGACATCATGTCCGCATCGCTGCGCGGCACGACGCAGGCCTACACCGAAACGGCGCGCCCCGTGGCGGAGATCGCCATCCCTGTTCTCAACGAGCACACGATGGGCCAGCTGATGCAGATGCTGATGCTGGCCACCGTGATCGAAGGCCGCTTGATGGGGATCAATCCGTACGGTCAGCCGGGCGTGGAAGTGTACAAGAAGCACATGCGGCAGGCGCTGAAGAGTTAAATGGACGCTCGTGCGCGACTTGTTGAGGCGATCCGTGCATTTCCGCGCGAGCGCGAAGTCGAGCACTGCGGTCGGAAGATCGTGCTTTCTCCCTTCGATTTCTACGCGACATGTCCCCAGTGCGGCAACCGGATCAAATTGCGCTCGTTTTCGGCTCAACAGGAAGTGGAGGACGTGTTCGACGCTGTTTTCGAGTGGATGCTTCAGCCGGCTGCCCAAGCCCTGGCGCGGCGCAGGCAGCAAGCGATCGCCGAGGACAATGAGGATTAACTGCTCTTTCGCTTGTGCAACTGACGTGCACAGGCGGCTGCCCCGATGAATCCCGCGTCGCTCCCTAGCTGCGCATACCGAATCTTCGCCTTCTCCGCCGGCACCGGGAACGCCAGCCGGCGCACGTGTCGGCGAATTCGCTCCAGGAACGGTTCCCCCGCCGCGATCATGCCGCCGCCAAAGACGACCATGTTCGGGTCGATGATGTGCAGCATGTTCGTCGTGCCGATGGCCAGGTAATAGGCGGTCTCCTCGACGATGCGGTCCGCCAGGGCGTCGCCGGCTGCCGCCACGTCGAAAATCGCCCGTGCCGTCAAGGCGTCGCCCTTCTCGGCCAGCGCGCCCAGCGCCGACTGGGCGGCATAGCTCGCAAGCGCTTCCCGAGCCCGCGCGACGACCGAGGTGGCGCTGGCGTAGGCTTCGAGGCAGCCGTAGCGACCGCAGCCGCACAGGCGCGGCGCCGTCATTTCGATCTTCATGTGCCCCAGTTCGGCGCCATGGCTATGCTCGCCTTCCACGACGTGGTCGCCGACGACGATGCCGCCGCCGACGCCGGTGCCCAGCGTGAACAGCACCATGCTGTGGACGCCCTTGCCCGCGCCGGACCAGTATTCGCCGTAGGCCGCGGCATTGGCATCGTTCTGGAACGCTGTCGGAATCTCGAATGCGTCCTGGACGTGCTGCCGGACCGGCACGTTGCGCCACGGCTTCAGGTTGGGTGGATCGAGGATGAGGCCGCCGGGAATGTCCATCGTGCCCGGCGTCGCCACGCCGATGGCGGCGATCTGCTCCATGCGCAGGCCATTGGTTGCCACGGCCTTGCGAATGGTCTCGCACATACGCTCGAGGCCGAATTCCTGACCGCGATGCGGCTCCGTCGGCAGGCTGACAGAGCTGCTGGGTTTGCCGGTGTCATCGACCACGCCGGCTTTCATCGTGGTGCCGCCGACGTCCAGGCCAACGTAATAGAGAGTGTCGCTCATACAGGGAATGATGTACCGACGCAGTGCCCCGTGTGCCACTCGAAAAACCAAAAAGCCCGCGAGGATAATGACGAATGCCGAAGCCCGAATGACGAATCAATGTCAAATGAGCGAATACCCAATGCCGAACGGACCGCGTTTGCTCATTCGGCCTTGGCCATTGATTCGTCATTCGAGCTTCGGCATTCGTCATTCCGTCCTCGGTCAGGGCCGCGACTTCTTTTCCAGCCTTTCGAAGTCGGCTGACAATGTGCCGCCGCGGCTCAAGAGCGGCTGGGCCTCGCGCACGGCGCGCAGTGCCTCGGTGCGATTGCCGTCCGCCAGGGCGCGCTCGCCGATGGTCAACAGCCAGCCCAGCCGCCGGTCTCGTTCCACATCGGTGCTGGTGCGAGCCAGCAGTTCTCGGACCAGCGGGAATGAGGCAGCCCACTTGCCCTGGTCCAGCTGAGCCGGAATGAGCATTTCGGTCGCCGGGACCGTCAAGCCCCGGGTACTCTCCATCTTCTTCCAGCGATCGCAGACCTCGCCGAGCATTTGCAATCGGCGTGCTCCCTGGTTTGCTTCCGCCAAGGTGCGGTCCCAGTGACGCAGCAGGTCCAGATTGGCCGAGCGGACGAGGATCTCGAGCATCGCGGCCCAGGCCTTTTCCTGTACCCGGGAGTCTTCGCGCGACAACACGCGCCGCCACAGGAACGAGAGTTCGGACGGCGGTCCGCTCTGCCCCAGCACCGTGGCGGCACGGCTGCGGACCCCGGCATCGGCGTCGCGCAGCAGCAGTTCCTCCAGTCGTGCAATCAGTGCTGCTTTCTGCAATTCGCCGAACGGCTGTCCTTCGACGGCCACCTTGCCCAGGGCGCCCACGACGCCGAAACGCACGGCGACCGCGGGGTCTTCCAGGGCTGCAAGAAGGGCGTCCAACGTCTTTGGATCGGCCACGCGTTCCAGGGCCTGTGCCGCTGTCAGTCGCACCGGCTCCGATGGATGCCGCAGCAGTGCGGTCAGCACCGGGCCGGCTTCCGGCACACCCAGGCTGCCCAGGTCCTCGGCCGCGGCGACGACGACTTCCAAGGCGGGGTCTTCGAGCGCCTTTTGCAGCAAGGGCACGACCTGATGCACGACTTCCAGGTTGCGCGGACCGGGTTCGGTTTCGGGAAACGGCCGGGGCACGCGCTGCTGGGCATACTGAGCCAGTCCATGACAGGCCGCCGCGCGCGCGGTCGACGAACCGCTACGAAGCAGCCGTTTGAGCCGGTCGAGGGCTCGTGGATCGGACACGCGCCCGAGCGCCAGGATGGACGGCCGTTGCACCTGCAAATTGCCGTCGTGGCTCAGGCGCAGCAGCAGATCGGCAAGCGCCCGGCAGCCGACACTGTCCGTCAACGGCAGGAGTTCCGCACTCCAGTTGACTGCCAGCACGCGGATGGCCGGGTCCTCGTGTTCCGCCAGCGACTGGACGTGCCCCAGCCGGTCCGCGACGGGGAGCCGGGCATAGAACTGCTGGTGCAGCTGAACCAGCTGCGATTTGGCGCGATCCAGGTCTCCTTCCAGGCGGTTGGCCCGCGTGGTTTGGTAAGTCAAACGCTCTTCGAGCCAGCGTTCGCTGGGCAGGTCGCGATGGGTGCGCCACCAGCTCTGCCAGGCGTTGCGATCGGTTCCATAGCCCTGTCCACTCAGGGCGGCCAAGGCTTCGCTCGCGGTCTGGCGGATCGCCTCGTCTTTGCTGCCGAGTTGTTCGATGAGCGCGGCTGCGGCTTCCTGGCGCCCGCTGCGGCCCAACGCCCAGAGAGCGGCCTGACGCGCGGGCAACTCGGTTCGCGGATCCTCGGCCATGGCCTGGAGCCGCCGCAGCACGGCGCCGTCGGCAAGCAGCGCCAGCGTATCGACGGCGGCATCGCGGATCGAGGGCCGGCCGGTGGCCACTGCAGAAAGCAGTTCGTCGATGAAACGGCCATCGCGGCACAACCGCAGGGCCGAGGCCAGGGCCAGAAAGACTTCGGGCGAGTCGGTCTGCCGCAATCCCTGGCGGATGATGTCTTCCGCCTCGACGCGGTGTTTTTGAACGAGCAGAAGGGCCGCCTGGCTCTGGCCGCGCGACTGATGGCGGTTCTGGAGCATCTCGCGAAGACGGGCAATGTCGCGCGACGGGGCGGGCGGATGGTCGGCGCTGTCCGCACCCAACAAGGTGGCCAGTCCCAGCAGCATGGGATGTAGGACGCTCATGCGGTTTTCCCCCTCCGTAACCGCAGAATCTCGATGCAAGCGGTCGAGCTTATAGCGAGAGCAGAGGAAAGATGCAACCACGGGTTGGCGCGATTCGCTGCTTGACTTCTTCGCAAATTGCGAAGACAATTGGCAAAGACAGTGCTTCCCGTCCTCCGAAAGTCCCCTTCGAGCATGGGAACCGTGCATGCACGTGATTTCCGAACGCGCGCTCCGACTCTTCTGGGCGCGGCATCCAGCGGCCGAGGTGGCGCTGCGCGCTTGGCATCGTGTCGTTGAACACTCGGAGTGGCGGAGCTTTGCAGACGTGCGGGCGACCTACGCAAGTGCCGATCAGGTCGGCAAGCTCGTTGTGTTCAATCTCGGGGGGAACAAGTACCGCCTGATTGCCCATGTTCACTTCAATCGCGCCAGGGTTTATGTCCGGCATGTCCTCACGCACGCGGAATACAACCGTGGCGACTGAAAAGAGGCTTGAAAACGCATGGCTTCCAAGACGACGCGCACGGATCGCGGCCAAAGCAAGTACCTGGCGCTCATCCGCCGGTTCCCGCTTCGGCCAATCCGTTCGGACAAGGAACTGGACAGTGCCGTCGAGACGATTCATTCACTGATCGACCGCGATTCCCTGGACCCCGCGGAAGAGGACTATCTTGAGGTGCTTGGCGATCTGGTCCAACGTTACGAAGCGGAAGAACATCCGATGGCTCCCGTGAGCGACGCGGACTTGCTCGCCCACTTGATCGAGGCAAAACAGGTCACGCAGACACAAGTCGCGACGACGACAGGCATCGCGGAATCGACCATCTCGGAAGTGCTTTCCGGAAAGCGTGGGCTCAGCCGCCGGCATATCGGCGCCCTGGCGAGCTTTTTCCACATCAGTCCCGCTGCATTTGCTTTCGAGTAGGCAAACAACGAGCGCCGGCAGGACGCTCTCAGGGTCCGTGCTGGCTCTCGCATGGTTTGCCCTGCTACTTCTTCGCCTGTGGCGGCACGCGCTGCAATTCGTAGGAGAACGTGCCGAGCAGGTCGCCGCGCTTGACGGAGTGGCATTCCAGGCACTGCGTCGCGGCCCGAATACTGCCCATCATCCGCACGCGCGTCAAGGAAGCTTCCGCCACCAGGTCTTCGCCCTTGGTGATCGTCTTCAAGGCGCTTTCCTCAAACGGCGTCAGCACGCGGGTTGGCACGCGGTCCATCTCGCCCATGCGCGGCAGGTGCTCGGAGATGTAGACGACGGGCTTCTCGTGCATCAACAGGCTGACGAGCTCCAGGCGACGGATCACCCAGCGATCCTTCGCCTGATCGTCCTTCTTGCCGGCGTCAACCTGGGGCATGTGGCGGAACTGGTGCGACTGGAAGCCGGACACGTGTTCGCGATCCTTGACGTGGCCGAAGCCCGCGACGTTCGCGAAATTGACGGTGCCGCGGTTGTGGAACTGCATCAGCATGTCGGGCGATGGCCACACCGGCGCGTCCTTGACCTGATGCTGAACCGGCAGCGGAGTGTATTCGGGTTCCAGGTCGCTTGGGTCCTCGGCGCGAAGTTTGCCGTTTCCCGGCCGCTTGATGAACGCGTCCACTTCGTTGGCGTGCGTTTTCTCCAGGTCGATCACCGGTGCTTCGTCGCGATCCCAGTGGAACGGCGTGGGATCTCCTATCCGGGTCCGGACGTAGCCATTGCCAAGGCGGTTGACGAAGGCATTCACCTCGTCGGAATGCAGGATCTTGAGCGACTTGCCGCGCGGGTGCCACGCCGCCTCCTGGGCCACGAGCTTTTCGACGCCTTCCAGCCTGGCGCGGGTCGCGTCGGTCAGTTCGCTGGCCTCACCGTAGCCACTGGCCTCGTACTCCAGCCGGCCAGCCAGCGAGACGTAGGGAAACTTCTTGCGATATTCCTCGACGTTCCAGGTCCGCTCGCGGAATCGATCGGCCGCGTACAGGGTCGAGACGAGAAGCACGGTCAGGGAGCCGGTCAGCAGGCCCCAGCGTTGCAAGCGGTTCAGCGACGTAGCTGTCCATTCTCTGCGGGCAGATGCCGGAAAGCATCGCTTTTTTGCGGAATTTATGGAAGCGGGCGCAGCT
>JAIEMG010000050.1 GCA_019752375.1 Gemmataceae bacterium | reverse complement strand
ACGCGGACCGGTGCAATCGTCGGCACGCCGAGCTATATCGCCCCGGAACAGGCCGCGGGGAAAAAGGACATTGGACCACCGGCCGACATCTATGCCCTGGGCGCAATCCTTTACGAGATGCTCACCGGCGGCCCGCCATTTCGCGGCGAGACGACGATGGACACCTTGTTCCTGGTACTGACCGAGGAGCCGGTGCCGCCCTCGCGCCTTCGCCCTCGGGTCCCGCGCGACCTGGAAACAATCTGCCTGAAATGCCTGCAAAAAGACCCGGCTCGGCGTTACCCGACCGCGGGAGACCTGGCAGCCGATCTGCACCGCTACCTCGCCAACGAACCAATCAAGGCACGTCCCATTGGCGTGGTGGAACGCAGCTGGCGCTGGTGCCAGCGCAATCCGGTGCCGGCGAGCCTGGTGGCGGCCGTGTTCCTCGGCTCTTTCTTCGGCTTGTGGCACTTGTCGGCCCTGTCCGGCAAGATGGTGCGTTCGACCGCACTGGAAAGTGCCGCACAGCAGTCGGAGATGCTGGAAGAGTTGAATACCTTCTACAGCTCCGCCGTCGTGGATCGCGTGAAGTCGGAAGGGATTGAGGTGACGCACGAGTACGCCACCAAGAAGGGCGCGATCCCGTTGCCTGCGACGCTGACGATCGATCTCGGCAACCACATCAGCGAGAAGGGCAAGACCGGCATGCAGGTGCGCCTCTACAGCGATTCGCCATTCCGACGGCGCAAGGAAACCGGCCAGGGCGGGGCCAAGGACAAATTCGAGCAAGACGCGCTGGAGAAGCTGCGCCGAGACCCCGAGACGCCGGTCTTTAGCTTCGAGGACTACCAGGGCCGAGCCGTCTTGCGCTACGCCACGGCTCGACGCATGAAGCAGTCGTGCGTCAACTGCCACAACTCGCACGCCGACAGTCTCAAGAAGGACTGGAAAGTGGGCGAGGTCCGCGGGGTGATGGAGATCATTCGGCCGCTGGACAACGACATGGCAAGAACGCGAGCGGGGTTGCAAGGCAGCTTTATCTTGATGGGAACGATTTCGGTGTCGCTATTGGGCGCCTCCAGCCTGGCACTAATCCTGAATCGCTGGCGCCGCGGGCGGTCCAAACCTCCCGACGTAACCTGATCGTCCTTACTTAACGGAGGAAGTCGTCACACATCGGAACCCCACGTGGGCCATCCCGGTGTCCGGGCTGCAACCGTGTCTCGCACTGGGGCGGTAGCGTGAGCAGTAGCTGTCGTTGCAGAGGAAAGAACCGCCGCGCTGCACGCGCAACGGCATGAATGGGCGGCTGGGATCAACGCTTCGTTCCGGCACGGTCGGGTTGACGATGACTCCCTTGCCGGCACGTTGCGGATACAGATCGCGCTGATACCAGTCGGCGCACCATTCCCAGACGTTGCCGGCCGTGTCATACAGCCCGAAGCCGTTGGGTGGATAAGATTTCACCGGCGCCGTGTGCACGTGGCCGTCGGCTGCGGTGTTGTTCCATGGAAATTCACCCTGCCAGATGTTGCATTGCCATTTTCCGCTGGCACCGGGCTTATCGTCCCCCCAGACATAGGGCTTGCCGTCAAGACCGCCGCGTGCGGCGAATTCCCACTCTGCTTCACTCGGCAGGCGCTTGCCGGCCCATTGAGCGTACGCGACCGCGTCGTCCCAGCTGACGTGGACCACGGGGTGATCGAGTTTGCCGTTGATGCTGCTCCCCGGCCCCTCCGGACAGCGCCAGCTGGCACCCGGCGTCCAGTGCCACCACTGGGCAAAGTTGCGCGTATCCACCGGACCGGCAGTTGGCAGGAACACCATCGAACCAGGGACGAGCATCTCTTTCGGCGGCGGCTCGGTTCCCGGCGGCACCTGGCGCATGATGTCTTCCAGCACCGGCGCTTTCTCCGCGGTGGTGGCATAGCCCGTCGCATCGACAAACGCCTTGAATTGCTGATTGGTGACTTCGGTCTCGTCCATCCAGAAGCCATCGACGCGCACCCGATGGGCCGGCTTCTCATCCGGCCAGCCCAACTCGGAGTCGGTGCCCATGGTGAACTCGCCACCGGGCACCCAGACCATGCCGGGCGGTCCGTTTCCGCGTGTGCTGATCAACTTCGTCACCGCGAATGTGGCGGCGAAGGCGATGGCAGCCAAACCGAATGTCGCCAGGACCAGCTTCATTGCACACCCTCGGTCTGAATTGAACACATGGCGCGACACGGAGAGCCCCGGTCTGTTGGCCAAGCCTATCGAGTTCGTCACTATGTTGCCCCCATTGCAGTGTTACACTACATACTAGCTGCTCTCCGTTGCGATTGCGATTCTCCGCCCGCCCGCCTGCCTGCCCGAGGGTATCATGATCGCCTTTTCCTGCGTTCACTGCGGTATGAAGCTGAGAGTCAAACCGGAGTTTGCCGGTCGGGCGTCGCGCTGTCCGACGTGCAAGCATCCGCTGGTCGTACCACAGCCAAGCGTAACTCAGAACATTGCGGAAGGAGCCATCGACGGGACGTCGAGCAGCCTTCTTCAGCTGGGCGTCGATGCCGACGTCAACTTGAAGCGCGAAGGCACCGGTGTGACGGTGCCGACGACGTCAATTCGAGAACTGCTCGAGCGGCGCGGCAAGACGGGCGAGCGCTACATCGCCGCGCAGGAAATCGCACGCGGCGGCATGGGCGCGATCCTGCGGGCCGTGGATTGCGACATTCGGCGGGAAGTGGCCATCAAGTACTTGCTCGACCAGTCCGACGCTCGCAAGAAGCTCCGCTTCATCGAGGAGGCGCAGATCACGGGCCAGCTCGAGCACCCCAACATTGTGCCGATTCACGAGCTCGGCATCGACGCTCAGAAGCGGCTGTTCTTCTCGATGAAGATGGTCCGCGGCCGCAGCCTGGCGCAAGTGCTGGATGAGCTGCGCAAGACCCCAAAGACGGCGGAGAAGGAAACCACGCTGGCCCGGCTCTTGAACATCTTCGTCAACATCTGCAATGCAGTGGCCTATGCACACTCGCGCGGCGTCGTCCATCGCGACTTGAAGCCAGGCAATATCATGCTCGGCGACTTCGGCGAAGTCTACGTCATGGACTGGGGACTGGCCCGGGTGCTCAACGCTGGCGGACCGGGCACCCAGGATGTGCCGGCAACCGAGAGCACGTCCAATTCGGGGCGCACCAAGAAAGTGGAAACGAGCCGCGAACCCGAGGCCGACCTCACCCAGGAAGGCGCCATCCTCGGCACGCCGTGCTACATGGCGCCCGAGCAAGCCGCCGGGCACATCGACGCCATCGATCAGCGCAGCGACTTGTACTCCCTTGGCGCTATCCTGTACGAAATGCTCACGCTGCTTCCGCCGGTCCGCAAGGAAGGCAGCTTCCTCGAAGTCATGATGCGCGTGGTCGCCGGTGAGGTCCTGCCTCCGGAAAAGCGCACCCCGGCACGCGCCCGCGAAGGGAACATCCCCAAGGAGCTGTCGGCGGTCGCCATGAAGGCCCTTGCGCTGAAACCGCGGGATCGCTACCCGAGCGTCGAGGCGCTGCGCCACGACATCGAGCGCTTTCAGGAAGGGCGTTCGGTCAGCGCCAAGCGCTATTCGCTGCGCGAGCTGACGTGGAAGCTGGTCAAGCGGAATCGAGCCGTCACGATGGTTACGGCCATCGCGGTCGTGCTGCTGAGCGCCCTGTGGGCGCGCGGCGCCTGGGTCAGCCACCGCGAGCAGAAGATACGCCGGGAACTCGCGGTCCCTGCCTTCATCGAAGCGGCCCATTTTGCCGTGGAACGCAAGAAGTTCGACACCGCACTGGTGCAGGTCAGCACGGCCGTCGAATATGACCCGGAGCGCGCCGACGCCCGGCTGCTGAAAGGCCAACTCCTGATTGTTCGCGGCGACCATGACGCGGCGCGGCAGGAACTGGAGCACTACCTCAAGCTCAAGCCGGCGGACGCAGAGGCCGCTGAACTTGTTGAGTTGTGCCGCAAGGGAAAGCCGGGCGACGCGGCCAACGTCGCCGCCATGGCCGAAGTGTTTCGACGCCAAAACGAGGTGGCGCTGGCTGCAAGCATGTTCCAATCGCGCGAGAACTTGCTGGCGTTATATCGAAAGCAGATCGACGCCCATTGGCCCGGCTCCGGGGCCAGCCTGGACATGGACAAGAACGGTCTGTGCACATTCACCGTTCCACTCGCTCTCCGCGATAAAGCGGAGGACTTGACTCCGCTTCGCGCGATTCCGCTGGTGCGACTGAACCTGAATGGCTGCCACCGGCTCAAGGACCTGGGACCATTGCAGAACTTGCCGCTGACCTGGCTGCACCTGGATGGTTGCGCCCTGATCCGGGACCTCACGCCGCTGCAAGGCTTGAGGCTGACCGGGCTGAGCCTCCAGGGATGCCGCCAGGTCAAGGACCTGGCCCCCTTGCAGAATATGCCGCTCACGTATTTGAATCTTGCCAATTGCGATCAGGTCGCCGACTTGTCGCCGCTGCAAGGCATGAAGCTCACGACGCTCAGCCTCTGGAATTGCGTTCTGATCAAGGACCTGACGCCGTTGAAAGGAATGCCGCTTGCCACATTGCTCATGTCTAGCTGCAGCCAGGTCAAGGACCTTTCGGTCTTGCACACTTTGCCGTTTCTGACGTCGTTGGACCTTTCGGTGTGCGGGCATATCTCTGAGCTCTCGGTGTTGCGCGGCCTGAAGCTCACATTTTTGTCTCTTTCTTTTAACGGCCGCATCAAGGACCTGACGCCTTTGCAAGGGATGCCGCTCACCCACTTGCGTATCTCGAATTGCGCGCAGATCTCGGACCTTGCGCCGTTGAAAGGAATGCCGTTGACGATTCTCGAGCTGGCAAACGATCGTCAAATCCGCGACCTGGCGCCGCTTGCGGGCATGAAGCTCACCACTCTGGACATGACTGGATGCAACCTGGTACACGACCTGTCGCCGCTACAGGCGATGAACCTGACCGAACTGTACCTGACCCCCAAGTTCATCACGCGAGGGATGGAATATGTCCGCACCATGAAGAGCCTGAAACTGATCGCTCTGGGAACTGGCCCTAACGACCGTTACACCGCCGACCAGTTCTGGAGAAAGTTCGATGCAGGTGAGTTCAAATAGCCTGCATGGCGAGATAGGCGGTTCCGCGCGGGCACTCGATTTCCCCTCAGGTGAATCGCACTGGCCGCGTAGCCGTCAGAACTCATCCAAGAATAAGTTCGTAGGACGGATTTTCAATCCGTCCGTGTTTGGTAGGACGGATTGAAAATCCGTTTTACGAAGTCTGCGAACTAATTCTTGGATGGATCCTGGGTAGTTAGCCCATCTTCCACACAAGCACGCGGCCCGAGATGTCGGCGGCGGCGAGCCATTGTTGATCGGGTGACAGGGCCACGGCATGGAGCCAGTCCTTGAACTGGCCGCCGCGCGATTTGCCGAGCTGGGCCACTTCCTTGCCGTCCGCCACCTGGCAGATGCGAAGCAGCGTATCGCGGCCGACGGAGAGCACATACTGGCCGTCGGCGGAGAACGTGGCGTCGCAAGCACCGGACTGGTGGCCTGAGATGCCACGGACCAGCTTGCCGGTGGCCACGTCCATCAGATGGACCTTGCCGGTGCCCGTCTCGCCGCCCTGGGCCAGCGCCAGCAGCTTGCCATCAGGGGAGAACTCGGCGGCAACCAGTCCCTGGGCCACGAACTGGCCCCAGGTGGTGGCGTAGCCATAAGAATTGTCGCGGACCTTGATGTTCGGATACAGGACCTTGAGGAAGTCGAGCGTTTCCTTGCCGGTGGTTACGTCGAAGAGCCGGACCTGGGCGGGCGGACGATCAAAGCTGCCGCGCGGGGCGCAGAACTCGGCGACAAACGCGGTCTGACCGTCGGGGCTCAGGCAGGCAGAGGTGATCCAGTTTCCAGGGTTGCCGGTCCACTTGGCCACTTCCTTGCGGGAAGCCAGGTCCCATATCTGGACCAGACCGCTGTCATCCCCGGAGATCAGCCGCTTCTGGTCTCGGCTCAGGCCCAGGGCTTGAACCCAGTCGCGGTGGCCGGTGAACACGTGCTGGGCCGTCTGCGTGGCGACCTTGACGCCCGGCTTGGACAGGGCATCGCCCTTGGGGTTCTTCTTCGCCTCGCGCTCGCGCTGCTCGGCGTCGATGATGAGCTCCGCGGAACCGGCGGACTCGACGTTGGGGTCCCAGACACGAACGGTCTTGTCGTGGCTGGCGGAGATCAGCAGTTTGCCGTCGTCAGTGGCGACCAGGCGATTGATCGCGTTGGTGTGGCCCTCCAGCTTGCGCACGGGCAGGATCGCGTCCTTGCTCGGCTCCGCCGGCAAGTCCCAAACGAGCAAGACGCCATCGCGGTTGCCTGCGGCGAGCTTGCGGCCGGAACCAAGGAACGCCACCGAGGTGGGCCAGGCGCCTTCGAACACCAGTTCGCAGTGAAGGGTGGACTTCTTTGGATTCAGCTCAGCCATCGCACACCTCGTCGAGAATCGTTCAACTGCATGTGGAAAGGGTCGCCGGTCCGCATCACGCCAGCAACTCGTCGACGACCTTGGAACCGAATGGCGCCAGCGGGATCGGCCGCACGCCCTGATAGTTTTCCTTGTTGGGGTTCATGCCCAGGGACTTGTAGATGGTCGCGAAGAAATCGCCCTCGGTGACCGGCTTGTCCTTGACGTCCTTGCCGTCAAGATCGGTCTCACCGTAAACGACACCCGGTTTGATGCGAGCACCGGCCAGCACCGTGGACCAGGAACGGACGTAGTGGTCCCGGCCGGAACGATTGTTGATCGTCGGCGTTCGGCCGATTTCACCCATCCAGACGACCAGTGTGTTCTTCAACATACCCCGGTCGTGGAGATCGGAGAGCAGCCCAGCCCAGGCGTGCTCCATCGGCGGGACCAGGCCCTTGTGGCCGGCGAAGTTATCGGCGTGCGTGTCGTAGCCGGACTGCCCGACCTCGATGAAGGCCACTCCGGATTCCACCAGCCGGCGCGCGAGCAAGCAGCTCTTGCCGACCTTGCTGTCGCCATAGAGGTCGCGGTACTTCTCCCATTCCTTCTCGATGTCGAAGACCTTGAGCGTCTTCTGCAGGCGGCGCACGCTCTCGTACGCTTCCTGGTGCATCCGCGCCACCTCGACCTTGCGATCGGCCGTGAACGACTCTTCGACGAACTGGCGGAGGGAATTGCGACGTTCCTCGGCCTTGGGATCCAGGCTCGACACGGAAAACGGCGGCAGCCGCCCGTCGTGATCGAGCCCAAACGGCTGGTAGTTGGGGCCAAGGAAGCCGGCTCCGGAGTCGCCGTTGGACGAGATCTTGATGAAGTTCGGCAGGTCGGGCTTCTCGCCGCCGATGAACTTGGCGCAGATGGCGCCGATCTCGGGATAGCGAATGTTGGGCGAGGGCCCATAACCGGTGTGCATCAGGTGAATGCCGCCGGGATGGTCGATCTGCGAGGTGCGCATGGATCGGATCACCGCGACCTTGTCCATCTGCTGTGCCATCTTCGGCATCAGCTCGCAAATCTGCGTACCGGCGACGTTGGTCTGAATAGGTCGGAACGGTCCACCGGTGGGACGGCCCACCTTCATGTCGAAGGTTTCGAACTGGCTGGCGCCGCCGTTCATCCACAGCAAGATGCAGCTTTTTTGATCCTTGGCGGCTTCCGCGGCGCGGGCAGCCGAGCCGAACAGGTCGCCCCAGTTCATCAACACGCCGCCGGCGGTCGTGGCCAGGGCTCCCTTCAAGAGCGCACGCCGCGACAGATGCTCGGAGCGAGGGCAGAAGCTCTTCATGATTGCGTTCCTTATGCGTCGGTGGCCATTGGCTTAGAGTCTATCCGAAAAGGGGTCAGGCACCGTTGCCGGAACGGCCCGGAGGGTGCTACGCACAACGGTGCCTGACCTGCTTTGCAGAAAACCCTGGTTTGACAGAGGTTCCTCGTTACCGGGCTCTGGAGACGGCTGAAAAAGTCCTACGGGCTCCCACTTTGGCCATCAAAACGGCCAGATAGTTGGCAAAAAACGGGAATCACCCCGAGAATCTGGCCTTTAATGGCCGTTTTCTCCCACCGTACCGACTTTTTCAGCTGTCTCCAGAGCCCGGTAACGAGGGCGAGGTTTTCTACAGAGCATGCCTGACCCCTTTTCGGATAGACTCTTAGTGATTGAACCGGAACTCACTGCACGTCATCAGCACCCAGATTGCCTCGCGGAGCCGCTCGGCGGGCTTGTCCCCGTCTCCGAGGAACTCGGCAAACTTCTTCTTCTCGGCCGGCTTGGCGGGCCGGCTCAAGATCGACAGGTAAAGCCGATCAACGCGGTCTTCCCACGGGCCCTTGTCCTCGGTCACGGTCTGGAACAGGCTCCCCTTGTCGGTCGCGATGAGTCGGGAAACTTCGCCATTGTTCAGGTAAAGGTGTTCCTGCAAGCCGCCTTGGAAGTTGCCGGTGCCGTTATTCGGCTGACCGAAGAAGCGAACCATGTAGTCCCAGGTGACGCCGTGGAATCGCCCTTGCGGTTCCTTGCCGGTCTTGGCTGCCTTGCTGACCACCTCGTCGTACCCCGTCGCCAGGCGCCACGATTCGAGAAGTTCCTCGGCGGAGAGCGGACGAACTCGCGCCCGCTCGAACCAGCGTGGCCGCGCGTCTTCGACGTCGCCGGTGGAGGCGAGTTGGTACGTCTTGCTGTTGCACAACTCGCGGATGTACCACTTGAGGTCAAAGTTGTGCTCCAGCATTTGCTCGGCGCAGGCTTGGAGCAGTTCCGGGTGGGAGGGGCGGTTCTTGGCGCTCATGTTGTCCACCGGATGGACAATGCCGCGTCCCATGTACTGGGTCCACACGCGATTGGCCGCCGCGCGGGCGAAGTACGGGTTGTCCCTCGCGGTGACCCATTCCGCCAGCTTGTCCTTTCGCGAAAAGAACGGCTTGGGCGGCACCTTGCCGGACGGGAGATTGCGTTCTTCCTTCAAGTCCTTGGGCGGCGCAGGCTCCTCGAGCGGGTCGCCTTGCAGGAATTTCGGCTTGATCGGTTCGCCCTTCTTGCCGGGCGTTTGCTGGGCGGCCGGACCAGTGAAGAGCACTTCACCCGAATTCCGCTCGCCGATCATCGCACGCAATTCGTTGTTCTTTTTGTCGAACTGAACGACCTGCACGCGGGCGAGGAAGGCGGCCATGCCGTAGAAATCGACCTGCTTCCAGGTCTCGAACGGATGATCGTGGCAGCGGGCACATTGCAGCTGCACGCCGAGGAAGGTCTGCGTGATCTTCTCCGCCGCGTCTTCCGGCTGGCGGTCGTACTGGGCCAGGAACCAGGGCGGGCCGTTGTCGACCGTCGAGCCCTCGGCCTTCAGGATCTCTGCCACCCACTTGTCATAGCCGACATTGCGAGCGAATTGGTCTTGAAGCCAGCGCTGAAACGTCGGCCGACGGTGCGTCTCGTAGCCAGGCGGGAAACGGCCGAAGAGGACCAGGTCCCATTCGTCCGCCTGGTGCATGGCATAACGCGGGTGCTCCAGCAAGCGGTCGATCAGCTTGGCACGCTTATCCAGGGCCTTGTCCGCAAGGAACGCCTTGGCTTCCTCGTAGCTTGGGATGATGCCAACAATATCGAGGTAGACGCGGCGCAGGAACTCCGCATCGTCCGCCAGGGGAGCAGGGTTCACCTTTTCACGAGCCCACACGGCCTTGGTCTGCTCGTCAATGAGTTCGCGCAACGGCTTATCGGCAGCGAAGGCAGGCAACACTGGGAAACCGACGAAGATCACTGCGATGAGGAGGGAGCGGCGCATGCAGGACTCCTGTGGCGGACCGGCGAGCAAGACAAGGGGCCGGTGGACCCCATTGCTGTGTGGGAGGGACCGACGAAGGGATCTTATCCGAAGGCCAGGCGGCGCCAAACCGTTAAACGATTTGACATGAGATTTGTATAAGTGTCATTCAATCGCGGCGAGGGGTTCAACCACTTGGATGGCCGCCAACGCTTCTTCGCTAGCCTCCATGACGGAGAGGCTGAACAGGACCAGTGCAAAACAAGCGACGGGGCCCCACAACGGCGACGTGAGGATCCAGCTGGCAACGCCGGTGATGTGGGCCAGCATGATGAATGCGGCCAGCACCGCGGCGGGTTTGCGAGGCCAGCACAGGATGAACATGATCATTGGCGCGGTAATTGCCACGGCCACGGCCACGAACATGAGCGGATGTTGCTGCAAGCCCCAGTGCAGAACCGGGCTGCCCTCGTCGGCGTAGGCGAAATTTCCGCCCCAGTAGGCCGCCGGCTGACCGAACAACGTCAGGCCATAATCGAACATTCGCAGAATGAGCGGACCAATGCAGAGACGCCAGTGTCCCCTCTGGATGCCACTGGCACCGAAGTAACATCGCAGGGGGCCAACGTCGCGCATGGAGACCACTCGTGTTCGGGCGGGTTGGTATGATCGTCCGCGACAATGCGGCCGCTGTCAAGACCCGCCGCTTGCAGCGTATGCATCTGCAAATGCCACGCCGCAAGCGGTTGGTCCGCGCTGGAAAATACTACATCGGAGCCGGTGGTCCACCTCCCGGATAGGGCGGCGGCGGTAGGACCGCGGCCGGACGGGGCAGCGCGGGATCCGCCGTACTGGCAGCGGCAGGCTTGCTTTCCTTGGGAGGCGACTGATCTTGCAGCGCCTTGGCCTTCTCGCGCGTCGTCACGTAAAAGACGCCATCCAAAAGGACGGGGCGCAGGTCGCCCATGTCCGCGAGCAGTCGCACGGCGGTTTCCAGCGGGACCGAGTTGAGCGTGGCAGTCACGAGCCGCTTGGCCTTGTCACCCACGCCGGCGTCGATCACGACATTGATTCCATTGGCGTTGGCCAGGTTCTGCAACACGTCGTTGAGCGGCTGCTGATTGACGCTGACGTCGACCCGTTTCACGGGCGGTTCCATGGGCGGCGCCGCCGGGGCCAGTGGCGCTTGATTGAGCGCGGAAAGCTTCGCCCGTTCCTCTTGAAGTGCCTTGGCCTTGTCGCGGCGGAGCTTGGCGTTCTCCTTGGTCGTCACGTAGACGATCTTGTCCATCCACACCCAGTCGAGCTCGCTCATCTCCATCAGCACGTTGAGGGTCGTGTCGAGGAAGACATTGTTCAAGGTCAGTGTCACCGGCACGCGGGCCTTATCGGCCACGCGCGGATCGATCACCACGTCAATGCGCGTTTCCGCGGCCAGGTCGTGCAACACTTCAGCCAGTGACTGCTTGTCATAGTCGACCTGCACCACCGGGGTCTGCCGCCGGCCGTTCTCGCCGAAGTACTCAAACATGGCGTTGTTGGAGGGCTCCGGCGCAGGCAGTCCGCCGCCAGCGCTGCGCGGCTCTTCACCGAGCGCTTCGACGATCTGGTGGTAAGTGGTGGTCACTTCGACGCCTTCCGGGCGAACCACGTAGGTTCCTTGATAGCGGTCGCCTCGGATCTGGCTGAGCAGCCGTCGCAACAGCACCGACAGCCGTGCGTTTTTCATCTTCGGCAACTGCACGGACTGTTCCTCGGCCTTCTGGACGCCGATCTCGGCGAAGGCGTCCGAGTCGATCGTGATCGTCACGTCAAACTTCTGGCTCAGGAATTCGAGCGCGTCCTTGAGGGGCGTGTTGGCCTCGAAGCCGGGGAAATCGATGGTCTGGGCCAGCCGCTTATTCACCAGACGGCGCTGGGTTTTGACGTCGTTGGCTCGGTTGTCCTTGGCTGCCGGCGCGGAGTCCGCGGCCGCTCCGGCGGGTGCAGCGGCCACGAACGGTAACTCCGCCGCCGACCCAGGGCGTTGCTGTCCGCCAGGTGCGTGGCTGAGGAGCGCGCCGGCTCCAGTGCCCACGAGTCCCAGGACCACCAAAAGGGCGGCCACGGTCTTCAGCTTGGTCAAGAACATCGTTTTCATCGCTCCTTCCGCCAGAACGGCGGCCCGCACGGAAACACTTCCGGCAGCCAGTGCGTTGCCCGCCGCGACGAGCGTCGCGGCCTCGGTGGTGATTTGCAGCAAGGCAGAGGGGACCGTGGCGCTGGCCTGCTCCGCCAACTTCGGCGCCAGCAGAGCCGCGCCGAGCGTGACGCCGCGGCGTGCCAGCCGGTCCCGCAGCATATCGCGCGCCCGCGACAGCCGGCACTTGACGGTGCCGACGGGGCAGCCCAGCTCCTGGGCCGCTTCCTCATTGGTCTTGCCTTCCAGGTAACACAGGACGACCGGCGTCCGATACCGCGCCGGCAGGCGGTCCAGCTCAGAGTCGAGCACGGGCCGGAGCTCCTGCCAGGCCGGGTCGCGATCGGCTGGAGCGGGCACTTCGACCACCTCGCTTTCCCGCGCGCGACGCTTCGCGCCTTGCGCCTGGGTCCGCACCGCCAGATGACGGGCGACCGTGTACAGCCAGTTGCCCAGCGATCCCCATTGCTTCAACGAACCCGCTTTGCGAACCAGGACCAGAAAGGTGGCCTGGAAGGCGTCGTCCGCATCGTGGGGATCGCTCAAGACACGCCGACAGACGCCCAGCACCATCGGCCCGTGTCTTTCGACAAGGGTCGTGAAGGCCGCTTGCTCGTGATGATGGACGAAACGGTGGAGCAGCTGCCCGTCCGTCTGCTCGACGGCGGCGCGCGGCTCAATCATCTGTCGAATATGCCGCAGCACAGTGGCAAACTGGCCCGTGGCCATGAAACCCGGTCCTCCACAAGCGCGTCTCGAAGGGTAAAAGGCAGAACGGGGCGGAATGGTTGCAACAAAGTTTCGATTTCCGCGGATTCTCCGCGCCGAGCCCTGGATAGCGGTACGTGAAGGCTGAAACCAGGCTACCCCGGCGCGAAACGCGGGAAAACGAAAATCCGATCCGCATCGTAGGCGCACCGAACGCGAACTGCTCACGGTTCCGCACGTAATTCACTTGTCCTGGGGGTTGGGGTGGCTAAAATAATGTTTGCCAGCGGTACGGATTAGGATGTTCGCCGAGACTTTTCGGCCACCCAGTGCGGCCTGCGCGACAGGCTGCGCGTGGTTCCCGTGCTGCCGCGCCTCTGGAGCAATTCCGAGATGACTCCCCAATTGCGACGCGTGTGGCCGCTGGCCCTCGCTATCGGTCTGTTTCCACTATTCTCCCTGGCGGACGAGCCTTCCGCGGACGACGAGCAGCCGGGCGTTACGCCGATGGCGCGCGGTCCGGTTCACGAGGCGTTCGCGCAACCCAGCAACAGCAAGCCCGAGCCCAGCCAGGTAGTGCCCAACAAGCCGCCCGCGCCGATCAAGGAACTTCCCCCCGATCAGAAGCCCAAGGGCGAAGACGTCATCTGGGTGCCCGGCTACTGGGCCTGGGACATGGAGAAGAAGGACTTTCTTTGGGTCAGCGGCATCTGGCGTGTTCCGCCGCCCAACCGTAAATGGGTGCCCGGCTACTGGCACGAGACGGACCAGGGCTGGCAGTACATTGCCGGTTTCTGGGCCAATGCCAAGCAGGCCGATTTGAAGTACACCGATCCGCCGCCGGCCTCCATGGACAATGGCGCCAATACGCCGCCCCCCGACGCCGACCGCAGCTGGGTGCCTGGCACCTGGCTCTGGCGCGACGGCGAGTGGGTCTGGCGTGCCGGCTTCTGGAACCAGAATTACAGCGGCTGGACCTATCAGCCGCCCAACTACACCTGGACGCCGAACGGTTATCTGTTCACCGATGGCTACTGGGATTACGGCCTGTCCGATCGCGGCCTGCTGTTCGCCCCGGTCTGCTTCGCGCAGCCCTACTGGAACGATCCGAGCTGGTGCTACACGCCCTACTGTGCCGTCAACTGCAACTCATTGCTGAGCTGCCTGTGGTATGGCCCGGGCTGCGGTTCGTACTGGTTCGGCAACTGCTACGGCTCTTTCTGGCGCGGCTGCGGCTTCCAGCCCTGGTGCGTCCAGGGACCGCGTTGCCACGACGGCTTGTGGGCCAGCGCCCGCTGGAACAATCGCAACAACAATGGCTGGGCGAACGGGCAGCGTCAGGACTTTGTCGGCCGCTTCAACGGCACGTCCGCACGACCGGCAACGACGCTGGCGGGGCAGAATGCCCAGGCGCGCATTGCGGGACAGGGCGGCAATCACGGGCAGCATCCGTTGGTCACGCCGCTGAACAAACTCGGCAATTCCGCCGGACTCACCAAGGTGTCGCGCGACCAGATGGATCGGCATCGCGGCGAAGCGAATCACGGCCAGCAAGCCAGCAACCAGCGTGGCCGCAGCGAGGGCATGGCACGTTCGACGGGCCAGAACACCGTCAAGGTGCCGCCAGCGGTGAATCACCTGGCGAGCAACATGCCGACAAAATCGTCCGGTGCCACGACGGGCGGCAACCCGGCGCGGACGCCGTCTGCGGGGGACTCGATGCGTTCTGCCAACAATCCGGGAATGCACACGCCTTTGTCCGGCAATTCGGGAGGTGCTCCAAAGAGCACCGGTTCCCCTAATCCGCCGTCGGGTGGTGCGCCGCGGGTCGCGGGCTCTTCCAATCCGCCGTCCGGGGGCACGCCGCGGATCTCCTCAGCGACGCCCAGTGGCGCCACGCAGACCCCGCGGATCATTACGCCGTCGTCGAGCGCCACGCAGGGACCGCGGATTACCTCGTCGGCACCCAATGGATCGCCCGCGCCGCGCATCTCGAATTACGGTCCGACCGGGTCGTCCGCGTCGGTAGCGCCGCGTTCCATCGCGGCACCGGCGCCGTCGATGCCGGCCCGGGCGCCGATTTCCGGCGGAGGCGCGCCTGCGATGTCGCGAGCGCCAAGCATGGGAGGTCCCGCACCGTCAATGTCGCGGGCACCGAGTATGGGCGGCATGGGCGGAGGCGCCCGAATGGCTCCCAGTGGCGGCGGCGGACGGGGTGGAATGTCCGGTGGCGGTGGACGGGGCGGTGGTGGCCGTCGGTAAGGACAGCAGTCAGCAAGTTGTGTTCAGGCGAGCGTCGGGGGGGGCGCCCCCCCGGGGGGGAAAAAAACAGA
>JAIEMG010000308.1 GCA_019752375.1 Gemmataceae bacterium | reverse complement strand
CGCAACGCCCAGCCGCGGCAGCGGCGGCACAGGGTAGCCCACGGCGCCAGCCGTGGGAACCATGGTATCATTCCCCCAGCCCCGGAAGGGGCGACACAGGAGCCCCGCATGGCACATACCTTCTCTAACTTGCTTTACCACGCGATCTTCGGCGTGAAGCATCGCCAAGCGATCCTGGCGAAACCCGTCCGCGACAAGCTCTTCCCCTACATGGCGGGCATCGTCCAAAACCACGATGGCCACCCCATCGAAATCAACGGAGTGGAGGACCACGCGCATCTGTTTTTTTCGCTCGGGACCAAGCACGCGGTCGCCGACGTGATGCGGGACATCAAGGCTTCCTCCTCGAAGTGGTTGAACGAGCAACGGCTCCTCCCCGGCAATTTCCATTGGCAGACCGGCTACGCGATCTTCAGCGTCAGCCAATCCTTGCGAAGCATTGTCGCCGTGTACGTTCGGAACCAGGAGACGCACCACGCCAAGAAGGGATTCGAGGACGAATACCTGGAGTTTTTGGTGAAGCATGGCATCGCGTACGATCCGCGTTTTGTGTTCGACACGGAATACGCGTCGTGAAGCGGGCCGTGACGCCCCTGCCGGGGCTTAGAGAAAAGGATACGCCGCCATTCCCACGGCTGGCGCCGTGGGCTACCCTATGCCGCCGCTACCGCGGCTGATAAGCAACTGTGCCGCCGCTACCGCGGCTGATAAGCAACGAAACTCGTACCCGTGTACTGGCTCCACATGAAACCACCTCCCCCATCCATCCCCTCGGTTTCCGTGAAGTACGCCCGGGATGGCAGCTCTACGCGCTCGAACGTCCTGGGCATGCGGCCGATGCAGGAGCGTGCGTACCAGAAGCGGGGCGAGCAATACCTGCTCATCAAGTCGCCCCCGGCCTCCGGCAAGAGCCGGGCGCTGATGTTCATCGCGCTGGATAAACTGGCAAACCAGAAACTCAAGCAGGCCATCATCGTCGTGCCGGAGAAAGCCATCGGCGCCAGCTTCCACGATGAACCCTTGAGCCGGTTCGGCTTCTGGGCCGACTGGAAGGTGGCGCCGCAGTGGAACCTCTGCGACGCGCCGGGAACGGACAACGGCGGCAAGGTGGAGGCCGTGAGGAAGTTTCTCGAAAGCGGCGACAAAGTGCTGGTCTGCACCCACGCCACCTTCCGCTTTGCGGTCGAGAAGTTTGGCGTGGAAGCGTTCGATGACCGCCTTCTCGCGGTCGATGAGTTCCACCACGTCTCCGCCAACCCGGAGAGCCGGCTGGGCGATCACGTCCGCCAGTTCATGGCGCGCGACAAGACGCACATTCTGGCAATGACGGGCTCGTACTTCCGGGGCGATGCCGAGGCCGTGCTGCACCCGGACGACGAGTCGCGGTTCGACACCGTCACCTATACCTACTACGAGCAGCTCAACGGCTACCAGTATCTCAAACAGCTCGACATCGGCTACTACTTCTACGCCGGCAGTTACACGGACGAAATCCTGAATGTCCTGGACCCGGCGGAGAAGACGATTCTTCACATCCCCAACGTGAACTCGCGCGAGAGCACCAAGGACAAGGTCCGCGAGGTGGAGCACATCATCGAGGAACTGGGCGCTTGGCAGGGCGCCGATCCGCAGACGGGTTTCCAGCTCGTGAAAACCGCCGACGGAAAGGTGCTGAAGATCGCCGATCTGGTGGACGACGATGCGGCCAAGCGGGAGAAGGTGTCCGCCGCGCTGAAGGATTCGGCGCAGAAGGGGAACCGCGATTACGTCGACATCATCATCGCCCTAGGCATGGCGAAGGAGGGCTTTGACTGGATCTGGTGCGAGCATGCGCTGACGATCGGCTATCGATCGAGCCTCACGGAAATCGTGCAGATCATCGGCCGCGCCACGCGCGATGCGCCGGGGAAGACGCGGGCCCGGTTCACCAACCTGATCGCCGAGCCGGACGCCAGCGAGGAAACCGTCGTCGAGGCGGTGAACGACACGCTCAAGGCCATCGCCGCCAGCCTGTTGATGGAGCAGGTGCTGGCGCCGCGCTTTGAGTTCCGACCGAAGCACGCGAACAACGAGCCGACGCCCGGCCTGGATTATGGGGAGGGCGGCTATGATCCGAGCAAGTGCAACGTCGGGATCAATCCAGCGACGGGCCTCGTCCAGCTGGAAATCAAGGGGCTGGTCGAACCGAAAAGCCTGGAGGCCGAGCGCATTTGCCGGGAGGATCTGACTGAACTGGTCACTGCGTTCGTGCAGGACAAGCAGGCGATCGAACAAGGGTTATTCGACAGTGAATTGCCGCCGCAGGAACTGACGCAGGTCCGGATGGGCAAGATTGTGAAGGAGAAGTTCCCGAATCTGGGCGAGGAGGATCAGGAAGCCGTCCGCCAGCACGCGATCGCGGCCCTGAATCTGGTTCAGCAAGCCAAGAAGCTGTTGCTGGAGGGCGGCGGTGAGGATGCAAGGAATACCGCGCTCATTGATGGGGTACGGAAGTTCGCGTTGTCGGTGCGGGAGCTCGACATCGATCTGATCGACCGCATCAATCCGTTCGGCGAAGCGTACGCGATCCTTGCCAAGTCCATGAGCGAAACGCGGCTGAGGCAAGTCGCGGAGGTGATTGCAGCCAAGCGCGCGAGCATGACGCTTGACGAAGCGCGCGAGCTGGCGAAACGGGCCAAGCGGTTCAAAGAAGAGAAAGGTCGATTGCCGTCTCTGACCGCCGTGGACCCATGGGAAAAACACATGGCAGAGGGGATTGCCTACTTGCAGCGCAAAGTGAAGGAGAGCGGCAATGCCTGAACGTGTCACGGACGAAGACCTGGAGTTGCTGGGCGAGTTGGGCGTGGACGCTGCCCCCGCGGCTTCCGGCGGGCGCACCGCCAAGGAACAGCGAATCATCGCGGGATTCGAGGAGATCGAGCGGTTCGTCGCGCAACACGGAAGGGCGCCCCAGCATGGCGAGCATCGCGACATCTTTGAGCGGCTCTACGCCGTGAGGCTGGATCGAATGCGACAATCGGAGGAGTGCCGCGACGTCTTGAAGAACCTGGACGCACGCGGGCTCGTAGGGGGCAAAGACCATGCCAATGCGAACGTAGGAAACGACGACCTCAACGACGAAGAACTGCTCGTGTCGCTTGGAGTTGAGACGCCCGCTGAGAATGATGTCACCCAACTCGTGCACGTCCGTTCGCGAGAAGAAATCAATGCCGCTGAAGAAATTGCCCAGCGGAATCCCTGCAAGGATTTCGCTGAATTCAAACCCATCTTCGAAAGGGTGCAACGCGACCTGGAGACGGGTGAACGGCAGACGGTTAAATACAAGAATGATGCGGAGGTCAAGAAAGGCGACCTCTTTATCCTCGATGGGCAGAAGGTCTTGGTTGCCGATTTTTTGGGAGAACGGTTTGTCAGCGACTATGGTCGACCGGACCGGAGGCTGAGAGTCGTTTACGACAACGGGACCGAGAGCGACCTACTCGTCCGTTCCCTTCAACGTGCCTTGTACAAAGACAAGGCCGGCCGCCGCATCATCGCCGCGTCCGGCTTCGGACCGCTTTTTTCGGACGAGGAAGAGGAGGGCGATCTGGCGACGGGTTACCTCTACGTGCTAAGGAGCAAGTCGGAACATCCCTTCGTCGCGGAACACAGGGACCTCATTCACAAGATCGGCGTCACCGGAGGTGACGTGAAAAGCCGGATTGCCAACGCGAAGAAGGACCCGACCTATCTTCTTGCCGACGTGGAGATCACCGCGCTATACAAACTGGCGAATGTCAACAGGAAGGGGCTCGAGGCACTTCTGCACAAGCTTTTCGGCAGTGCCCGATTGGATCTCGAGTTGAAGGATCGATTCGGGTCGCAAGTGGAGCCCAGAGAGTGGTTTCTCGTTTCGCTTTCAGTCATTGACGAGGCAATGCAAAAACTCAAGGAAGGGACCATTGGCGGCTTCCGATACGACCGGGAAACGGCACGTCTCACTCCAGTGTAGTACCGTTCGAAGGCAAAACAACCCGCGATGTCCCGAATGCCATTCACTTAAGCGAGCTCTCCGTGGCACGGACATTTCTGTCCGTGCAATTTCCCGACTGCACGGACAGAAATGTCCGTGCCACTGAAAATTTTCATGCGGCCGCTCGCCAAAGTTAATGGCATTCCGCGATGTCCCCATTTCATATCCCCATTCCATACCATTCCATATCCGTGAGAGGATTGGAACGGGCTTTCCCAGGGTAGCCGCGAGGACGCGGCAACCCTGGGCTATGTTGTGCAACCCCTTCGGGTAAAGAAGTCCAAGCGGAGTATCAGACAATGGCGCAACTTCAAAGCGTGCCAGCGAGGGCACCCCTCGCTGGCGCGTCGGGTTAGTGTCGGGGGTAGATCGTGCCCTGACCTTCGCCTTACACGGACGCTCGCGTCAGGATTCCAACGCTAGCCACGGATTGGTTTCTCTTCAGGTTCCGGCCCGGCCGCGTTTTCGTGCACGCCGAAGAAGATCGCGTAGAAGACCGGTGTCACGATCAACGACAGGAACGCCGCGAACGACAGGCCGAACATGATGCACACCGCCATCGCCCCGAAGAATGGGTCCTTCAGCATCGGGATCATGCCGAGCACGGTGGTGATGATGACCATGCCCACCGGCCGCATCTTGGCCGTGCCGCCGTCCCGGATCGCCTGAAACAGAAACTGCCGATGAAGTAGTGCGGCGCTCTGTTCCACGTCCGGCAGGTCCGCGCGCGTGCAGTTTTTCAGCAGTCTCCCCTGTCAGGGGGAGCCGGCAGAAAGAGCAGTCGCACCGTCGGTGCTACCGACTTGAAAAGGCGCCCGGCCTTGGAGAGTGTACAATTGTTTCATGGACGCAGCCGATCCTCTCGATCTCTTCTTGCCGCCGGTCCGGCAGTGGTTTCGCTCCGCGCTGGGCGAGCCCACGGCAGCGCAGCGTGACGGCTGGCCGGCGATTGTGGCGGGGCAGCACACCCTCGTCCTGGCGCCCACCGGCTCCGGCAAGACGCTGGCCGCATTTCTCGCCTGCCTGGATCGCCTCTGGCGGCAAGAGACGTTGCCGCGCGGCGTGCAGGTGCTGTACATCTCGCCCCTCAAGGCGCTGAATAACGACATCCAGCGCAACCTCCAGGTGCCGCTGACGGGCGTGACCGATGCGGCCCGGCAACTGGGTCTGTCGTTGCCGGCCATCGAGAGTGCAGTCCGCACCGGCGATACGCCGACCGCGGAGCGTCAGCGCCTGATCCGTCAACCGCCACATGTCCTCATCACCACGCCGGAATCGCTGCACCTGCTGTTGACGTCGCGCGGCCGCGATACCCTGCGACAGGTCAAGTTCTGCATCGTCGATGAGATCCACGCCCTGTGTGCCAACAAGCGCGGCGTCTTCCTCGCGCTGCTGCTGGAACGACTGCAGGCGCTGAATCCCCACGGCTTCGTGCGCATCGGCCTGTCGGCGACCCAGCGCCCTCTCGAAGAGGTCGCCCGCTACCTCGGCGGCTGCGAGCAAGCCTCCCAGCCCCGTCCCGTCACGATCGTCAACGCCGGCCTGCGCAAGGACCTGGACCTGCGCGTCATCAGTCCCGTACAGCAATTCGGCCCGCTGCCGGAAGGCTCGGTCTGGCCGTCGATCTACCGGCTGCTCGGCGACGAGATCCGCCGCCACCGCTCCACGATTGTTTTCGCGAACAACCGGCGCTCGGTGGAGCGCATCACGGCGCACCTGAACGACAACGCCGACGCGTTTAACAGCGAGCCCGCAGGCTCGCCGCCCACCGAAGTAACGGCGCGTGCTCATCACGGCAGCGTCGCCCTGGAAGTGCGTCAGCAGACCGAGCAGGCGCTCAAGGAAGGCCGGCTGCCCGCGGTGGTGGCGACGGCGTCGTTGGAGCTGGGCATCGACATGGGCGCCGTCGATCTGGTCTGCCAGGTCGAGTCGCCTGGCAGCGTGGCACGCGGTCTCCAGCGCGTCGGCCGGGCCGGGCACATTGTCGGGCAGAAGAGCAAGGGCCGACTGATCCCCAAGACGCCGGCGGACCTGATCGAACAGGCCGTGCTCGCACGCGAGATGGTGGAGGGCCATGTCGAAGCCATTCGTTGCCCGATCAATTGCCTGGACGTGCTGGCCCAGCAGGTCGTCGCCGCGACGGCGATGGAGCCCTGGGAAGTCCCGGAATTGTACGCGCTGGTCCGCCGCGCCTATCCCTTCCGCGACCTGACGCCGGCTGCGTTCGAGTCGGTACTGGAAATGGTCAGCGGCCGCTACCGTTTTGGGGTGCAAGATCCCGAGTCCGCGCTCGCGAGTCAACCGGGCACGCCCGCAGCCTTACAGGCACGGGTCAGCTGGGACCGCATTCACAACCGCCTGCACGCGTTGCCGGGCAGTCAGCAGCTGGCGCTGGTCAACGGCGGCACCATTCCCGACACGGGCCAGTACGCGACCTATACCGGCGGCGTTCGCATTGGCGAGCTGGACGAAGAGTTCATCTACGAGCGCCGCATCGGCGACACGTTCCTTCTCGGCACCAATGCCTGGCGCATCGATCGCATCGAGGCCGATCGGGTGCTCGTCTCGCCCGCCGCGGGGGCGCCGGCGATGGCGCCGTTCTGGCGCGGCGAGATGGGCAGCCGCACTTACGACCTCGGCTGTGCCATGGGCCGCTTCCTGCGCGAGCTAAGCCGGCGGATCGACGCGCCCGATTGCCTTGCCTGGCTGGAGCGGGATCATTTCCTGGACGCGCCGGCAGCACGCAACCTGCGCTATCACGTGCGCCGGCAGCTCGCCATGGCCGGCGACGTGCCGACCGACCGACTGCTGTTGATCGAAGCCTCGCGCGATCCGCTGGGCGACTGGCAAGTGATCCTGCTCAGTCCGTTCGGGGGCCGGCTGCACCTGGCGCTGCGCCTGGCGATCGAACATCGGCTCAGCCAGCGCCTGGGCTATCGCCCCCAGTGTCTGCACCACAACGACGGCCTGCTCATTCGCCTGGCGGACACCGACGAGCCGGTCCTGGACCTCTTCGACGGCCTGACGGCGGAGAGTGTCGAGGCGATGATCCTGGAAGAGTTGGCCGACAGCGCCCTGTTCGCGTTGCGGTTTCGCCAGAACGCAGCGCGGGCGCTGTTGCTGCCGCGCGGCAAGCCGGGCAAGCGGGCGCCGCTGTGGCTCCAGCGGCTGCGCGGCCGCGACCTGCTCCAGGTGGCCCGCCGGCACCCCGACTTTCCGATCGTTGCAGAGACGTTCCGCGAGTGCTTGCACGACCACCTCGACGTGCCGCGCTTGCAGGAGCTGCTTCAGGCGCTGCGCGGTGGCGAGGTCCAGGTGCGCACGCGGCGGGCCGATGCACCGTCGCCCTTTGCCTCCGGGCTCCTGTTCGACTTCACGGCCGCGTACATGTACGACTTCGACCGCGCCGAGCCGGCGAAGGGGCGGTCGGACGCGCTGGATCGACAGCTGCTGGAGCAACTCGTCGCACCGGACCGCAATGGCCATCTCCTCGATCCGCGTGCGGTGCATCAGGTCGAACGCCGGTTGCGTGGCCTGGGACAGCCGCCGCGCAGCGTCGCCGAGATGGCCGAATGGTTGCGGCGGCTGGGCGACCTGGCGCCGGGCGATCAGGAAGGGCCAATGGCGGGCTTCCTGGAAGAGCTGGAACGCGATGGCCGCGCCAGGCGGCTGGAGTTGCCCGGCTGTCGAGAACCGCAGCGCTGGGTGCTGACGGAGGAAGAGGAACGCTATCAGCGTGCATTTGGCCTCGGCGGTCTGACCGCCGAATGTGAAGCAGCCGAGACGATCCTGGCGCGGTTCCTGTCGACGCACGCGTTGGTCGGCTTGCGCGACGTGCTGGCACGCTATCCCTTCGACGCCACCTGGGCACGCCGCCAGCTGGAAGCCTGGACCCGGAGCGGCCGGCTGATCTTTCTGGGCCAGACCGACCCGGCGAGCGGGGGGCGTGAGCCCTCTGAGGGCAGACAATCCTCAGGGGGCTCACGCCTCCCGCTCGCCCCGGATGAGCGCTGGTCGATCCCGGAAAACCTGGAACAGATGCAGCGCGGCACGCTTGCCCTGTTGCGCCGCGAGGTCGTCACCTGTCCGCCGCCACAGTTCGCCGACTACGTGCTTCGCTGGCAGCATCTGCATCCCAGCGCGCGACGCGGCAGTGCCGACGGTCTGGTCGAGGTGCTCGACCGCCTGCAAGGCCTGCCGCTGCCAGCGGAGCTATGGGAACAGTGCGTGCTGCCCGGCCGCGTGCCCGAGTATCAGCCGCGCTGGCTGGACGAGCAAGTGGCCGGCGGCGCCTGGGTCTGGACCTGCCAGGGGGAGGACCATCCGGGCGTGCTGGCCTTCTGGCGGCGCGAGCACCTGGCGCAACTGCCGCCCCCCCGCGAAGAGGCGCCCGCCCTCGATGCGGAAGCCGAACTCGTCCTGGAGCGGCTGCACCACCGCGGCGCGTCCTTCCTGGTCGACCTGGCTCAGGACACCCGAGACACACCGACGGCCCTACGGTCGGCGCTCAACCGCCTGCTGCGGCGTCGCTTGGTGACGAACGACCGCTTCGACGTGGTCCGGCGCGGGGGAGAACCGGCGCCGCGCCGCAGTGACGTCGCGCCCCCGGGACCGATGGGTCTCTCGGTGCTGCGCCGCCGCGCTGTCGGCACGCGTCGCGGCGCCGCCGCCGAAGGGCGTTGGTCGTGCCTGCACTGGGGACGGCCCGAGCCCGAGGAGCATGCAGTGTTCCTCGCCTCCCTCTTGCTCGAACGCTATGGCGTGGTGGCCCGCGAGCTGGCGCTGATGGACCCGTGGATGCTGCCGTGGCGTGTGCTCTACGAAGTGCTGACGCGCATGGAGCTGAGCGGCGAGGTGCGGCGCGGCTACTTTGTCGAAGGCCTGTCCGGAGCGCAGTTCGCGCTGCCCGAAGCGGTGCAAATGTTGCAAGACACGGCACTGCCATCGACCGTCACGGCGCCGGTGCTGCTGGTTCACAGCCTCGACCCGGCAAACCTGTACGGCTCCGGCGCCCCGTTCGACATTCCGCTGCTGGATGGCGGCACGCGTCCGCTGTTGCGCCGTGCCGGCAACTGGCTGGTGCTGCGCGCCGGCCGTCCGGTGCTCATCATCGAGCAGCAGGGCAAGAAACTGACCGCGCTGCCCAGCGCCAGCCGCGAGGACGTGTCCGCCGCCGTGACACAACTGCCCGGCATCCTCGCCGGCGACCGCGGCCTGTCGGCCCGACATAAGCTGAGCGTCGTCGAATGGAATGGCCAGCCCGTGACGGGCACCGAAGGCCGCGAGCTGCTCGAAGCGGCGGGATTCGTGCGCGATTATCAGCAGATGACGCTGTACGCGGCGTGGCGGTGAGTTCCGTGGACGCTTTCAGGCAAGTACACTGCTTTGCCACATTCAAGCCAATGCCTTCCCGCCAATCAGCCCGAGGATAGCACCGAACCCCATCTTCCATGTGTCGGTCATGACGCCGAGCAGCAGTTTGTCTTGTTCGGTGGGCTCGCGGTGCGTGGTCAGGTAGACGCTGATGCCGGCGGAAAGGAGCGTTAATGCAACGATGGTTGCGAAGACCATGCGAAACGCTTCGTTTTCCGGCTTAACCTTTCGCGGTTGCCTTCGGCTGGGGGGCTGGGGGCGACTCGGCATCGTGAATGCTCTCGAACGCTTCTTCTGGGACGTACTCAACGGTGCCGTCATCGAACGTGACGATGTAGCCTCGCGACAATGGATGCACCAAGGCTTGCCACACGATCAGGCGGACTGTTTTGGAGAAGATAAGGATGGACACCAGTGTGGTCAAGCAGATCCCGAGCGTCGTCCAATCGGTAGCATTCATCTCGCACCTCCAGCCGCAATTCTACACGGCCGCTGCGCGAGACGCCAAGCGGTTTGGGGACGCCTGAGTTGTCAGTCGGATCCTTGTTACACTCTTGTTGCACTTCCCCCTTCCTGCACCGCTAAACTGTGCCACGGCAGGTTCCGCTCGATACCCGGAAAGGAACGGCTTCATGCTCGCGCACGCACTTCTCGTCTGTCTGCTCGTTCCCGTGGCCGACGTGGACAAGAAAGACATTCAGTGCCAGGACTCGGGCCAGTACATCGGCGGCATCAATCGCGACTACCGTCTGAAAGTCAGCGGGCCCAAGGACAAGAAGTGGGAGTATGCGTTTAGCGCGATGGGCGCTGGCGACGTCAAGCTGAACGGCACCTACGAGCTGGTGGACGACCTGGCTGTCTTTACCGGCAAGACCGCCAAGGGTGACGAAGTCCGCTTCGGACTCAACTACGGCTTCCCCGGCGACAAGGTCGAGTTCAATGGCTTCTTTCCGGACTCGGACAAGACGCTGCGCTACCATCGCAAGTGGTTCAAGAAGGTCAACGGCGAATGGAAGCCCGCCGAGGAGATTACCCTTTCCATGCCGCGCACCCCGCTGGACGGCAAGGAATGGAAGGTCCCCATGCAAGGCGAGCACGTCCGCTGGGAAGGCGTCAAGGCGACGCGTACCAAGATCGACGAGACGCTGATCTACCAGGGCCAGGGCCTGACCAAACCGCAGGGGCGCTTGCCGGTCTACCTGATGCCGCGCGTCATCGACCGCCGGCTCGATGCGGTGTTTCCCGACCAACGCGGCAGCTCCAATCCCCAAGGCATGTTGCGCGGCTTCTCACCGCACGTGGCTACGGAAGAATAGTCGCTGCCGCGAAATGACGAATGTCGAAGCCCGAATGACGAATCAATGACGAATGACCAAGCCCCAATGGCACTCCCGGCTCGGTTCGGGGTTTGGACATTGGGGCTTGGTCATTGATTCGTCATTCGGGCTTCGTCATTCGTCATTTCCCCTGAAATCCTCCCGAACCGGCCGCGTATCAAGAAGTGGCGGGATCAAGGGTCACCACGACGCGGGAGGAAACGGGAGATGCGGACGTGTCAGCGCTGCGGAAACGACATTCCGGCCGAGCGGCTGGAAGCCTTGCCGGACACGACCATCTGCGTGAAGTGCAGTCAGGAAATCGGGGGCGAATTCGTCTACGGGGCGGTGCCGAGCAACATCGGTAAGGCCGGCAGCTTGAAGAAGAACTACGGAGAATGGAAGATCATCAAGCGACGCCGACGCATCGAGCCCAAAGCCCGGTGAACATCGCGTGGGGCCGGCTGGAAACAGCCGGCCCTCGTGTGTGAATCCACGGGTGATGTGTGAGCATTCCGTAGCCGCAGGCTTCAGCCTGCGGAGAAACGGCAGCCTTGCAATCACGTGTATTCACCCGCAAGCACGTCGCCCCACCGCAGGCTGAAGCCCAATACCGTTCAATTAGGAGCAAATGTTCACTCGATTCTGGTCATGGCGCGAACGTAAGTCCTTATTTCATGGCCGGCAGTTACTGAACACTTGCTCCTAATTGAACGGTATTGGGCTGAAGCCTGCGGCTACAGGATGGACTCCACGCACGTCGGTCGATGACAAACGCACACCGGGCGGGCCACGTCCTTGCGACGTGGCCCGCCCGGTCTGGAGAGACGTTGTAGTTGTCGCGGTTAGCGAGGCGAGGCCCCACTCTCGGAATGGCGCTTATACGCCGAGGGAGCACCGATGAAGGTGATGCTCTTATGCTGACCCGGCAGCAACGTCACTTGCTGGGACACATTGCGGGGCTTGCCGTCCTCATCCCACGAGGCTTTTACGGACAAGCTTTGAATGCCGCGAATCGACGGGAGCGTGTGGACACGCGTTTCGCTGTCCGAGGAACTCAACTTCTCGCCATCGATCCAGACGTCCGCGTCTGGAGGCGCACTGATGGAAAGCTTGGCCGACCCATCACTCGTCGCGGGGGCGGGGGCACCCATGAGCGCGGTCTTTGCAACCGTGGGCGGCCCATTCGAGTCGTAAAGTAACTTCGTGCCGTAGTCGTAGGCGCTGCGCTGATCCTGCGGCGTGAGCTGCCAGGCGCCACTGTTGGGTCCACCAAAGCCGCCGAATCCACTCAGCCCGAAGGCACTGAGGAGCGCCGGGTTCGGGGTGGCAGATCCCAGACCGTTCATGCCCGAGAACAGACCGCCACCCAGGCCGTACCCCGGAAAGCCCATCCCAAATAAGCCGCTACTCAAAGCGTTCCACGGACTGCCGAACCCTGAATTGCCGAACCCCGATTGGAAGTATCCCGGGTTCTGGCCGTTAAAACCCCACGGGTTGCCTTGCATCCCTTGCCCGTAATTGGGGCTGGGATATTGATACGGCCGACCAGCCAGGCCGTTATAGCCATAAATCTGGGTGTTGGATACGCCCGGCGGATATCCATTGATCTGCACATTGGGCCCCGGTTGGACCGCCGGGTTAATGGCACCCCGGACCTGTGCAGAAGCCACAGTGGAACTCTGCAGCAAGCACGAAACCGCGCCCGCCAAGAATAACGATCGTTTGTGCAACATGATGGTTCCCCTTCTCTGGATGAGGTCTTGTGATTGTTCGGGGCGTTTGAGTGATCGATGCAAGGCGTGTTCCATTGTCGCGGCGAAATCAGGGCAATTCGAAGTCAACCTCCGCGGTGGCGCGATTGCCGACGATTAACAGTTCTTCCAACGAAGCCATGAGCATCTCGCGATGGAACGCCTTGCCGATTTCCGTCACACAGCCCGGATGGTCGGCACTGATCGCGAGGGCCCAGGTCCGGCCGTCGGGCGACAGTGCAAAACCCAGTTCCGCGATCGCCATGCCGCGCAAGCGCTGCCGAACCATTTCGACCCCCTGCCGCACCTTGCCATCGGCGCTGTAGTTCTCGTTGCCATAGGCAGCGAGGATGCAGTCCTTCGGCTGGCTCAGCCACACGCGCAACGTGCCCCGCGCGACTTCATGTCGCGTCTTCTGCACGAACAGGGCCAGGTTGGCCACGAAGGTCTTCCAGTCCGCTGGCTTCATACGTCACCTTCTCCTCCGAGTGCCGTCACGGGTTCAGCATTGTGGACCGCGGAGTTGGTGTGGACGGGCTCTCCTTTCGACAAGCGGCAAGTCCCGTGCCAAGCGACCATCCAACAATTACTCCAGAGTTTGTGGGGCACGTTTTTAACGTGCCGGGCTTGGGGGGGATGGCACGTAAAAAACGTGCCCCACAAGCTGCTCGCGAAAAACTTGGAAGTTATTGATGGATGACCGCCAAGCTCAAGAAGCCAGGCCGCTCCAGGTGGGCGGCGTGGGTGGTTCCGGTGCCGGTGATTGCGGCGGTGCCGGTCGGGGCGCCATCGGCTCATCGGGAATGCTGCCCGGCAACGGTGGAACATTCTCGCGTCGTGGCGGCAGCGTCGGCGTCTCGGGCGGCTGCTTCGGGATCGGGTCTGGTTCCTTGGGAAAGTTCATCGTTTACCTCTGGATCGTGGAAGTACGAAACGGATACCGGGAGCACTCTCGGTATCCGTTTCATTGGGATCGAAGCCACCATGAGTCGGCGTCTCAGCCGTATCCCCACGGCACCATGTTGAACAGCAACATGATGAGCAGGACCACGACAAGCAGACCAAGGATGCCGCTGGGACCATAGCCCCAGTCCCGGCTGTAACCCCACGTCGGCAGTCCGCCCAGCAGCAGAAGCACCAGGATGATCAAGAGAATCAAGCCCATCGTCGACCTCCTTCCGGTCTTGCGATTATTCCAAGGAGCCGTGCCAACTCACGGCTCAAGTTTGACGAAGCAAATGCAATGCCGACCACCAGGTTTTTGCATTACCGCCACGACCGAATCCTTGGCATTCCAATTGCAGTAAGAGATGGCTTCCAGCGCAACCCCTCAATCATGAGGCCCTTTACTAGGAGATGCACCATGAAGCTCGAATCCCTGGAAGCCCTGTTCATTGACCAGCTGCGCGACATCTACAATGCCGAGCAACAGATTACCAAGGCACTGCCGAAAATGGCGAAGGCTGCTTCGACGGAAGAGCTGCGCCAAGCGTTTCTCGATCATCTGGAAGAGACACGCGGTCAGATCGATCGCCTCGAGCAGGTTTTTTCCGAATGCGACCTCAAGCCGCGCGGCAAGAAGTGCGAGGCGATCGAGGGCCTGATCGAAGAAGGCGCCGAAATCATCGAGAGCGACGCGTCGCCGGCGGTCAAGGATGCCGGCCTGATCGCCGCTGGTCAAAAGGTGGAACACTACGAGATGGCGTCCTACGGCTGCCTGCGCACCTGGGCTCGCTTGCTCGGCTTCGACCGGTCCGCTCAGCTGTTGCAGGAGACGCTCGATGAGGAAGGCGAAGCCGACAAGAAGTTGACCGGCCTCGCGGAGCAGGGGGTGAACGAGGAAGCAATGACAGGGGCCGAGTAGTTCCAGGGTGCCGCTTCACTCTTGCTGGGAGCAATGACGAAGCCCTCCCTGCTGGAATGACGAATGACGAAGCCCGAATGTCGAATCAATGACCAATACCCAATGACCACAGGTCACCGCGCCACTCCTCTACCCCTTCTTTCCCAAGCTCCGGCTTGGGTATGGAGCGGAACTCGCCAGAGTTCCGAACGGGATCCTGTCGCACGGAAGTCTGGCAACTTCCGCGCCGTACCCAAGCCGGAGCTGGGGAACGAGGAAAAAACGCTTGTGATTGGAGCTTGGGTATTGGTCATAGATTCGGGCTTCGCCATTCGATTCGTCATTCACCCCATCTCCCGCCACTTTCCGCCCTTGCCAAACCCGTTCGGGCGTCATCCGAAATTGCGGCTTCTCGGCAGCGGAAGCCACATGGACAGGAAATTGCCATCTCGGTATGCTGGGGGGGCGAAGTGAGACTGTTTCGGCTACACAAGGATGTGTGTTTCGCCTGAATGGCGACCACCGGGAAAGGAATCCCACCGATGGCGCTGTCTTTCAGCACGACATTTGGCCCCTCCGTGCTGCCCACGCTGCTGGGCGCCCTTGCCTCCGTTGCGTTCCTGGTTCCCTTCCGAGGGTCGCCGGCCTTCGCGGAATGGGAAGGCACCATGGAGGTCTTCCTGTTCCTCTCCGTCGCGCTTGGTAGCGTCTGTGC
>JAIEMG010000370.1 GCA_019752375.1 Gemmataceae bacterium | reverse complement strand
CTGCCTCGCGGCAGTGAACGGTCCGCCCTCTGCCGGTCCAGCCGGGGACGGGCTCGCGAGGCAGATCCTCGCGGGCAGTGCGTGACCGGGCAAAGCCCGGTCACGAGGGAAACGACCGCGCTGATGGGCGCAGAAACGGGTTTGCACCCGTGCGAGGCTGCGCAGGGCTATTCGATGATCGTCTCGTGGGCTCGACGGGAGAACATGGGCAACCGCCTGTTTTCGCCAATTTCACACCGTGGACGGAAATCGCCCGCGCCCAGGCGATAACCGAATAACCCTGGATCCGTGCGGGGAACCGTCGCGGCTTGCCCATCTTCTCGCCAATCGTCCTGAACTGGGGTTAACGTGGCGCGCGGGTCTTACTATAGTCCGCCCGTTGATCCTCCGTTCAACGGGGGATGAGGACGGAATGATCGAAAGGAGTCAGCCCATGAACGCGACATCGAAATGCAGCGGACCGCTGGTGGCGGCCCTGTTCGCGGGCCTGGCATTGCTGACATTGAGCCCGCTTCGCAGCGACGCTGGTCCGCTCGTCCCCATCTGGACGAGCGATCGATCATCCCCTTCGTCCGGCACCCCAGTAGTCCAGTGGGAAACCTACAGCGACACCTGCACCAATCCAGCGGTAAAGGACGAGGGAACCGTGGAGGCGTTCTTCCATCCTGTCATGCTGGCGAGCATGCTGGGGTTCTACCCGCCCAGTTTGCCCGTTTCCTCCACGGTTGCCAGGCAAGAGGATCCTTCGCCGGGGGGCGGTGACCCCGGTGGCGGCGACCCGCCCAGCTATCCGACTGATCCCGGCGATCCCGGCGGCGGCGACCCCGGTGGCGGCACGAATAACCCGCCGCCTCCAGGCAATCCGCCGCCCAGCCATCACAACCCGGAGCCTGGGACACTGATCTCCGGCTTGATCGGTGCCGGTCTGATCGGCCTGGCCAGCTGGAAGCGACGACGAAAGCAGCCATCGTGATCGAAACAAGCACAGCGGCCCACGGTAAATGACCCGTGGGCCGCTGTGCTTGTTTCGTCGGTCGCAATCATTCTTATCGTCGCCGCGTCGGGGGCCGCTGTTGCGTTCTCGGCGGGCGCGACGCTGCACCGGTGTTGTTGAAGTAACCCGAGTAGTTATTGAACACGGATCCATGCCCCGTTTGGGGCAGGGTGGGGAACTGGTCCTCCGTCTCTTCCAGACCGGTGACCTGCCGTTCCAGGCCAATGATGGCGTTGCCGAACTGCTGGGCATTGGCGCGGCGCTCGATTTCCGGAACCACGCCCATGTAGTAGTTCGCCGCCGGCGCGGCGGGGTTATTGCCGCCGCGCAGCAGGTTCAGATAAGGGCTCAAGCGCGGGGCGCCGTAAGGTGTGACGGCGTTCGGTCCGCCATAATAGACCGATTGCGCGTGGGCCGACCCTGACTCTGCCAGGACCAATACCCCCAGCGCCGTCAGGCTCAGGATCAGTTGCCGATTCATCTCGCTGTCCCTCGCAGTTTACGTCGTTCCCTTACTTCAGCGTACCCGCACCCCAGCGCGGGTCAAGAGGCCGATTCATCCCTGATCACCGGACCAGCCGCGCAGGCCTTGCGTAACCCTTACACATTGCCGACCTTGCCGCAGGCGGTCGACTCAGTTCCCCGTATTGTTGTTGATTTTACCACCTTGCCTGATCGTGTTGACCGTCGACGCTCCCAGCAACGTGATGCCAAAGATGCGCTCCACCGGCGACAAGACCTTGGCAAGCGTCGTATCGACGCGAATGATCCGCTGTGCCTTCACATAGACGCGGTCGCCGGGCATGATCTGGTAATTCGTTTCGGTCGAACCACGCTGGGCGATGCCGCACCAGTCCACGGGCAGGATCTGCTCGGACCCATGCCCCCCCTGACACGGAAACGACCGTGCCACCCAAATGTCCTTCTTCGAGGCAACCGCCGGCAAGCCGTTGATCTGGCCGATCGCGTCCAGCACCGTTTCGCTCCCCGTGATCGGCAGGCGGACCACCTGCTCGCCATAACCGCCCCCGTCCGTGATGACGTAGTAGTACTTGCTGTTGTACGCCAGCACGTCCACCGAGATGTTCTGCAGCGGATCCACTTCCTTCTTGGTCTCGGGGTCCTTGGGCAACTGAACGCGTCGGGAAAGCACGGCCCAGACCGCCATCTTGGCCTGCTCCAGGTTCATGCCGGCGACGTAGACGGCGCCGTAGATCCCCAGCCCGATCGTGCCGTCCGGACGAACCAGATGCTGGCCCCGGATTGGCTGATCGCGGATTCCCAACGTCGATTCAATGATGAGGATGTCGGGCGGTTCGATGACGTAGGGTGGCAAAGAGACTTTGGCACACTCGCGCGGCGCGGGCCCCCCCATGGGGCCTGGGCCGCCAATGCCGCCTGGAGCACCGTGGGCCGCCGGCGGACAGATTCCGCCGGGGCAATTGCCGGCTTCCAGCGAAGGACCGTCGCCCGCCGGCGTACCACTCGGCACCGGCCGTGGCGGAAAGTTCTTCAGGTCCTCACTGGGCAGTTCAGGCTGCACGGAGACCGGTGTAGTTCCCGTTTCGGGCGGACCTGCCGGCATCGGTGCCTGGTAGGCAACAGGCTGCACACCGGAACTGACCCGGGGCACCGGCCGCCACCCGTTGGTAGAGTTCTGAACGATGGGCGATTCACCGCGCGGTATCGGCTGCCATTCGCCCTGGACGACGGCACTGCCGTCGAGCGGTCCCGGAGTGCCGAGTCCGACCGCCGGACGCTGCGGCATGCTGGGCTGCCATGCTGGCGGCGCGGGCGCGGCGGCGATCGGCGGTTCCGAGGAACTGACAAGCGGCGGCCCGGTCGGACTGGTTTGTGAGGCAGGTGGTAATGCCGGACCAGTGGCGGGCTCGGAAGCCGGCAATTCGCGTGCGTTGAAGACTCTCAGGACCACACGCGGTCGCTTGATGTGCCGGGACAGATGCCGTTCGATGGCTACCCGCGCCTGGTCCAGCGTCAAGCCGGCCACCTTTACCGAGCCGTAGGGCCCCATCTCGAAAGCACCGTCCGGACCGATGAATCCTTCGCCGGACCACTTGGGCACCGGTCGCGGACCATCCAGCGAATCGACAGCCCACATGAGGATCATGCGCGGCGCCAGCGTGTTGGCCTGCGGAGGCGGCGTGGAACGGGAAAAGATGGAACTGGCCTGCAGCCGATGGTCCGCCCCCGCTGCGATGACCGCCGCGATTCCTGCAAGCGCGCCGGCTACGACCAGGGCGGTAGGACCTCGGTGTCGCATGGGGGTTCCTCCGTTCGACGGGACCGGCGGAGAGGCATCCGTGCCTCCTTACCGTCAGGTTCCATCCTTCCTCAGTTATCGGTGCTCTGCTTCTTACGGGATGAACGCTGTTTAGCGGTTCTGTGGGCATCGATACCGCTTGCTCAGGTTAGAACTTGCAGGACGTGACGGCTCTGCCCGGATTGCCCGGTCTGCCGAGATTGCTGAATTGCACGAAGCGTGCGGAACGTCGCGGGGTATGCTACACTTCAATCCGAATCTCCGCGGTGCTCGCCCGTGGGCCAAACGACAAGCGACCGTGCGTAATAGCAACCAAACCGAAAAATCCCCCAAAACCCATGTGGCAAGCAAGTATGTGCTTGGCGGAACAGGCGCCCGCCAACCAGGTCCCCGTTCTCCTCATCTCCTTTGCAGGAGTCGTCGTGGCCGTGGTCGTGGTGATGGCTGGCCAGGCGTACCTGAACCGCCAGCGGACGCGTGCCGCAACGAAGTCCGCGTCAGAAACGGCGCCGCCGATAAAACTTGGCTCGCTTGGCCGGCAGCCATCGGAAGACCTCGGAAACTCACCTGGCGGTGCCCCGGCCGAAGATCGCCGGCTATCGCCGCGCCGTGCCGGCAACCCGACATCAGTGCTTTTCGCCGCGCCCGACGCCAAGGGCGGACACCTGCTCGGCATCGTGATCGATCGCTCCAGTGGCGGCCTGCACATCCTGGTGGACAAGGAAGTGAAGGCTTGCACCAAACGCCGTGTGCGCGCCGTGGCGGCGCCGGAGGAGATGCCGTGGGTCTCGGTTCAAGTGATCTACTGTCGCAAGGCCGCGGATGGCTGGCACGTTGGCTGCAAGTTTGAGGAGACGCCTTCAATTCAAGCGATGTTGTTGTTCGGATAATTTGAAACAGGTCTGGGAGAATACTGCTCCCGGTCTGCCGGTGTGGGATGAACCGCCAGACCGGGCGGTCTGCCGACACGTGCTGGAAGGATCGGCGTCCGTGTCTGTAGCCGCAGGCTTCAGCCTGCGGAGTGGCGTCTGCCGGCCCTGCGGCGCACTTCCGCAGGCTGAAGCGGCTGAAGCCTGCGGCTACAGACGTTCATGACGAATCCTGCTTTCAAGGTAGCGTTGTAGAATTCGTGGATGGCCGCTAACTGGTCAATCCCGGAATCGGATCGCCGTGATAGATGTAGTGCGGCCGGTGGGTCTTGTCTTCCCAGGCGGCCGTCGGCGGCAGCCCGAGCGCCTGATAGATCGTGGCGGCCATGTTCTCGGGCCGTTGCGGCAATGATGCCGGTTGTGCCCCAATGCGATCCGACGCACCGATGACGCGGCCGCCACGCACGCCGCCGCCGGCAAAGAACGCCGTCTGCACCGCGCCCCAGTGATCCCGTCCCGGCAGCGAACCTTCCTTGGAACCAAAGATGCGCGGCGTGCGACCGAACTCGCTCGCCATCACCACCAGCGTCGATTCGAGCAGGCCGCGTTCGTCCAGGTCGTCGAGCAAGGCGGAAACCGCCCGGTCGGTCGGCGGCAGCAGGAAGCGGCTCAGGTTGCGAAAGATCGCTTCGTGATTGTCCCACGATTCGTTGTTGCCGAGGTTCACCTGCACCAAGTTGACGCCCGCTTCCACGAGCTGCCGCGCCATCAGCAGCGACCAGCCGAAGGAGTTGCGGCCATAGCGTTCCTGGAGCGCGAGCGGAGCTTGCTTCACGTCGAAGGCGCGATGCACCGCCGGCGCCATCAGCAGGGAAACCGCTTCCTGCCGCGAGCGGTCGAGGCCCTGGCTGGGAGCGGTTGCATCCAGGTCCGCGCGCTGGCGATCGATGGTGCCGAGCAGGTCCAGGCGCTTCCCGAAGCGCGAGGCGCCCACGTCGTCGGGCAGCGTGAATCGCGGCGCCTCGAATTGATAATCGGGCATCGCATAGGCGCCGCTGCGGCGCTCGAAGCCATACTCCGGAAACGCGCCGTGAATGTACTCCCGAGATCGGAAGTGGCTGGCTTCGACGAGCCAGGGATCGTGCTCGCGTCCCATCATGCCGGCGAACTGGCCGGGAATGGTGCGGCCGGTGACATGGACGAGCTTTTCGGGCAGGACAACGGCGGGCGGCAGGTTGTTGCGGCGACGCATCAATGCCCCGGCCACGGAGGCCAGCGACGGCCAATCGCCCGGACGCGGTTCGTTCGGATCGAAGCCCGCCGGCATGGCTGTCTGCCCGGTCAGGATCGCCAGGTGTCCGGCGGAATGGGCGTTGTACGGGTGCGTCAGCGATCGGACCAGCGCCCACTTGTCGCTGCGCTGGGCCAGGCGCGGCAAGTGCTCGCAAACGCGAATGCCCACCGTCCGCGTCGGGATGGTGCCGAACTCGCCGCGGATGCCTTCCGGCGCGTCGGGCTTGGGGTCGAAGCTGTCCAGCTGCGACAGGCCGCCTGACAAGAAAATGAAGATCACGGAGCGTGCTTTCGCGACCGGTGCGGCTGGCCCCGCCAGGGCGCGCAATGCTTGCACGTGATTCACCCCAAGGCCGAGCAGGCCGACCGCGCCGGCTTGCAGGGCGCTGCGCCGCGTCAGGGCAGGGTGGCTGGGTGTGGCGGGTTTCGATTGTGAATGAGAGTGCATGGTTCCTCCCACGGCATCAGCGACAGAACAAGCGTAAATCAGTTCGTTCCCTTGCGTCGCGCGAACGAGGCCGGCAAGACCAGTTCGACGGGCACCACTTCAGTTTGCGGTGTCAGCGGCTCGCGGCGCGCCTGGCAGGCCAGCATGCGGCCGATGCGAGCGCCCCACGGTTCGGGACCGAAGACCGGCCGCGCATACGGATAGGCACAGGGAGCATCGGCCGGCATGAAGACGTCGCACACGGCGAGCGCCGGCGCGGCCTTGGGCGCGATGCCTTGCGCGTCGATGGCTGCCGTCACCGCGTCGGCCAGCGGCGTGCCGCGACACAGGATGGCGCCCTTCTCGCGTTGGCCTTCGAGCAGCACCTGCACCTCGGCGGCAATGGCCCCGGCGTCATTGGGCAGGCAGCGCAAGCCCAGGGCGTCGGCGGGAAGACCAGCGGCGGCCAGTGTGTCGCGCACTGCGTCGAAGACCAGGTGATCGCCTTGCAGCATTCGTTCGCGCATGAACAACGCGATCCAGCGGGCGCCGCGCTCGAGCAAGTGCTCGGCCAGCAAGCGTCCGATCTGACGATGATCGCGATCGATCCACGGCAAGCCGCGTACGGCCGGGTATGCCGTGCCCGTCAGCACGACGGGAAGCCCGCTCTCCGCCAGGGCACGCTGGGCTGCCAGCGAGGCCCGCGACGCGACAAACCCCTCCGGCAATCGCGCGGCCAGTGCTTCGTCCAGCAGCCGGCGAACGAATGCCGTCTCATCGCCTTCGGGCCAGAAGCTGAACTGAATGTCGGCGCCGGGCAACTGACTCTGAATACCGATGACCCGGCCATCGGCCAGCAAGCCTTCCGTCTCCAGGTAACGCTTGTGGACGAGCAAATGCACGCGCCGCAGCGGTGCCGCGGTTGCGGGAGTGAAGACCGGAGCGACGGTTGTTCCCTTGCGCTGCCGGCGTTCGAGGACCTGGCGTTGGACGAGCAGCTGCATGGCCCGATTCGCGGCCGTGGTACTGATTCCAAGCAGCCGGGCAGTCTCGGCCGTAGTCAGGTACGAATCGCCCGGCTTGAGGCGGCGGCGGCGAATATCGGCGGCGATGCGATCGGCAAGTTGCACAATCCGCGGCGCGCGTGGCAGGGTTGTTTCCATGAGGCTGTTATGGAAACAATTCCCGACGCTGTCAATAATATTCTCGGAACACGAGAATTTAATTGGGCTGCGGCGGGGAGTGCAGAGCGATTCCCTGCTACGAATGCGCAGCGTCGACGGCCTCGCGCAATTCGCGAAAGAGTCCTGCCAACTGATCGCCATGGTAATGAGCGTTAAGGCCGCTCGGGTTCGGCAGGACCCAGACCTTGGTGGCTGCAATGGGTTTCGGCTGTAGTCCAAGGACTGCCTTTGGCTCCTTCCAACCCTCGCGATAGGCGCCCACGCCGAGCACGGCCAAGAACCGCGGATGATAGCGTCGCACCTTCCGGAGCAGACGCTGGCGGCCTGCGATCAGTTCTTCGCTTGTCAACTCCGCCGCCGTGGCCGTGGCGCGGGCGACAACATTGGTGATCCCGTAGCCATGCGCCAGGAGCTCTTGTTCTTCGTAGGGGGACAGGATGCGATCGGTGAAACCGGCCGCGTGAAGGGTGGGCCAGAAGCGATTGCCGGGGCGGCCGAAGTGATGGCCGATGGCCGCAGTGTACAAGCCGGGATTGATGCCGCAGAAAAGGACGCGAAGGTCGGGGGCGAGGATGTCGGGCACGAACGCGCCGTGAGCTGCAAGGAGTTCGGCTCGCGTCGGCCGGAATGACGGCAAGTCAGCCATGCCGACGCGAGCCTCCGTTTACGCTCTCTTGATGAGTCGAATGAGGAACAACAGCACGATGGCACCGATGGTCGCCATCACCAACTCGCCGATCAGACCGCCAGCCGAAACGCCCAGCAGACCAAACAGGAAGCCGCCCAGCAGAGCGCCGATGACGCCGATGACGAGGTCGCCCAGCAGGCCGAAGCCGCCGCCCTTCACGATCATGCCGGCCAGCCAGCCCGCGACAAGACCGATGAGCAGGAACCAGAGGATGCTCATGTGGCGTTCCTTCCAGTACGCGTTGGGAGAGTTCAGAGCGACCGGTTACGCCAGCAACTGTTCGATCACGTGCGCTTCTTCCACACCGGTCAAGCGCTGGTCGAGCCCCTGGAAGCGGATGGAGAATCGCTTGTGATCGAAGCCGAGCAATCTCAGGATCGAAGCATGGAAGTCGCGGATGTGGACCGGGTCCTTGACGATGTTGTAGGAGAAGTCGTCGGTCTCGCCGTAGATGGTACCGGGCCGGGAACCGCCGCCGGCCATCCACATCGTGTAGCAGCGCGGGTGATGGTCGCGGCCGTAATTCTGCTTTGAGAGTCCACCTTGCGAGTAGATGGTGCGGCCAAACTCGCCGCCCCAGATCACCAGCGTCTCGTCGAGCAAGCCGTGGCGCTTCAGGTCCTGGATCAGGCCGTAGCACGGCTGATCGACGTCCCTGCACTGGTCCGGCAGCCGGCCGGCGACATTGGCGTGCGTGTCCCAGTTGTTGTGGTAGATCTGCACGAAGCGCACGCCGCGCTCGACCATGCGCCGGGCCAGCAGCACCGTGTTGGCAAATGTGCCGGGGTTCTTCACGGCCGGGCCGTACAAGTCGAACGTGGACGCCGGCTCCTTCGCCAGGTCGGTCAGTTCCGGCACGCTGGCCTGCATGCGGAAGGCCATTTCGTACTGCTGGATGCGCGTCTGCGTCTCCGGATCGCCCAGGGTCTGGAAGTTCATTTCGTTGAGCGCCTTCAGGCCATCCAGGGTCTTGCGGCGCACGTCTTCGGTGACGCCCGGCGGGTTGTTGATGTAGAGGATCGGATCGCCGCTGGTGCGGAATGAGACGCCGGCATGCTCGCCCGGCAAGTAGCCCGACTGCCACAGCCGGCCCGAGATCGCCTGCACCTGCTCCTGGTTGCTGGGCCGGGCCACAAGGACGACGAAGGTCGGCAGGTTCTGGTTGAGCGAGCCAAGACCATAGGACGCCCAGGCGCCCAGGCACGGTCGGCCGGTCACCTGGTTGCCGGTCTGCATGTAGGTGATGGCGGGCTCGTGGTTGATGGCCTCGGTGTTCATGCTGCGGATGAAGCACATGTCGTCGACCATCTTGGCCGTCCACGGCAGCAGCTCCGAAACCCACATGCCGCTCTTGCCGTGCTGTTCAAACTTGAACTTCGACGGCGCGATGGGAAAGCGCGCCTGCCCGCTGGTCATGGTGGTCAGCCGCTGGCCCTTGCGCACTTCGTTGGGCAGGTCCTTGTCGTACCAGTCGTTCATCTTCGGCTTGTAGTCGTACAGGTCCATCTGCGGCGGCCCACCGACCATGTGCAGATAGATGATGTGCTTGGCCTTGGGCGCGTACTGCATCTTGATGGCCTGTGCCTCCGCGGCCGAGATGCGTTCGCCATCGAGGAGCGAGGTCAGCGCCGCCCAGCCGACGGCATTGGCGCCGGAGCGGAAGAAGTGACGGCGGGTCAGGTTCTGCGAAAAATCCTGGAACGGGTTCATGGGAGTGACTCCAGGGATGGGTTTCAGTTCTGTGTTGCCGAGCCGGCATCCGGCTCAGGGGCCTTGAAGCCTACTCCGTACAACTTAGCCAGATCGGAATCCAGCATGACGCGGACTCCGCGGAGGACATAAATCTGCCGGTCGATGTCGCCAGATGTTGCAGTAATCGGATGGCTTTTCCTGGCCATTGGGGGCGTCCGCTTCGGGAACTTGATGTCGCAAATTGCGACATCAAATTTGTAACTCTTTACAAATCCATCGCTTGTGCGTTTGCGAAGCTCTCACTTTCTCATTTTCTTCAATATCTCTCCCGCCTCCTCAGCTGCCTTGGTTCCCGGCAGACATCGGCTCAATTTTGATATCACAATTTGTGATATCAAGTTCTTAACTCCTTACTTATTCAGCACTTCATCCAAATTCATCAACTGATTCGCCAGCATCGTCCACGCCGCCAGCTCCGCCGCATCCAGCGATGCGTCTGGCCGCGATTCGCCCACCGCAATCAGTTTCTTGGCATCATCCGCCTTGGCCTTGTAGTGGGTCAGCAGGTCGGTCAGGACGCCGGTGACCACCTTGCGTTCTTCCGGACGCAGCGATCGTGCGATCAGCCGCTGCGTCATGAAGTCGATGCGTGCGTCGGTCGCGGGCGCATCCTTGATCGCCATCTGCGCGAGATTGCGGGCGGCCTCGACGAACTGCACGTCGTTCAAGGTCACCAGGGCTTGCAGCGGCGTGTTGGTGCGCTCGCGGCGGACGGTGCACGTCTCGCGATTGGGGGCGTTGAGGATCTCCATCGACGCCGGCGGGGCGCTGCGTTTCCAGAATGTGTACATGCTGCGGCGATACAGGTTCTCGCCGGTATCTCTGCGATAGTCGCGGGTGTTGCTGCCGATCATGGCGACGGCTTCCCAGACGCCTTCGGGCTGATACGGCTTGACGCTGGGGCCGCCAATGCGGGTCGAGAGCAGGCCGCCGGAGGCCAGGGCGTGGTCGCGGATCATTTCGGCATCCATGCGGAAGCGCGGGCCGCGCGACAGCCACCGGTTGTGGAGGTCCTTCTCGCGTTTCTCCGGAGTCGTCACGGCGGCCTGGCGATAGGTCGCGGAAGTCAGCATCAGCTTGAAGAACTGCTTCACGTCCCAGTCCTTCTCGCGGAACTCCACGGCCAGCCAGTCGAGCAACTCGGGATGCGAGGGCTGCTCGCCGGCGATGCCAAAGTCGCCGCTGGTGCGCACCAGGCCCTGGCCGAACACCTCTTGCCAGAAGCGGTTGACCGTCACGCGGGCCGTCAGCGGATGATCGGGCTGCATCAGCCACTCGGCGAAGCCGAGGCGATTCCTGGCTGAGTTGGGCGACATCGCGGGCAGCATCTTCGGCGTGCCGGGCTTGACCGGATCGCGCCGCTTGTCGTACTCGCCGCGGAAGAGAATGTGAGCCATCGCATCCGGGCCGCGCTCCTGCATGACGTGAGCAATGGTGCCTCGGGCGCGGATCGTTGTTTCCTCCTGCGTGAGCTGGCTGAGCTGGCCGGCCAGCTTGGCAAAGCCTTCGTCCAGGGCCACCAACCACCAGTCGAACAGCTCGTCCTTCTCGGGCTTGGTCAGCTTGTCGGTGCCCTTGGCCAGCAGGTAGCTGGCTCGGCCCGTCTTGGCCAGGCGATCCACGTCCACCGCGGTCAGCGCCCGGCCGTAGACACGGACATCTTGAATCAGCAGGTTCTCGATGGGCGAGCTTGTGCCGCGCTGGGCCAGCTTCCACGGCACCGTCGTCCGCGTCGTGCCTTTCAGCTTGTCCGCACTCGCCTGGATTGGTTCGGGCTTGCCGTTGACATAGACCTTGACGCCCGCCGCCTTGCCACTGCCGTCGTAGCTCACGAAAACGTGATACCACTGGTTCGGCTGCAGCTGGGTCTGGCCGACGACCTTCAGGGCGTCGTCCGGCCACTTGTGAACGATGTGCGTGCCGACCTTATCGCCTTCGATCCACAGGTCCCAGCCGCGGTAATCGCTCTTGTCGTCCATGCGCGAGAAGGCGGCACCCGTCGTGCCACGACGCGGCAGCCGGATCCAGGCGCCATAGGAGAACGCCTGGCTGCGGTCGAAGTCGCCGACTTCGGGCACTTCCAGCACCGATTCCTGCCGGGCCTTGAGCGCCTTGGCCGCGATGTGGCCCGTATCCCAGACCGGCGCACCGGCCAGGTCCTGCGTTCGTGCCTGCCCGCCGACGGAGAGCTTGACCTGCTTGCCGCTGCCTTCGCTCAGGGCGGCGTGGAACTGAAGCTGATCGGTCGGCACCTGGCCCAGCACTTCCTCCGCCTTGGCCGACGCAAGCCACTTGTCGTGGTCGGCGCGGGCCATCTTCTTGCGGGCTTCGACGGCGGTGCGCGCCTCGGTCAGTTCCTTGGCCAGCACATCGTAGCGGGGCAAATCTTCCGGACGCGGCACCAGGAGGATCGGCGGCGTGTCCTTGATGTTGCCATCCATCGCGCCCTGCGTCGTGTTGTTGAAGAACGCCGACATCTCGTAGAACTCACGCTGGCTGATCGGATCGAACTTGTGATCGTGGCAAACGGCGCAGCCCGTCGTCAGCCCCAGCCACACCTGGCTGACCGTCTCGGTCCGGTCGCGCGTGTAGAGGACCAGGTATTCCTCGGAAATGGCGCCGCCTTCGTTGGTCGTGATGTTGCAGCGATTGAAGCCCGATGCGACGATCTGATCGAGCGTGCGGTTGGGCAGCAGGTCGCCGGCCAGCTGCTCGATGGTGAAGCGATTGAACGGCTTGTTGTCGTTGAACGCCTTGATGACCCAGTCGCGGTACGCCCAGTTCTCGCGGTAGTTGTCGAAGTGAATGCCGTGCGTGTCGGCATAGCGTGCGACGTCCAGCCAGTGCCGGCCGCGATGCTCGCCCCATTGCTTGCTCTTCAGGAGCCGATCGACATACTGCTCGTATGCGTCCGGCGCCTTGTCATTAACGAAGCGCTCCGCATCCTCGGGCGCCGGCGGCAGACCGGTGACATCCAGGCTGGCGCGGCGGGCCAGCGTGCGCCGGTCCGCCTCGGGCGCCGGCTGCAGCCCTCGCTTCTCCAGCTCGGCCAGGACGAAGCGGTCGATGGAGTTGCGTGCCCAGCTGGCATTCTTGATCGCCGGCACCGCGGGACGCTGCGCGGCAATGAAGGACCAGTGCGGTTGATACTCGGCACCTGCCGCGACCCAGCGCTTGAGCAGGTCCTTCTGGGCCGCCGTGAGCGTCTTGTGCGACTTGGGCGGCGGCATCATCTGGTTCGGCTTGGTCGCGAAGATGCGCTCGATCAGCGGGCTCTTCTCGGGCTTGCCCGGGACGATGACTTCCGCCTTGACGGCTTCCTCCCGGCGATCCAGGCGCAGGTCGGCCTTGCGTGCGGCGCTGTCGGGGCCGTGACAGGCGAAGCAGTTCTCCACCAGGATGGGGCGGATATCGCGGTTGAACTGCGGCACATCCGCGGCGCGGCCAGCGCCGGCAACCGTCAGTCCCACAACCAGGGCAGCAATCACGCGGGTATTCATCGTTGGTTCCCTTCTTGACGGCTGTGAAGGTTCGGCATCGCAGCGCTCCAGTAGTGGGCGCCGGAGCGAATGTGCCGGGCCATGGCCTGCGCGGCCTTGCGGGCATCGCCTGCGTTCAGGGCGGCGATGATCGCCAGGTGCTCGCGGGCCTCCTCGGAAAGGCGGTCCAGGTTCTTCTGGGCTTCTGCATGTTCCCAGGCCACGTCGCGAAAGGCCCGGAACAGCGTTTTCAGTCGGTTCAGCTCGTTGGCCAGGAAGCGATTGCCGGACGAATCGGCAATGAGGTCGTGCAGCCGGTTGTCCGCAGCCCGAGCCTGCTCGACAAAGCGTGCGGCTCGTCGCGGTCGGCTGGTGAGCATTTGCTGCAAGGCGGATTCCAGGACGCGCAACTCATCCGCATCGATCCGTCCACACGCGCGGCGAACGGCTTCGCATTCGAGTGCACGGCGAACCTGGCAAATCTCGCGGACTTCGCGGGGCGTGATGCGTTTGACGATCGCGCCGCAGTTGGGCGGCAGATCGATGACGCCCATGCCGGCCAGGGTCATCAGAGCTTCGCGAATCGGTGTGTGGCTGACGCCGAAGCGCGCCGCCAGTTCTTGCGTCACCAGGTGGGCGCCCGGTCGAAATCGGCCGTGAACGACGTCCGCCAGCAGCGACTGCACGATCGCCTGCCGTCGCAAGCCGCGCGGGCACTCCAGTGACGGATCAGAACGCGCCAAAAGGGACTGCTCCCGGTGAGATCTTCAAGTGGACGCCGGCTGGATCGACTCGCGGGTTCAAGAAGTCCATGCTATGCGGAGGATGGAGGGCGACGCAAGGACATTCTGTAGAATCGCGCGGACTTCTATAGAGGCTCGTTCGTCACGAATTTTGCTGCAAAGGAACGGGGCAGAGCCACATCCAAACGCTCGCTTACATTGTCGTTGCGTCAAAATAGAATGTTTGGAGCCGCTCCAGAAAGAATTGCAGGCTCGGAAGTGTCGGGACTCGCTACCGACACTTCCGAGCCCATTTGGATGGGGTCGGTGGTGGGAATTTCAAGGTGATTTCAACATGCGTCGGGGACTCGCTACCCGACGCATCTCTTTGAAAGCAACTGGAGTGCCAATTCGAGTGATTGACGGCGGTTTCTCCGTCGGTCATTGTTGCAAGCTCGGTGCGCATAAGCTTCTACGCACAGTCCACAAAGTTGGGATTTCTAATGCAATCGCGACGTTCGGTTCAGCTGATTGGCCAGAGCGCCGAGTCTTGCAACGGTGTTGTGCGAAAATGCGACAACCGGCCAGCGCAGTGTCTCAGTTTGCTCGACTGGACCGCCATTCGGCGGCGGTCAGACGATACAGTACGTGCGGCAAGTCAGCGTGAGTAATGTCCCGCGCGTCGCGGAAGCCGACCTTCTCCATTACCCGGCGCGACGCCGCATTGGTCGGCAGCGTCAGGCAGACGAGTTCCGACTGGCCCAGAGTTTCAAAGCCGGCGCGAAGGCTCGCCGCCGCGATCTCCGTGGCAAGGCCGCGTCCCCAGAACTCCGGCGCCAACGCGTAGCCGACCTCGGTTTCCTCACGCCCGTCAACGTCCATGACCACCAGTCCGCCTCGGCCGACGAACGCGCCGCTGGCCCGGTCGCGCGCCGTCCACCGGCCGAAGCCGTGACGTTCCCAATGTGCGAGCAGCCGCTCGTGCCAGCCCTGGAGCTCTTCGTCCGAGCGCATGCCGCCCAGCATCGCCATCACGCGCGGGTCGCGGTGAAGCCGAAAGAGGTCCGGGATGTCGTCGGGCGTGATGCGCGTCAGCCGAAGGCGCTCGGTCAGGACGTCGTTCATGGATGAAATGTTCATGGGAGATGCCTCCCTGGGCGGAAATTTGATTGCTGAATCATTGAACCATAAGATACCACCGAGAACAAAGTCGAGGGCGCGCTTCCGCGCCCTGCACGGTCCGAGGTCCGTCGATGGATCCGTTTCTCGCGCTCACCTGGGCTTCCGTCGCACTGCTCGTCTTCGGAATTGGCTGTTTTCTTCGCTTCTTGCAGACTCGCAACCGCTGGATTTGGGGCGTCGCCGTCGTGTCGATGAGCCTGGCGATCACATGGATGTGGATCTGGTGGGGCTGATCTATCCAGTGCGGCAAGACGCCTGTCGTGCCCAGGGCGCGACAGGCGTCTCTTGCTAGAGTCTGTCCGACGAATCGGGCTTCGCTCTGTAGCCGCAGGCTTCAGCCCAATACCGTTCAATTAGGAGCAAGTGTTCAGTAACTGCCGGCCATGAAATAAGGA
>JAIEMG010000253.1 GCA_019752375.1 Gemmataceae bacterium | reverse complement strand
TTCCCTCGTGACCGGGCTCTGCCCGGTCACGAGGGCGAGGGCTTCGACCAAGCAGGTCGCGCAGAAACGGGTTTGCAGGTTTGCACCCCCTGGGGGTGCGAGCACTTGCCTGAGACAGGCGAACGGGTTAGGATCGCCCGCGGCATACGTCAACTATCTGGGCCGAGGCAGGGCCCCGAGGTCTCTCCTCTCGGAAACGGCAATGGCGATCGAAACGGTCACAAAACTGGTCTCGGTGCTCGATCAATGCGGGCTGCTGGAGCGCCCGCAGTTCGAGGAAGTGCGCCGGCTGCAGCCGAAGTACCAGGATCCTCGCGCCCTGGCGCGTGAGCTGCTGCAACGCGGCTGGATCACGACGTTTCATGTCAACCAGCTTTTCCAGGGTCGGGCACGCGAACTGGTGCTGGGCGGCTATGTGCTGCTGGAACGCATCGGTGAAGGCGGCATGGGCGAGGTGTTCAAGGCCCGCCATCAGAAACTGAACCGCATCGTCGCGCTCAAGATCGTACGCAAGGAATGGCTGTCGCAGCCTGAAGCCGTACGTCGCTTCGACCGTGAAATCCGCGCTGCCGCCCAGCTGACACATCCCAACATCGTGATGAGCTTCGACGCCGATCACATCGGCGACACGCACTTCATCGCCATGGAGTATGTGGAAGGCATCGATCTTGGCAAACTCGTCAAGCAATCGGGCGCGGTGCCGGTGCCGTTGGCGTGCGATTACGTTCGTCAGGCGGCGCTGGGTCTGCAGCATGCCCACGAAAAGGGCATGGTGCACCGCGACATCAAGCCAAGCAACTTATTACTGACACGCAGCTCCACCGGTGGTTCCGATTCGGGTACACAAGGGCGCTGGGGACAGATCAAGATCCTGGACATGGGCCTGGCCCGCATCCCCCGTCCCGCCGAGGAGGACCGAGGCGGCACGCTGACGCACGCGGGCGCCGTGGTGGGCACCCCCGATTACATCTCGCCCGAACAGGCACGCGATTCTCGCTCCGTGGACATCCGCGCTGACCTGTATAGCCTCGGCTGTACGCTGTATCACTTGCTGGCCGGTCAGACGCCCTTTCCGGGCGGCACCGGCATGGAGAAATTGTTCAAGCACCAGCTGGACATGCCCACGCCAATCCAGCAGTTATTGCCGACGCTGTCGCCAGGCCTGGTGCGCGTCGTCGAGAAGCTGATGGCGAAGCGGGCGGAGGATCGCTTCCAAACTCCCGCCGAGGCGGCGAAGGCGCTGGAGCCGTTCGCCCAGGCGGATGCCGGCCCTGTCACGCCACCGCCGCGCAAGAAGAAAAAGTCGGATGTCGGCTTGCGTCCCCTCGTCGCTGATGCCACCCAGGCGTATCCGCCGGAAAGGGCGCCCCAGGCGCTTCGTCCCACCCGCGCCACTCACGATGACCTCACGCCGCCCAATGCGCGCTCGCTGAAGGCACCGGTCGCGGCGCCGATGCCCCAGGCGCCGCGGCGGCGGTCGCGCCTGGTGTGGTTGATCGCTCCGGCGGCAGCGGGATTCGTTTTGATGGTCGCTGGCGCCTTGTTTGCCCTGCTCGGCCGCTCGGAGCCTCGCCCGACCGACCCTGTTGTCGTTGCAACCCAGCCAAAGGGGACCGATCGAGATCCAGGCGGCGTGGTCAAGACCAGATCGCCGCTGGATCAGCTGAGCCGCGACAAGATCGTGCCGCGGGAACTGCTGCGCGAATTGCCCGCCGAAGTCGTGGGCGTGATCGGTGAGCATCGGCTGCGCCATTGGGGCAATGTCTCCGCACTGGCCTTCAGTCCCGATGGCAAGCGGGTCGCCAGCGCCAGTGCAGTCGACAAGTCGATTCGCATCTGGGACGCGCAAAGCGGCGAACAGTTGAGCATTATTTCGGTGCCTGCCGGCTATATCTTTTCGCTGGCATTCACCCCGGACGGCAAGTCGATCATCGGCACAGCCCCGAACCATCCCGTGCGAGCCTGGGCCCTGCCGAACGGCGAAGCTCGCCCGAACATCGAGTCGCCCGTGCCCGATAGCACGGTGGTGGCCCTGTCTCCCGATAGCCGCACCATGATTGTTGCAACCAAGGAGGGCATGAAGGCGGTGGATGTGGCCACCGGTGCCGAACGCCACGCGTTGCCGCCGGGCGGGAGCACATTCAATTTCAGCGCCGACTCGAAGACCGTCGCCATCTGGAATCGTGCCAACCGCGACGGGGACGTTGTTCTCTGGGACCTGGTCAACGGCAAGCAACGATACCGGTTGCCGATACCGAAGGACTTGGCGCCGCTTGCCAACGTCGCCAGCTCGAATGACGGCCAGACGGTGGCGCTTCTGAGCTACAAGGCAATCCAGGGGTGGAATGCGGCGAAGGGCGAGAAGCTGTTCGCCCAGGAACTCAGCGGTGGGATGACGTTTCTTGCGTTCGGCATGGACGGTCAGACGCTGGTGGTCAGTACACGTCAGTATATTCAGCTTTTGAATCCGACGAATGGCCAGGAGCGCGCACGCCTGGCGCGGGACCTGGGCCAGGTGATGGCTGGTACGGTCTCCTCCGATGGCAAGACCTGCGCTGTGGCGGGATATGGCCCCGGAATCACGGTGATCGACTTGGTCACGGGACAGGAACGCTTCGCCTCGTCAGCGGCGGGACACACGATCCAGTCGCTGACCTTTTCGCCGGATGGGACCGCCTTGATCGGCCAAAGCGGCGTCATGGATTCCTTGACCCGGATTTTTGACCCGGTCAAGGGAACGGAACGCCATTCTCTCTCCCTGCCTGGCTCGCCCAACTGGCTGGTGGGAATGACGCCCGACGGCAAGTTCGTGGTGACCCGCAATAACGACGGTGTCTACCTTTGGGAAGCAACGACCGGAAAAAAGCTGGATGTTACCATTGCCGCCAGCCGGAACCACGGCGCGACTGTCTACCTGTCCCCGTCCGGGAAGACGTTGGTGGTTAGCAGTCATACCACGGGCGTTCGCCTTTACGATGTGCCCACCTTCAAGGAACGGGTCATCCTGAAGAATGCCGAATTGGTCAGCTACCTCGCGGCAGCCTTCACGGCGGACGACCAGACCCTGGTGACCGCCGACGTGCGGGGCAAGATCCACGTATGGAACACCACCACGGGCGAGCCGCGCATTCCGCCGATTCAGACCGGCGGCAGTTATGTCTCTTCACTGAGCATGAGCCCTGACGGCAAGTTTGCATCCACCTGGCTTCGTGAAGGCTTTCTGAGAGTCTGGGACGTCACCACCGGCAAAGAAGCGGTGTCGGTCCCTGAACCTCTGGAACGAAACGAATACTGGACCGTCCGCTATTCCCCGGATGGCCGATTCCTCCTCGGCGTGAGCTCCCTGCGCATCAAGCTCTGGCACGCCAAGAATGGTCAGGAGGCCGTCGCGATCAAGGTGCATGGCGAACGGGTGGGCCACGTGGTTTTCACTCCGGACGGGAAGACGCTCGTTCACGCGGAGACCGACGGCAGGCTGTGCTTCTACGATCCGGCCACGGGAAAGGAAACGCGCCCCACGATTCCAATGCGTGGTGCGGTCCTGGGCATGACATTCGCGCCCGATGGCCGCTACCTGGCGACAAGCAACGCCAACGGCACCATCTACATCTTTCGATTGAGCGCGGATCGAATCACGGCGACACTGGGCCTGCCCAGCGTGCGTGGGCCATTTCACCGTCCCGACGCCCCCGCGGAAGAGCGTCCTGACGCCTTGAGGCCGGAGAAGCCCCTCATCCTGGAAACGCCCCAATGATCCCCGTCCGCCCCTGATACTTCTTCGGCAGTCGAACTCCTTCACAAAGCCCACGCTTGTATCGCGCCTCGCGCCCCGCTAGTATCGTGCGGAGGTTTTGCGGCGTCCAGCAATCACCCACCCCCGGCAGCGCAGCATGGCTTCTCCCGCACTGGATGCGTTTGTAGACGCTCTTCGCCGAAAGGGGTTGCTGGATCCCCGGCAACTGGAGGCCATCGGTTCGGCCCTCAAGAAGCGTCATTCCGAGCCGCGCGACCTGGCCCAAGCCCTCCTGAAAAAGGGCTGGCTGACCGCCTATCAAATCAATCAACTCCTCCAGGGGCACGGCGACGACCTGATCCTCGGCCAGTACGTTCTGCTGGAACGATTGGGCGAGGGGGGCATGGGCCAGGTCTTCAAGGCCCGGCATCGCGGCCTCAAGCGTGATGTTGCACTCAAGGTAATTCGCAAGGACCGCCTGGGGAATGCGGAGGCGGTTCGGCGATTTCAGCGTGAAATCCACGTGGCGGCCCAGCTGTCGCACCCTAACGTGGTCGCTGGGCTCGATGCCGACCAGATCGGCGACACCCATCTGTTCGTCATGGAGCACGTCGAAGGCGCCGACCTCGGCAAGATCGTCAAGGAGCGCGGCCGAATCCCCGTCGGCCAGGCGTGCGACTACATCCGCCAGGCGGCGCTGGGATTGCAGCACGCGCACGAAAAGAGCATGGTGCATCGCGACATCAAGCCGTCCAACCTGCTCCTCAGCGATCAGGGCGGCCTGGTCAAGGTGCTGGACCTGGGGCTGAGCCGGCTTCATCAGCCGCTGTCCGATAAGACCATTGACGCCACGCTGACACAGAGTGGCTCGGTATTCGGCACCCCCGATTACATGTCGCCGGAACAGGCGCGCGATGCCCACACGGTGGACATCCGCGGCGACATCTACAGCCTGGGTTGCACGCTTTATCACCTCCTCGCGGGACAGGTGCCATTTCCGGGGGGCACGGCGATGGAGAAGGTCTTCAAGCAGCAGCTGGACGAGCCGGAACCGATCGAACGCGTCTGCCCCGAGGTGCCGCGCGGCCTGGCGGCGGTCCTGCGCAAGATGATGGCCAAGAAGCCCGAGGACCGTTTCGAGACGCCCGCCGACGTGGCCAAGGCGCTGGAGCCATTTGCGGAGCCGATCAGCGATTCCGGGGCCGTCGCCCTGGGGAACGACCCTCGCTCGGCATCCACTGACACGGCGCGCAAAGCGGGCCGCACCAGTCGGACCATCGGCGACACGGGCGCCCGGCGGCCCAGGAATCGCGCGCGCGTGCTGGTGCCGCTGTGCATTGCCGTCTTGTTGCTGGGCGGCGGATTGCTTGCATTCCAATTCGGCCGATCGGGCGACGATGGGCCGAAGAGCACGGCCGGCAACGGGGTAGTGCAGGGACCGACCAGTGAGCTGCGCACGGACAAGGGCCCCGCGACATGGCCGATGACCGGCAAGAAGGACCCACTTCCGACCCGCAAGGAAATTGTCCCGAAGAAGGAATGGCCGCCGCCTGATCTCGGAATGGGATTCCCCAAGGAGCTTGTCTCCACGATCGGTGAACCGCGCTGGCGCCAGTGGGGACCGATTCAAGCGGTGGCAGTGAACATGGACGGTACACGCGTGGCGAGCGCCGGCGTGGATTCCATCGTCCGAGTGTGGGATGCGATGGCCGGCGTGGAGACGGCGCGAATGCGCGGCCACAGCCGGAGCGTGGGCGCACTCGCATTCTCCCCGGACGGAAAAACGCTGGCTTCCGGCAGCCTGGACGGGACCGCGATACTGTGGGATGCGGCGACCGGCAAGATGCGCACGGCTATCGAATGCCGGCCGGAAGTCCGCGCGATTGCATACTCGCCCAACGGCAAGCTGCTGGCCTGCGGCGGCGCCGAGTACGGCGTCAAACTCTTTGATGCGCAAACCGGCGAGTCGCGCGGCACACTCAAGGAGGGGGGGACCATCTACTCGCTGGCTTTCACCCACGACGGCAAGCATCTTGCGGTCGCGGGAATTGACGGCAAGCGAAGATCAGCGATCAAGCTCTTTGACCTCGCGACACAGCAGCCGCAGACGATCGCGCAGTTTGAGGGATCCAGTTCCGTTCTGGTGGCCGCGTCTCCCAATGATGCTCTGATTGCTTACGGGCACAGCACCCCGGCGGGGGCGAACGTCAACATGGTGGCGCGGGTGCACGACCTGGAGACGCGCAAGGATCGGATCAACATTCAACTCGATGAGGCACTGCAAGCACTCCGTTTTTCGTCTGACGGTCAATCCATTGCCCTGGCGTCCCCGGGCGTCATGAGGCTCCAGCCCATCCAGGGAAAGGAAACACGCACGTTTCGCGTGGATTCCTTGCCCGCCCCATGGACCAGCGTTGCCTTCTTCCCGGACGGAAAGAGTTTCGTCAGCGGGCACAGCGACCACGTGATCCGATTGTGGGACACGACGACCGGAGCGCGAAGCGTGCCCGCGCCAGGCCAGGCGGGCGGGCTCACGCAGCTCGCCTATTCCCCCGACGGACGCATGCTTGCGGCCTGGGGGTTGCGGACGCAGGACAAGGTCCGCGTCTGGAATACCGGGGAAACGCAAAAGGAGTTCCTTCTCGGCGATGCTCCCAGCGAGATCACCCGTCTGGGATTCGGCGCCGCCAGTCAGACGCTGGCAGCCGTTGGTCCGATGGGCGGGGGCATCTGGAATACGGAGTCGAAGACGCGCAAACTGGTCATCGACGACGACTCGCATGGCATGCGGTCGGCGCTGTCGCCCGACGGCCGTTTCCTGGCCGTTGCGGGCGGCCTCAAGCAGAACTTCAAGCTCTATGACGCCGTCACGGCGGAGGAGCGCCCGCTGCAAGTCCCGGGCAAATATTTCCCGGCCACGATCGCCATGGCGAGAAACGTCATGGCCACGAGCAGCTTTGACGCGGGCATCCATGTCTGGGACCTGGCGAAGGGAGAGGTCAAGGCCATCCTGCCAAAGAAGTCCTCGGCAGCCTTGCTCACGGACATCTCTTCCGACGGTACGCTCGTCGCCTCGATGCATTCCGTCGGTAAAGATGGCAGCGGCGAAGTACGACTCTGGAGCGTCGCCGATAAGACCGAGCTGCGCAGCTTCAAGCTGGCGCTGATCCAGTCGCCCGCTCTCCAGTTCACGCCGGATGGGACGTGGCTTGTCGTTCGCAATCGCCAGGGACTGCGTATGCACGAGGTGGCGACGGGAAAGGAGTGGGAATCGTCCGCCCGATCCCAGGTGCTCTCCTTCGCAATCTCTTCCGACAGCAAGACGCTGGCTGTCGTCGAGGCGGATGGCCAGTTCTCCCTCTGGGAGGTTGCGGTGCGTTCCCGACTGTGGCAGTGGACGGCGCCCGGACCGATCGGTGCGGTTGCATTCCATCCCACCGGCCGTACCGTGGCAACGGCCAACGCCAACGGCACGATCTACGTCTTCAAGGTGCGAGCCGGTCCGGGGCTGGAAAGGCCCGAAAAGCTCGAACGGCTCGAAAAGCTACAATAGCGGAGTTACGCATGTCTGCGGCTCACCGCCCGTGACGTGGACTTTGCCCTGGCCATCCACGAACACATTCACTTCGCTGCGCACGCCGAATTCCGGCAGATAAATGCCCGGCTCCACCGAGAAGCACGTTCTCGGCAACACGCGGCGCTCCTCGCGTGTCTCCAGGTTGTCCATGTTGGCGCCATTGCCGTGCGTCTCCTGGCCGATGGAATGGCCGGTGCGATGGCAGAAGAACTCCGCGTAGCCGGCCTTGTCGATCACGTCGCGCGCGGCCTGGTCCACCTGCCAGCCTTGCAGCGGCTCTCGCTTGCGAAACGCATCTTGAACTCGCGCAATCGCCGCATCGCGGCCGCGCGCCACAATCTGAAAGATCTCCTCGAAGCGCGGCGGCACGTCCTTGCCGACGAAGCAGGTCCGTGTCAGATCGCTGAAAACGGCCCGCGGCTTGTCGAGCTTGGCCCACAGGTCGACGAGCACGAAATCGCCTTCCTTGATGGGCGCGTCGCCCGCGGGACCGGGCGCGTAGTGCGGATCGCCGCTGTGCGGTCCAACGGCGCAGATGGGCGGATGGTCCGTCACCAGGTGGTGCGTCTTGAAATGATCCATGATGCGTGCCTGCACTTCGGTCTCGCGCACGCTGCCCTGGGAGCGCACACGCTCGGCGATGAAAGCAAAGGCTGCGTCAAATGCGGTCCGTGTATGTTTGGCCGCTTCGAGGTGCATTTCCCACTGTTCGTCGTCCCACGTCGCTTCGAAGAGCTGCACCAGGTCGCCGGAGGGCACCACGTCGACGCCCTGGGCCCGGACCAGTTCCACCGTGCCGGCGTCCACCCGCGAGACGTAGGGGTTCGCGTTGCGCGGCACGTACTCCATCGCGACGCGGCGAGCGCCCTTGAGCAATCCGGTGACGCCGGCCTCCAATTCTTGCCAGCGGAGGTAAAGTTGATGGGGCCCCGGAAGAAAGTCCAGCGCATGCGGTTCAATCTTGTGAACGAGCTTGCGCGGCTCGCCCTGGGCCGGAACGTAGTAGAACCAGCGCCGTGACAGGAACAGGTCGCCGGGCAGCTCGATGACACGCCGCGCCAGGACGTTGAGACCGCGAAAGTCATAAAGAAGCCAGCCATCGAGGCCCTGTTCCTTGATGGCCGCTTGAACCGCCTTGAGATCGAACATGGTGAAATACCCCCGAGCCGCTCGCGGCTTCGCGTCAGCCGTTGACCAATGTTCCTGGACCGGCGATGATTATGATTCACCCGTCGCCTGATGCAAAGCAACTTCCGCCAAGGACCAACCCATGCGCAACGGATTCCGAGTGCTGCTGTGCCCGTTGACGTTTCTGTGCCTGACGCTCGGCGTCGGCGGGGCGGACGACAAGTCGAAGGCGTATCCGCCCAGTCGCGTGGAAAAGGTCATGGACAAGCTGCACGGCGTCGAAGTGCCCGATCCTTATCGCTGGCTGGAAGACGGCAACGCCGCCGAGGTCAAGGAATGGACCGAGAAGCAGAACGCCCACACCCGCGGCATCCTGGACAAGGCGCCCGGACGCGACAAGATCCGCGCCCGGCTCGACCAACTTCTGGAAACCGGCAACATCGGCACGCCGGTACCGGTCAAAGGACATTACTACTACACCCGGCGCGACGGCAACCAGAACCAGCCGATCCTCTACGTCCGCGAAGGCGCCAGCGGCAAGGACCGCGTGCTGATCGATCCGAACGAGCTCTCGAAGGAAGGCACCACGGCGCTGGACTGGTGGTTCCCCAGCCGCGACGGCAAACTGCTCGCTTACGGCCTGTCCAAGGACGGCAGTGAGCAATCGGTGCTGCGCGTCCGCGACGTTGCAAGCGGCAAGGACCTTTCCGACGTGATCGAACGCACCCGCGCGTGCAGCGTCGCCTGGCTGCCGGACAGCAAGGGCTTCTATTACACGCGCTATCCCGCACTCGGCAGCGTAACCAAGGGCGAAGAAAGCTATCACCGTCACGTCTTCTTTCACAAACTGGGTGACGATCCAAGAGAGGATCCCGAAATCTTCGGCAAGGGCCGTCCCGCCGAGGACTGGCCCAGCGTGAACCTATCGCCGGACGGACGCTGGCTCGTCGTCACCGAGAGCCAGGGCTGGGCCAAGTCGGAGGTTTACTTCAAGGACATGATAAAGGAGGGCGCTGAGTTCAAGCCGCTGGTGCAAGGAGTCAAGGCGATCTTCTCCATGACGGTCCGGAACGATTTCTTCTATGTGCTCACCAACGACGGCGCGCCGCGATACAGGTACTACCGGGTCGATCCCAGCATGCCCGATCGGAAGAACTGGTTGGAGGTGATCCAGGAGGACAAGGAGCGGGTCCTCCAGGCCGTGGCGGTGATCGGCAAGACACTGATTGCCGATTATATGCGCCGGGCCACGTCACAATTACAAATGGGTGCAACTGCGTTTTCTACAAGGGAAACAGCAATCCTACACGGGAAAAACAAGGTTTTCGGCCATTCGGAGACCGGAAAATCGACCATTAATGCCCAAATTTGGGCAGCGATTGCAGCACGAAACTGACACGAGCTTTGAGAAGACCCTGAAAAACAGGGCATCTGCTACTCAAGCTCATCCTGTAGAATTAGCAGCTGCACCCATTACAAATGGTGACCGTGGAGGAGAAGGGGAAGGAGACACAGATCGCCACGAAAGCACCGGTTCAGCTGCCAACATTGGGCACCGTCGCGGGACTGGGCGGCGAATGGGACGGCGACGAAGTCTTTTTCGGCTTCCAGTCGCTGACGGTGCCACCGAGCATTTACCGGGTCGATCTCAAGAACCAGAAATATGAGCCGGCGATCTGGCAACAGGTGAAAGCCGACATCGACTTCTCCAAGTACGAACTGGAGCAGGTGCGCTACCCATCCAAGGACGGCACGATGGTGTCGATGTTCCTGGCGAGCAAGAAGGGGATCAAGAAGGACGGAACGAATCCGACGCTGCTGTGGGCCTACGGCGGCTTTAACATCAGCATCACGCCGACGTTCAATGCCACGCGCTTCCTGTTCCTGGAGCAGGGCGGCCTGATGGCGATTCCGAACCTGCGCGGCGGCGGCGAGTACGGGGAGCAATGGCACCAGGACGGCATGCTTGGCAAGAAGCAGAACGTGTTCGACGACTTCATCGGCGCGGCCGAGTGGCTCATCAAGGAGAAGTACACCAGCCCGAAGCACCTGGTGATCCAGGGCGGCAGCAACGGCGGCCTGCTCATGGGCGCCGCCCTGACGCAGCGGCCTGAATTGTTTCGTGCCGTCGTCTGCCAGGTGCCGTTGCTCGACATGGTGCGCTACCACAGGTTTCTGATCGCCCGCCTGTGGATTCCCGAGTACGGCTCGGCCGATGATCCCGAGCAGTTCAAGTGGCTGTATGGGTATTCGCCGTATCACCGCGTCAAGGACGGCACGTCATACCCAGCCGTCTTGATCGCGACCGCGGAGTCCGACACCCGCGTCGATCCGTTGCACGCACGCAAGATGGCTGCACGCTTGCAGGCCGCCACCAGCTCCGATCAACCGATCCTGGTGCGTATCGAGGGCAAAGCGGGACACGGCGCCGGCAAGCCGCGCGGCAAGGTGCTCGATGAACTGACCGATTCGTGGAGCTTCGTCTTCTGGCAGCTGGGGCTGAAAATGTAACAAGACCTGGCGAGCCGGGAGCGCGAGCGACCGGAGTTCTTCGGAAAGCGACCGAAGTTCTTCGGAACTGGAGCTCTTAAAGTCTTTGCAAACTCCGGTCGCTCGCGCTCCCGGCTCGCCTCCATCAGGGGGAGGCTTCCCAATGCGTGTTCTCTTCAAAGCGTTTGACAGCAAGATGGCGTCGCGCGAGAAACTGTTCAAGCACGCGTCCGAGTTTGCCACTCAAGTGGGCCGCGAGCGCCTGATCACGATGTCGCACTCCGAGGACCGCGACAACATCGTCATCACCATCTGGTACTGGGGCGACGAGGAGATCCGTAAGACCGAAACGAAGCCCAAGGCCGCGACTACAAGCAAGGCCGCTGCCGAGGAAACAACTTCGGCGGCGCCAAAACCAGTCACCGAAAGTGAAGCCGAGGAGTTGCTGGGTCGGACGCCGACGACGCAGGCAGCCGAATGAAGCCTGAAAGCGTGCTGGCGCCTTCATCCATCCTGCGAAACGCGGGTACGATGGGTCAATAGTAATGACGGGAAGCATTCTCGGAGCGTCGGCCCTGTCCGCCAAGCACTGGCGGCGACTCGAAGGTCAGTCCGCCAAGCCGTTGGTGGTGGCGTGATGAGGGCGGTTCATTGGGGAGATGGACGTGGGAATACTTCAATCGCCGCGGATCGCCCTTCTGTTGCTGCTGGTCGTGTGCGGTTGCAGCGGCAAGCCGGCTGCCCCGTTCGATCCGGTGGGGCACTGGAAACTGCTGCATACCGATGGCAAGCCGTTCTACATCACCGTCAAGTCCGACGGGACCGGCACAAGCACGTGGGGCGAGGGCGCCACGGGCACCTGGAAATTCGAGGGCGAGCGCCTGGTGTTGACCTGGACCGATGGCTGGACCGACGTCATCACCAAGGATGGCGACGGGTTCAAGAAGATCGCCTACGAGCCGGGCCGGAAGCCGGAGGGCGCGCCGACCAATAGCGGCAAGGCCGAACGCATCGATTCGATCCCGGCCGGCAAATAACCTGATGGGCTACCCCAATCTTCGTGCCTGCCTGACCGACCTCGAACGCACTCGCCAGCTCGTGCGCATCGAGACGGAAATTGATCCGCACCTCGAAGCCGCCGAGATTCAGCGCCGCGTCTACCAGGCCCTGGGACCGGCGCTCTTCTTCCCACGGGTGAAGGGTTGTCGCTTTCCCATGGCGAGCAACCTGTTCGGCACACTGGAGCGCACGCGTTTCCTCTTCCGCGACACGTTGGCTGCGGTCCAGCATCTGGTCGAGTTGAAGGTCGATCCTGCGTCATTCTGGAAAGCGCCGTTTCGCTACCGCGACGTGCCACGGACGCTCTGGCACCTGCGTCCGCGCTTCGTTCGACGCGGACCGATCCTGGATCACGAAACCAGCATCGACCAGCTTCCCCAGCTGGTGAGCTGGCCGCGCGACGGCGGCGCCTTCATCACGCTACCCCAGGTCTACACGGAAGACGCCGAGCGCCCCGGCTGGCGCTACTCGAACCTCGGCATGTATCGCATCCAGCTTTCCGGCGGCGCGTACCAGCCGAATCGCCAGATCGGCATGCACTATCAGATCCATCGCGGCATCGGCGTCCACCATGCGAAGGCGCTGGCCCGCGGCGTGCCCTTTCGCGTCAACATCTTCATCGGCGGACCACCCGCCATGACGCTTTCGGCAGTCATGCCGCTGCCGGAGACCCTGCCGGAACTCGCCTTCGCGGGCGCCCTTGGCGGCCGTCGTGTGCCTCTGATTCAGCGTCCCGATGCGTTACCAATCCCTGCCGAGGCCGATTTCTGCATCAGCGGCACGGTCGATCCGAAGTTGCAGTTGCCGGAAGGACCATTCGGCGATCATCTCGGTTACTACAGCCTGGCGCATCCCTTCCCGGTGATGAACATTGAGCACGTCTATCACCGCAAGAACGCGGTCTGGCCGTTCACCATCGTGGGCCGTCCGCCGCAGGAAGACACCAATTTTGGGGCCATCATTCACGAGCTGACGGGGCCGATCATCCCCACCGTGGTGGCCGGCGTTCATGCGATCCACGCCGTCGATGCAGCGGGCGTACATCCGCTGCTCCTGGCGATTGGCAGCGAGCGTTATGTTCCGTATGCCGAACGCCGCAAGCCCCAGGAACTGCTGACCTGCGCCAACGCGATCCTGGGGCAAGGACAGCTGTCGCTGGCGAAGTACCTGTTGATCGTCGCACGGGAGGACCATCCGCCCGACATTCACGATATCCCCGCGTTTCTGCGGCATCTGCTGGAGCGGATTGATCCGCGCTGCGACCTGCACTTCCAGACCGCGACGACGATGGACACGCTCGACTATTCGGGCACGGGATTGAACGAAGGCTCCAAGCTGGTGATCGCCGCCGCCGGTCCGGCGCGCCGGACGCTGCCGACGGCGATTCCGGAAGGCCTGCGGTTGCCGGAGGGATTTGAAACGGCGCGAGTCGCGTTGCCCGGTGTGCTGGCCGTCGGGGCGCCAAAGTTCGCACAATCCTCGGAAATGGAACCCGCGGTAGTGCGATTCTGCGAGGCATTCACAGACCAGGATGCCATCAATCGATTCCCACTCATCGTGCTGGTGGACGACAGCGAGTTTACCGCACGCACGGTGAGCAACCTGATGTGGGTGACGTTCACCCGCTCCAATCCCGCGGCCGACGTCCACGGCATTGGTGCGGCCACACGGCAAAAACACTGGGGCTGCCGAGGTTCCATCGTGATCGACGCGCGCATCAAGCCGCACCACGCACCGCCGCTGGAGGAAGACCCGCAGGTCCGGCGGCGCGTGGATGCGCTGGGGGCGCCGGGTGGACCGTTGCACGGGATCATCTGAGCCGAAATCGCGGTGGATGGGCAGTTGCGTTGGACTGCAACAGACAGTAGGATGCCGGATTGTGGTTGAACTGCATGGAGGATCGTTCGTGGAGTGCTCGTTCCGTCTCGCGCGCCGTCATGACCATTAGCACCACCGCCAATCTGGTCGACTTGCTTCGCCAAGCACGGCTCCTCGATCCGCCTCAAATGGACGAAGTCACGCGCGATTTGCAAGTGCGCTTGCCCCAGCCGCGTCCGCTCGCTCAGGAGCTGATGAAGCGCGGCTGGGTCACGCCGTACCAGATCAACCAGCTCTTCATGGGCAAGGCCAATGAGCTGGCGCTGGGGCCTTACATCATCCTGGAGCGGCTGGGCGAAGGCGGCGTCGGTTACGTCTTCAAGGCCCGTCACCAGCACATGGGCCGGTTTGTCGCCGTCAAGGTCATCCGCAAGGACCTGGTGACAGACACCGAAGTCGTCGGTCGCTTCTATCGCGAGATCCACGCCGTCAGCCAGCTGATCCATCCGAACATCGTCGTGGCCTACGACGCCGGCCCCGTGGGGCAGACGCACTTCTTCGCGATGGAATACGTCGAAGGCATCGACTTCGTCCGGCTGGTCAAGAAGGAAGGCCCACTGGACGTCGAGCGGGCATGCGACTACATTCGCCAGGCGGCCCTGGGGCTGCAGCACATTCACGAACGCGGCCTGGTGCATCGCGACATCAAGCCCAGCAACTTACTGGTAGCCCCGAATGTCGCGACGGACAACGTCGAGGAAGACGTCACGATCACTCCGCATACACAGGGCTCGAAGTGGGGCCTGGTGAAGATCCTGGACCTTGGCTTGGCCCGACTCGGCGACCCGGTCAGCACGGATGCCGATACCGGCAGCCCGCTGACGGTCGCGGGCGGCGCCCTCCGCGGTACCGCCGACTACCTGTCGCCGGAGCAAGCCGTCGATTTTCATCGGGCGGACATCCGCTGCGATATCTACAGCCTTGGCTGTACGTTTTATTTCTTGCTCACCGGCCAGGCTCCCTTTGAAGGCGGCACGCTGGCGCAGAAGCTAATGAAGCATCAGACCGCCGAGCCGACTGCCGTCGAAAAAGTGCGCGCCGGCCTGCCCAAGCACGTCCCCTTGATCCTTCGCAAGATGATGGCCAAGAAGCCGGACCAGCGTTATCAGAAGCCGGCCCAGATCGCCACGGCTCTGGGGCCGCCGCAACAGAAGCGCAGCTGGCTCCCCTGGCGCTCTTGAGCGAACGCGGTTCAGCTCCGACATATTTCGCGTGAGTTTCGCTTCCGCTTCACGCTCGATTCTCAGGGACACATACCCGAAGGCCATCCATCCGGAGAAAAAACCGATGCCCGCGTGGTTTTCCCGTCGGCCGCGCGTTTCGGGCGCGCCGCCGCGCTGGCTGACGCGTTATCGCAGCTGGCTTCGACGGCGTAAAGCTCGCGCGCTCCCGGACGGACGCGCTCACACC
>JAIEMG010000173.1 GCA_019752375.1 Gemmataceae bacterium | reverse complement strand
GTGTGAACGCCTCGGTTGGTTTGTCTAACCGGGGCGTTCACACGCCCCGCTCGCCGTCGCTGTTCCCGTTTCGCACCCGGAGCGGGATGCTTGATGGTCGATGTTGACCCTTCTTAATGGCAGTCGGCGAAATGCACGGACAAGGTCCTGGCAAAAGGATAAGAAAACCCGTGTGCCGGCAAGCTGGGTAACGCTTTTTCCTTCTGTGCGGATCGGAGCGATGGCAAAGGGCGACAGCCTGGTCTACGACAACCCCCTGGTGACGCGCTACGCCAGCCGCGAGATGGCGGAACTGTGGGGGCCGCAGCGTAAGTTCAGCACCTGGCGCCGGCTGTGGCTCGCCCTGGCCGAGGCGCAGCACGAACTGGGCCTCTTGGCCGCCGACGGCGTTCAACCCGGCATCAGACCCGAGCAGCTGGACGCCCTGCGCGCCCACCTCGACGACATTGACTTCGAGAAGGCCGCCCAGCACGAGCGCCGCGTCAAGCACGACGTGATGGCCCACATACATACATTGGGGGAAACCTGCCCCGAGGCACAGGGGATCCTCCATCTCGGCGCCACGAGCTGCTATGTCACCGACAACACCGACCTGCTCCTGATGCGTGACGGCCTTCGCCTCCTCGGCGACCGGCTGATGGGTGTCATCGACGCCCTGGCTCGTTTCGCCCACCAGTGGCGCGACCAGCCGACGTTAGGCTTCACTCACTTTCAACCGGCTCAGCTCACCACCGTCGGTAAGCGTGCCAGCTTGTGGTGTTACGACTTCATCCTGGACCTGCACGAGGTCGAGCACCGCCTGAGCACGCTGCGATTTCGTGGCGCCAAGGGCACGACCGGCACTCAGGCAAGCTTCCTTGCGCTGTTCCGGGGCGATCACCACAGGGTTCGCGAGCTGGACCAACTGGTTGCACACAAGATGGGGTTCGTCCAGGTCTACCCGGTGACTGGACAGACGTATTCACGCAAGGTCGATGGCCAGGTCCTCGATGCCCTCAGCGGCATCGGCCAGACGGCGCACAAGTTCGGGAACGACTTGCGCCTCCTGGCCCATCGCCAGGAGGTGGAGGAGCCGTTCGAGGCGGAGCAGGTCGGATCGTCGGCGATGGCGTACAAGCGCAACCCGATGCGGGCAGAGCGCATGTGCGGACTGGCCCGCTTCGTCTCCGCCTTGCCGGTCAGCGCTGCTCAGACCGCTGCCACGCAGTGGCTGGAACGGACGCTCGACGACAGCGTCAACCGCCGGCTCACCCTGCCCCAGGCGTACCTCGGCATCGACGGCGTATTGCGACTCGCGCTGAACATCAGCGCGGGGTTGGTGGTCCATCCCCCGGTCATCAATCGCAACGTCAAGAACTACCTGCCGTACATGGCGACGGAGAACATCTTGATGGCGGCCGTTGGCCTGGGGGGCGACCGCCAGGAACTGCACGAGCACATTCGCCGGCACAGCCACGCCGTCACACAGCAACTGAAGGAAGGCGCCGAGCGGAACGACCTGATCGACCGACTCCAGGCCGATCCGGCGTTTGCGGCGCTCGATTGGCCCAACGTGTTGAATCCCATCCACTTCGTTGGACGCGCACCACAGCAAGTTGAAGAGTTCATCGAGCAGGAAGTCGAACCGCTGCGTCAGCGCTATCGGCACCTCGTCAACCAGAACGGTGGCGAGCTTCACGTCTAATCCACGGCACCCTGTCGCGGCCTAGTGATTGCTACAGGAATGTCAACTAGGCAGTTTTCGCGATTCTGTTAAGCTGCGCAAAATTTTACGACTGGGCAATTTTTGGGTTGCATCCCCTTCTTGGCACGATTAGAACCACACACTTCTTACGACCAGGCATTGGAGTCTGGTCGTTTGTATAGGAGTGGTCACCTTATTGACCAGGAGGACATTGGATGTACACCTCGATGATGCTCGTCGCCCTCTCTGGCTTCGCCGTCGCTGCCGACGCGGAAGCCACCTCGACCTGGCAGACCGATTATGTCCAGGCGAAGAAGATGGCCCAAGCCGACAAGAAGCCAATGGCGGTCTTCGTCGGTACGGGCAAGAACGGCTGGACGAAGGTTGCGCGCGACGGCAAGCTGGGTAAGGAGATGGAGCGGGTGCTGACCGAAAAGTATGTTCCGGTCTACATCGACAGCTCCACCGACGCTGGCAAGCGTCTGTCCAGCGCTCTGGGCCTCGAAAGCGGTCTCGGGCTGGTCATTAGCGACAGCTCCGGCCAGTTGATGGCCTTCCATCACGAAGGCGATCTCTTCAACTCGACGCTGAGCACCTACCTCACGCGCTTCTCCGATCCGGACCGCGTCGTGAACCAGACCGTGACCAATCCCGGTCCCGGCGGCCACGGCGCTGCTCCGGCTCCGTACTATGGACCCGTTCCGTACAACTTCGGCGGCGGCTGCGCCAATGGCCGTTGCCGTTGATTGAACGTCTGTGCCAGTTTGGCACCGGCCAACTGTTGAGGCTTCGGCCTTCAGTCGGAGCCTCAGCAGTTCTGCTTCACAACTCTTCCCGCCTGCACTTCTTCTGCTTCCCATTCCAACAAGTCTTGTCGAATAGTTAAAATTTTATAATTGGGCAATTTTCATCGATTGCGTAAAAATCACAATCCAGGAAAGATTTACTATTGCTAATACTCTGTGCCCCCCTACACTCTTCTCGCGTAGGCCCAGGCAACGGAGTCTGGGCGCTTGTACAGAGGTGATAGAAGGAGCCCAGGAGGACATTGGATGTACACCTCGATGATGCTCGTCGCCCTCGCTGGCTTCCCCGCTCTCGCAAACGTGGAGGAAGGAGTATCCTGGCAAACTGATTACAGCCAGGCCCGAAAGCAAGGACAGAGCGAGAAGAAGCCGCTGGCAGTGTTCGTGGCATCCGGCAAGGACGGCTGGAGCAAGGTGGCCCGGAGTGGCGAACTGAGCAAGGAGATCGAGAAGACGTTGGCGAGCAGTTATGTGTGCGTCTACGTCGATCGATCGACCGAGGCCGGCAAGAAGCTCGCCGGTGCTCTTGGCGTGGAAGGAAGCCTGGGACTGGTCATCAGCGACGCCTCGGGCAGCCTGATGGCCTTTCACCACGATGGCGACCTGGCCAGCCGCGACCTGACGCGGTACCTGACGCGCTACGCGGACCCGGAGCGCACGGTCACCCAGACGGATACCAATCCGCCGCCGGCGACCAGGCAATCGTACTATCCACCGCAGCAACAGCCGTACACTCCGCCAATTAACTTCGGCGGCGGTGGCCGGGGGGGCTGCTGACGCTAGTTCAACCCGTGCCAGTCTGGCACCTGACCGGGGCCGAGGCCTGGGATTCTCCCGAACCTCGGCCCCTTTTGTTTGCCGGCGCGGTTCGGGGGCGGTAAGCTGCTGAATGCGAAGCGCAACCGACTTCCCCGAGCTGCACCATGGTCAACGGTCTTCCCTGTCCGAACCCGACCTGCACGCACGTCTTCCCGCCCGCGGCAGTCGCCGGCGCCGCGGCCCTCACCTGCCCGCGCTGCGGCACCCTCTTTCAGTTTCGCTCCGTCGCCGCACCGGCCTATCCGGCACCGCCCGCGTATCCCGGCGCGCTGCCGGTTGCGGCCATTGCACCGCCGCAGGCCTTGCCTGCCGCCGTGCCCCACTACCAGCCGCCCACCCACGAACGCTTCGACCTGGATGCACCGTCACCAGACGGCAATTTGGTGGCTGCCGGCGAGTATCGGGGCTCCGACGGAAGCGGCTGGTTCGCGCTCAAGGCCACCATCGCGGTCCTGCTGCTGGGCGGACTCGTCCTGGGTGGCGTGTACATGCACCAGGTCAAGGGCTGGTTTCACTTCGCCTCCGCCGAGAAAACGCCAACGTCCAACGCGGCGCCCACGCTCAAGCCGATCAACTCCGATGCCTCCAACTTCACCCTACGCGTTCCCGGCACCGAGTGGCGCCAGGATGAAGCGGCGCAGACGGCAGCCAAGGTAAACCTGATCTTCAAGCGCGGCACGCCGCCGGCCTGGATGGCGGTCATTGCCAAGGACTTCAAGACCCACACGCCCCGCGAACGCGAACTGGTCGATCTCTTCTCCGGCCGCATGCGCGACTACCTTGGCGTGGCGCAACAGGGCGACACGGAAGAGGCGAAACTGGCCGGGCAGCCGGCCATGCGCATCGCGTTCCGGGGCAACATCGACAAGTTTGGCGAGATCGTCGGCGAAGCGTACCTGATGGCCTTCAACAGCTATGGCTACGCACTGGTCACGTGGACGGCGGAGGAATCGTACCCGAAGGTGGGGCGCGACTTCGAGGACCTGCGCAAGAACTTCGCCATCCTGAATCCGAAGCTTCCCGCGGTGAAGAAGCCGGAGCCGCGCGTTTTCCTGGCCGCGAAGGGCAACTTCACCCTCCAGGATGACGACGGACTGTGGGCGAGACGTCCCGCCCTGGAAAGCCTGCACAAGGCCGACATGGTGCTGCTGGCCGAGGACCCCGACAACCCGACGGACGCCGCGGGCCAGGCGATGCTCGTCGTGGCGATCCTGCCGCGCGCCAAGAACGCCAAGCTGGCGCCGAACCTGGCGCGCGACAACCTGGAGCGCAGGCTCAAGCTCGATCATCCCAAGGGAAAGCTGGAAGTGCTCAAGGACGAAGCCGGCAAGCCGCTGGAAGAAGATGCGGCGGTCGGCGACCAGGACGGCCACGTGATGCGGCTGCGACTCAAGGGCGGCAAGGACGGCGACCGCTTCCTCATCCTTGCCGTGGTGCCGGGGCCGCAGCAGGTCATCGCCATCCAGGGCGAATGTCCGTGGGACAAGCGCGGCGTGTGGGAGCACGACTTCGAGGCGTTGCTGCGCTCCCTCCGCATGCGGACGAAATAGATCGCCCGCTCAGAATGGCGGCGGTGCCGCCGCGGGCAAGCCGGGTGGCGGCGCCAGTGCGGGCACGGCTGGCGGCGGCGCCTCGTGCCCCGGCGGCGGTTGGATGGTGCGTGCCCGGTTACGCAGGTTCTCGGCCTGGCTCAACAGCGCATCGGTGCGCGGTTGCTGCAAGGGCACCATTTCGTAACGGAATGGATGCTTGTCGATGATTCGCCACGGCCAAAGGTTCTCGAAAAAGAAATCCAGCGGGAAGTACTGGTACCAGGGCCGCGGGATGCATTGATCGACCTGGAGCGTCTGATAGCCGTCATGCACGATGGTAAAATGATAGTTGCCGTAGTAGGTGAAGAACCCGTCCACGGGCGCGGCCCCCAGCGCCTTGCCATTGACCTGCACGGCAGCGCCGGGCGGCTCGGTGGTGATCTCGTAACGGCGTTCGACGCAGCCGCTGAGCCAGCCCGCGCACATCACCGCACCGAGGAAAACCCACGTGTTTCGCCTCATGGCATCCGCCCATCTGGAATATTGGGGACCAGCGCGGCTGATAGCCGAAACGCGTTTCGCGGTCAAGACCGACATTGCACCGCCACGCCATCGCGGTACGATGTGGCAAGATCGGTAAGCGATCGAAAAGGGGTCAGGCACCTTTGTGCGCAGCACCCTTCGGGCCGTTCCGGCAAAGGTGCCTGACCCCTTTTCGATCGCGAGGCACTGCCCAGGACACGCACCCGTGACGAGCTTCAACCAGATCGAGCACGCGACCAAGACCGATGTCGGGGTGCGCCGCAACCACAACCAGGACGCGCACTGCGTCTTGCTTGCGACCGACAAGGACAGCTGGCGCGAACGGGGCCATGTCTTCCTGGTCGCGGACGGCATGGGCGCCCACGCCGTCGGCGAAATGGCCAGCGCCATGGCGTGCAGCATCATTCCTCACACGTATCACAAGCACGCAAAGGATGGCGTGGTCCAGGCGTTGCGCCGGGCGTTCGTCGAGGCCAACGCGGAGATTCATGGCCGCGGCCAGGCCAATCGCGAATTCCAGGGCATGGGCACGACCAGCACCGCCCTGGTGCTGCGGCCGGAAGGCGCATGGATTGGCCACGTCGGCGACAGCCGGGCCTATCGCATCCGCGGCGGCAACGTCGAGCAGCTCACCTTCGATCACAGTCTCGTCTGGGAAAAAGCACGACGCGCCAAGGTGCGCCCGGAAGACCTCAAGGACGTCCCGAGCAACGTCATTGTTCGCTCGATGGGCCCCGATGCCGAGGTCGAAGTCGACATCCGCGGTCCCCACCCGGTGCAAGACGGCGACACCTTCCTGATCTGCAGCGACGGCCTGAGCGGCCCGATGTCCGATCCGGAAATGGGCGCGATTGCGAGCGTGCTGAATCCTGCCGAAGCGTGTCAGCTGCTGGTCGATCTCACCAATCTGCGCGGCGGACCGGACAACATCACCGTGGTGATCGTCCGCGTCGGCCCGAGCAAATCGACCGATGACGATGACGATGGGCCCGTGAAGCCTTCGCTGCTGCGGCGGGTGCCCTGGCCGTTCTGGATCATCCTCGCCGGCATTGCCTTATCCGGCGGCGCCGCAGCACTCATTTACAACAAGCTGGCTGGCGGGCAGATGCTCTTCCTGTTCGCCGCCCTGACGATCATCGGCGGCCTGGCGGGTCTGTTCGTCTATCACGCGCAGGAGAAAAAGCGGCGCGAGTCCGAGCCGGAAGAGTATCGCCCGCGCACCAAGGTCTATCGCCAGGCCGAGTGCAAGATCGAGCGCGGCTTGCTGGAAAAGATGCAGCAGCTCGAAACCGCGCTGGTCGCCCAGGCCCAGGAAAAGCAATGGGAAGTCAACTGGGACGTGCATCACCGACACCAGCAGCTAGCGACCCGCCTGCTCAGCCAGAACAACGTGGCCGGCGCCTTCCGCGAGACCTGCCGCGGCATGCGCCCCCTCACCGAGGCGCTGGAACGCAGCCGCAACAAGGAAGAAAAGTTCCAGCCCAACTGGGATAAGCCCAGGAAGTAGAAGGACGCCTTGCTGGAACGACGCCCCCGCTCGCTGTTTCGATGGCTCGCGCACCGCCATCACCGCGACGGCGGACGCGGCGCCTCACGCAACTTGCTCACGTCGACCAGCCAGTTGTCCCACCAGGCCCGTGTACGGTTCTCGGCGGCGGCGTCGAACGTCGTGCTGGGCAGAGCGCTGCGAATGCGGTCCAGCGTGCCGCGTGCCAGGTCGGGCTGGAACATCACGCAGTGGCACTGCCAGGCGTGCTTGAGTGCCACGAGGCCTTCCACCTGATTCTGATAGCGCTTCGCCAGCACGTTGTAAAGTACCAGGGCCTGGTTGTACTGGCCCAGGTCGAAGCGGCAATCCGCGACGGCGAAACGCGACTGACCCAGGATCGCCTCCTGTTCGCGGCTCAGCGTCTGCTTGACTTGCAGGCTTTCGATGTCTTCCACCAGCTTCTGGTAGTGCCCCGCCGCTGTCTCCAGGTACTTCTGCCGTTGCGCGCGGTAGTGCGATTGTTCCTCGGCCGTCGAGACGCGGCCGAGTGTCAGGCGGTCGTTCGCCTCTTCAGCCAGCTGCCGGCAGCACTGAGCGAGCTGAAGCCGCAGCTTCACGGCATTGGGATTGGCCGGATAGCGTTCCAGCGCCTCTTGAAGTCGGTCGAACGCGCGTGGATAGTTTTTGCGCTGATAGAGCAGGCTGGCCAGCGTGACCAGCGTTCGCTCGTACGCTTCCGCATCGGGCGCCGTTTGCATCAGCCGAAGGTTTTGCTTCAAGTCTTCCTCGGCGTCGTCGAGGTTCTTCTGCTCGATCTTGGTAATCGCCAGCTCGTAGCGGGCGCGGTAGGCGAAAGGGCCGGGATACTCGATGCACTTCTGATAGGCGCTTTGTGCCGCGCTCTGGTTGCGCAACACGCGATGCGCCTCGCCCAGGGCGTGCCAGGCGCGGCCCTGACGCTCGAGCGGGATCGGCAATTGTACGTAGCGATCGAGGACGTGAACGGCCCGGGCATGGTCGCGGCCTTCGAGGTAGTCGCCAATCGCGCGCCAGAGCCACTCGGCTTGTTCATTAGGGTTCGTCGCCAGCGATGCCGCGGCTTCGAAGGCGATGCCGGCCTGCCGATAGCGCTGGCGGGCTTCGTCTTCACTGCGTTTGGCGCTGTCTTCGTTGAGCTGCGTCTGGGCCGCGGCCCGCAGCGATTTCGCCCACGCCTCGGTGGCCTCGGCCGCGAGCTGTTGAGCGACGCCGGGCGGAGCGACCTTTTCGTACAAGTTGGCGAGCTGCACGGCTTGCTCGAAGGCGCTGGTCTGCTTGAAGTGCTGGCAGGCGCTTTCGAGCAGGGTGCGCACCTCGGCGAGGTCCACGAGCGAATTGTGGTAGTCCGCCGGCGCGGTGACGCCGCGAAGCGCCGTCTCGAACGCCTCCAGCACGGCCGACGGTTTGTCGCCGCGCAGGCGTAGTTCCGCCAAACCAAGCGACGCGGCCTGTCCTTCCTCGCTGCCGCGCAGCTTGGTCGCTTCCCAGGTGCCGATCGCTTCCGGAATGCGGTCCAGCTTGCGGTAACAGAGGCCGAGCGAATAGAGGACGCGCGCCGGCTCAACGGTCACCCAGCGCGGATCGCTTTTGACGCCTTCCCACATGGCGGCCGCCTCGGCCCAGGCGCCTTCCTCCTGGTAGAGGCGGGCACGCAGGTAGCGGGCACGGAACAGCACGTCCGGGTCCGCGCTGGGACCGATGCGCGCAAGGACCTTACGCGCTTCGTCCGGCTGGTCGAGCTTGCGCAGGAGCTCGCCGCAAAGCAGACGGGGCGCGGCCAGGGAATTCTCGTTCGCATTGGGCAGGGCCAGTTGCTTGCGCGTCGCTTCCAGGGCGCCGCGCAGGTCGGGGGCCGGCAAACGCAGGTACGCCTGAGCGAGCAGGCCGTACGCTTCGAAGGGATCATCGGCGGCCTCGTGGATCGACCACATCATGCAGTCAATCACCCGTTGCGGATCGCCGTTGAGGGCGTGGTGGACTTTGCCGAGACGATAGGCCAGCTTCGAGCGGTCGGAGTCGGCAACGCCCAGGTGGTCCGCCTGGTCGAGATGATCGCGGGCTTTCTGCCAGAGGTCTCCGGCGCTGTCGGCCGGCGCCAGTTCGGCACGACGCAGGTGAGCGCTGCCGATCAGGAAGTGTGCTTCACCGGCTTGAGCAGACCCCGGCGTCGCCTGGCGCAGGGCGTCCGAGGCCAGGTGCAGGACGCGCTCGGGATTCGATCGCGGACCTTCGAGCTCCGCGCGCGCTTCGGCAAGGGACCGTGCCAGGTGGCGTGTGCCGCCATGCGACCAGAGAGGATGGGCCGATCCCACAATGACGAGCGCCAGCAGGCCGACGAAAAACGTCGGCACCTGCCACAACTGGCGAAAGGTGTGTGTTCGGCTCGCCCGCCACTGCTGGGACCTTGCCAGGACCGATTCCAGGGTCATTGCGCGGCACCCCCTACCTGTTCCTTCGACCGCGGCGGCTTCTGGCATATTCCGCCAGGGGTGTCAAGGCCAAGCGCTGGGCGAGCAAGGGAAGCGTGCGAGGGCCGTTCGATGGTCGGAAGCTGGGCAGAAAAAGAGTAGGAGCAAGATGAAAAGTTTACCGCCCCGATTCTCTTTCAAACAGGAAGCGATTCCATCCGATGGCCGTGTACCGGGGACGATGTCAGTCAGCCAACAGGACGTTGAACGCTTGATTCTGATTCTGCGTGCCGGCCGAGAGGCGGCGGCCGACATGGCAAAACGGTGGCTCAGCAGATAGCCCCGCCGCGTCATCGCCGCGCGGCGCAAGAGGGTCGCGAACGAATGCCGCAGCGTGTGGCAACTCGCGTCCGAGTTGCCAGCCCCGGTACTCACCTCCCCGACCGCGGGGCGTTCGAGGCGATCCGTCGGGGAGGTGAGTACCGGGGCCGGGTCACGGTTTGCAGTTGCGGCATTGCCGGCTGCTTCTCGCAGTATGCGTGGGTGCGGGATTCGCTCTGCCTGGCGTTGTTCACCATCAGCCGAGCGAGCCTCACCGAGGTGGCGTGGTGCCCCTTCCGCTTCGTCGTTCAGGCCGAACCAGGCTTTGCACCTGCCTGGGGGAATGTAGGCTTTAGTGACGCCCCGCCGGCAGAGTCGTCCGGCGAGGAAGGCCCTGTGACCACCGGCCCTGAAACCAGTAAGATAAACCAGATCCCGATGCCTCTCACCCAGGCCTCCGAGACATAGCAATGCTCACGTACAAGGCGGCGTACCAATTCGTGGAAGGGGGCATCCACGCCCACGTCCTCGATTTTCCCGGCGCGATCACTTGCGGAGTCGACCTGGAGTCGGCGCGACGGTTGCTGGCTTCAGCGCTCCTCGACCTGGCGGAACTTCACCTGGAACGAGGTGAGGCGTTGCCTGTCCCGAACCCAACCTTGACTGATCCGGAGGCCGATCTCGAGGAACCGCTCCACCTCCACTTGCGGGCCAGCACTTCCGTTGAAGTTGTCCCGGCCGGGATCGTGGTTCCGTGAAGCGACAAGACCTCATCAAGCATTTGCGGCGTCATGGGTGCGTCCTGGCTCGTGAGGGGGCGGATCACTCGATCTGGGAGAACCCGGCCAACGGCCGCCGAACCGCGGTCCCGCGGCATCGGGAGATCCCGAACCCGACTGCCAGAGCGATCTGTCGGCAACTCGAAATTCCGGACCCGTGACTGGCCAGTAGAAAACCGGAAAAACCGAAATGGGTCAGGTCCATTTATCCGGACACTTGTCACAAATGAAGTCGCGGAGCGATGGAAGACCAACGTCAGTGTCCGGCGAAGGCAGTGGGGTGTCAAGCACCCATTCAAGGCAGTTGTGGTGAAGCAAACGCCCCGGTGCTCGGTTGGCGCCGTCCGGACATCGGCAAGAGAAACTGGGAAAATGATGGACGCGCCGTCCATTCATCGGGCAATAGTAATTGGAGACGGCCGGGTGGTCGCCTTCCGGAGTGCGTGACATGGCCATTGGTTCCCTGAGCACGATGATGCACCGCGTGCGCGGTCTGATGCTGCGGCGCGAGAGCGCCAGCCAGACCGATGGCCGCCTGCTCGACGATTTCCTGATCCGGCACGATCAAAGTGCGTTCGAGCGGCTGGTCGAGCGCCACGGCCCGATGGTGCTCGGCGTCTGTCGGCGCGTCCTGGGCGACCCTCACGAAGCCGAGGACGCTTTTCAGGCGACGTTCCTGGTGCTGGTGCGCAAAGGAACCTCGGTCGTACCGCGGGAGCTGGTCGGCAACTGGCTGTATGGCGTGGCGTATCGCACGGCCCTCAAGGCTCGTGCCGGGATGCTGCGCCGTCGGACACGCGAAAAACAGGTGAGCGAGATGCCTTCCACCGAGAGTTGCCCCGCGCAAGGCTGGCACGACCTGCAACCGCTGCTCGATCAGGAGCTGCATCGCCTGCCGGAATGCTACCGCATCCCGATGGTGCTGTGCGCTCTGGAAGGACGCACCCGCGAAGATGCGGCGCGCATGCTGGGCATTCCGGAAGGTACGCTGTCGAGCCGATTGTCCCGCGCACGCGAGCTATTGAGCCAGCGTCTGACGCGGCGTGGTGTAGCGCTGTCCGCGGGCACGCTGGCCAGTGTCCTGTCTCCGCAAGTGGCGTCGGCGACCGTGCCGGCGAGTCTTGTTCTTTCCACGGTTCAGGCCGCGGCGCTAGGTGCCGCGGCGGAAGCGGCGGCGGCCGGGGTCATCTCGGCCAAGGTCGCAGCCCTGACTGAAGGAGTCATCCAGGCCATGTTCATCAGCAAGCTCAAAGTGGCGGCGGCAGTCGTCCTGGCCATCGGCGTCATGGGCGCCGGCGTCGGCGTGCTTGGCCATCGGGCCATCGCGGACAAGCCGGCCGCCGCGAAGCCCGAGGCCGCGCCCGTCAAGGACGTCAAGAAGGAAGAAAAGGCCCCCGACCACGTCGGCCAGATCGCGGAGGTTTCCGAGGACAAGAAGAGCATCGTCATCACCATTCCTGCCAACAAGGGCGGTGAGGCCAAAACGGTGACGATCAAGCTCGGCAAGGACACGAAGTTCACATACTACGGTGTCGGCGAAGAAGGCCAGAAGCCGACCGTGGGTTACGGCGTTCGCGTCTGGCTTGCCGACGGCTCGGCGGACACAGCCGCAGCCCTGCAACTCGGTCGTAAAGGGAACAAAGAACCCGGCAACAAGGGCGACGGAAACAAGAACGAAGGCAACGGCAACAACAATGACGGAAACAAGGGCGACGGAAACAAGGGCGACGGAAACAAGGGCGACGGAAACCTCGGTAAGAAGGAAGGCGGGCCAACGCTCGCAGGCACCGTTCGCTCCGTGAATGCCGACAAGAACACGGTCACGCTTGCTGTGAAGAAGGAAGCCAAGCAGGTGGAGGAGCAGACGTTGACGCTCGCCAAGGATTTCAAGGTCCTCCTCAGCGATGGAATCACGAAGGACGGCGAGGTCAAGGAAGGGAAGCTCGCCGATCTGACCGAAGGGACCAGCGTCTACGCGCAGCTTTCGGAAGACAAGAAGTCCGTGGTCAACATCCGCCCGCAGCCCCAGACGCTGCAAGTCCAGGTGAAGAGCGTGGATCACATCAAGCACACCATCACCTTCACGACCAAAACGAAAGATGGCGCGGTGGAAACGACGTTGAAAGTGGCCAAGGACGCGAAGGTATTGCTCAGCGACGGGCTGAACAAGAAGGATCCGCCCAAGGAAGGCGAGCTGGATAAGCTGACGGAAGGCACGCCGGTCATGCTGCGGCTGTCGGTGATCGACAAGGACACCGTTCGCGGCATCCAGGTGTCCGGCCGCACCTTCACGGGGTCGGTCAAGGGCGTCGACGTCGGCAACCGCACGATCACCATCAACGTAAAGGAAGACGGACAGATCGCGGAGAAGTCGTTCACCGTGGCGAAGAATGTTCGCATGGAAGGGGCGCTCGGCGATCTCGTCGAAGGGACCAATGTTTCGCTGACGATGTCCGTGTTCGATGCCAAGTGCGTGATCGCGATCAACGTGGCGCGGAAGTCGGAGAAGTAGTCCTTCACAACCCCAAGTCTACTGAGCGCATAACAACGCCGCGAGCCGCCGGGGACTCTCCCCGGCGGCTCGCGGCATTGTCACGGACTGAATTAGGTTCAGATCTTGCTGGAGATGTTCACGTACGTGTGGACGTGCGGCAGCACGCGGTAGTTCCACACGAAGCCGGGGCCTTCCAGGCGCCAGAAGTCCCAGTTGGAGCCCTGGGCCTCGCCGCCCTTGTCCTTGTAGAACGCCAGGTGGATCTTCTCCAGGCCGCCGTTCTTCTTGACGATCTCCATCACTTCATCGACGTCGGCCTTGCGGTACGGCTTCAGGATGTCGCGCATGACCGTTTCGACCAGCTTGAACTGGTCCTTGCTCAGGTCGGCGAAGCCGATGCCGGGTTTGGCCTGGTCCTTGGCGCGGAACTTGACCGAGGCTTCGTGTTCGCCGGGGCTGCCGACGACGACGGCCTTCTTGCGCTGCTCGCCGTCGAGCGCGTCGTAGATGCTGAGCACGCTCTTGGTCTGGGGGTAGAAGCAGTTCTTCTCGCTGTAGCCATTGGGCGTGTGGCCGTAGTACATCGGGCCGCCGAACGCGGAGCCTTCTTCCGCGCTGCCGTTGCAGTGAACGGTCAGGTGATGACCGGTGAACAACCAGGACCACTTCTTGCCTTCGCCCGGTTCGCCGAAGAAGTGGACGCCGCAGTTCTGAAGCGAGCCGCTGGCGTCGTAGGTGCCGTTGCGCGTCATCTGCTTGAAGCCTTCGTCGTCCGACGCAATGGCCTTGAGGACGCGTTCGATCAACTCCTGCTGCGGTTTGGTGTAGATGCCGCCCAGCTTCTTGCCCATCAGCGCGCCGTTGTAGAACTTCAGGCGGGTGGGAACCTTGCCCTCACCGGCGCCGTGGTCCAACGGCAGCAGGACTTGCTTCTTCTGCTCGTCGCTCAAGCCACTGAAGAGTTCCAACGCCAGCGCCTCGCCCGGCTTGCCGCCGGCTTCCTTCACATCGGCGCGGACGCGCGGTGCAACGGTCGCGGCCACGGTGCCGACGGCGACCAGGGCGGCAGTGCGCTCGCCCAGGACGCGAATAAAATTGCGGCGATCGATGACTTCGGGCTGTTCCACCTCTGGGGCGCACTCAGGGCAGAACGATTTCAGGTCTTCCGACATGGGAAATTCCTTTCGACAACGAAAAGTGGGAAGAGAGCAGGAGGGAAACAACCCTGGCAATGTCCTCCATCATCCTCAACCCCGGAGCGGGCGTCAAGTGTCGAGCCAAATTCCCTCGAATCACCCGGTCTCTGGCAAAAACGTCGGCGTGCTGATTCCCTGGAACGGTTTGAATTCGCCGCGCGCCTGGTAGAAGTGCAGCTCGCAATTGCGTGCGCCCCACTGGTAGAGTCGATGCACCAGCCGATCGCGCTCCGCCGGGATCAGGACGACCGGCGATCGCCCCTTGTGCTGATTGAATTCGCTCCAGATGAGCGCTGCCGCCGCGTCCTCGGTGCGCGCCACACAGGGACCGATCATGTTTACCGCGGCGGCGCCGGAGGAGATGACGAAGCCATCGACGTCCCCGCGCGGCGTCTCGTACACTGCTACATGCCAGAAGCCCTGCGCGTTGGCGATGCAGTAGTGATAGTCTTCCTCGCGCGTGATGCCGCTGACCTCCAGCTCCAGCGCGGCCATTGCAGCGACGTCGCGAGCGGTCGCATGGCGGACGCGATCGACCCCGGCTGGCGGTTGCGTCATTCCCGTCGTCGGAACGGAAATCAGCATGTCCTGGTACACGCTTCGCGGCACAAATCCGTACCGGTTGTAGAGCGAATACGAATCGAGGTTCAATGCACTGCTCGTCAAGCGCAGGGTCTTGTAGTCGTGGCGGTCGGTAAAATCCGTGATGTGGCGAAGGAGCTTGCTGCTCACGCCCTGGCCAAAGTGATTGGGATGCACGTTCATGATCCCCAGCGAGACGTGATGCTTGCGGGGATGGTAGTAGCACGAGCCCATCAGCCGTCCCGTTTCGGCATGCTCCGCGACGATGGTGCAGCCCGGTTCCAGGGCATCGTAGACGTCGTAAAATACCTCGGTGACGCGCGGCCCGCCGACGAAGATGGGCGGCCGACCATGCGTTTGATACCAGACGTTGATCGAGCCATAGATCAACTCGGCCACTTCGAAGCGGTCCGCCGCCGTCATGGGACGCAGATGCATGGTCGAATCCGGTGATTGGAGGTCGTGACAGGAGCCTTGTTCGCCTCGTCTGTTGTATCCACCCACCCGCGAGCGGCGACTCGCCCTGCCGTATACGCTTTCTTGACCAACCTCTCTCGTACCCAAGCTCCAGGAGGCTGCTGAAAAACCACGAGAGGTAGGGTGGGTCGAGCGTACTCGCGA
>JAIEMG010000122.1 GCA_019752375.1 Gemmataceae bacterium | reverse complement strand
ACGCTGTCGGCGATGCTGGGTTCGAGCGGCGCGCCTTGCTTGATGGTTTTTTGCAGGGCCTTGAAGACGGGCTTGGGGAGCATCTGACGCTGGACGGCTTCGTTGAAGACGTTGGCGCCGAAGAGGTCCTTGATGGGCGCTTCCTTGAAATTCACGCGATTGAGCTGGTGCTTGGCGGTCGCAATGGCCTGGATGGCTTGCTGGCGAATGTTGGGGGAGTGCATGCTGTGTTCTTCCTCTGGAGCCCAGCCCACCGGGCCGGTCGCTCCGTTTGCCGTCGGCGGTAATTCCAGAAGAAGCGCGCGGCCGCTACCGCTTATTTTCGGCCTCGTGCTTGAGTGGTGCAGTCTTGATATGGGCTGCCAACGATCCTGACCAGACCGGCCAAGCGCGCCGCGGGACGGCAATGGCGTTACTTTTCCTTCTTCGCATTTACCTTCTCCCACGGCTGCACTCCGCAGCGCTCCGCCCAGCGCGCGTACTTGCCAGCCAACTCCTTGACCAGGTCGGGATTTTTCGCCGACAGGTTCGTCAGTTCGGTCCGATCGGCTTCCAGGTCATAGAGCTCCCAGGCGTCGGGATGACGCGACACCAGCTTCCACTTGCCTTGCCGCACCGCTCGATTGCCCTCGTGCTCCCAGAAGAGCGCGTCGTGACCTTGCCGGGTCTTGCCCTGGAAGATCGGCAACAGGCTCTTGCCCTCCAGCGGCGCGATGGCCTGGTCCTTGTGCTTCTTCGGATACTCCGCGCCGGCCACGTCCAGGCAGGTCGCCATGATGTCGATGAGATGTCCGGGCTGATGCGTGATGGCGGGCTTGGCGATCGTCGCCGGCCAGGAAGCGATCAACGGCGTGGCGATGCCGCCTTCGTGGACCCAGTGCTTGTACAGTCGAAACGGCGTGTTGCTGGCATTGGCCCACGCCGGACCGTAGCTCTGAAAGACGTCGGCCGGACCGGGCAGAACGGCTGGGTCGTTGCCGACCTTGGTGTCGCGGCCGTCGCGCGTCTTGCTCGGAAACATCTTGCCGCGCCAGTCCGCGGGAATCGCTTCCGCGCAGCCGCCGTTGTCGGAAAGGAACAGCACCAGCGTGTTCTTCTCCTTGCCGAGTTCCTTCAGCTTGCCCATGATCTTGCCGACGCCCTGGTCCATGCGATCGATCATCGCCGCATAGACGGCCATGCGCTGGTCCTGCCAGTCCTTGTCCCTGGCATCGGCCCATGCCGGCGACTCCGCATCGCGCGGCGTCAACGGCCAGCGCTTGTCCACCAGGCCCAGCTCGATCATCTTCTGGTGTCGTTTTTTGCGCAGCTCGTCCCAGCCCTGCTTGTACTTGCCCTTGTACTTCTGAATGTCTTCCGGCAGCGCGTGCATTGGCCAGTGCGGTGCGGTGTACGCGACGTAGAGGAAGAACGGCTCCGGTTTCTTTCCCTGGTCCGTCAGGTAGGTGAGGGCATTGTCGGTAATGGCATCGGTGAGATAGAAGTCCTTGTCGGCCTGGATCGGTGTGATATCGCGTGTCAGGGTCGGCGGGTCGTAGTAGCTGCGCACGCTGCCGATCAGGCCGAAGAACTGGTCGAAGCCGCGGTTCACCGGCCAGTGATCTTTCTTGCCGGTCGACGGCGCCACATGCCACTTGCCGCTCATCCACGTGCGATATCCCGCCGGTCGCAGTGCCTCCGCAATCGTGACGCAGCGATCGTTCAGCTCGCCGCGATATGCCGGGAAACCGCGGTCCTCGACCATGTGCCCGACACCGGCTTGGTGCGGATAGAGCCCGGTCAGCAAGCTGGCACGCGTCGGGCAGCAGCGGGCCGCGTTGTAGAACTGCGTGAATCGCACGCCGTTCTCGGCCAGGCGGTCGATGTTCGGCGTGGCAATCTCCGAGCCGTAGCAGCCCAGGTCGCTAAAGCCCATGTCGTCAGCAAGGATGAGAACGATATTTGGTAGACTCCGATTTTCTGCACATTCCGCTTTGCTTACACAGAGCATAGACGTAATCACGAAAGCGCCGGCAAGGATGAATATCGAATCTGTGCGTGGCGGATTGCACGGTCTCTCTCTCATGACAAGGGCCCCGTAATGATCGGCAAGACGAGCGAAATGGCAAGGCTGGGAAAGGCAAACTTTCTGGCATTGTATCCGAGCTATTGGACCAGCTGCCCCAGAATCATGGACCAGAACACCGGAAGCAAGGCCGCGCAGTCGAAGGACACCCGAGGGTCGCTCACCCAGCCATTACCGACCGCCGCAACAGCGTTTGAACTTCTTGCCACTGCCGCAAGGGCAGGGGTCGTTGCGCCCGACCCGTTCGGTCCGCCTTGCCGGTTGGGGTTGGCCTCCAAGTCGGGATTCGGCGAATCGAGTGAACTGTTCCAAGGGCAGGCCCCTTTCGCCGAAGTCAAAGGTCTGCTTCATTTGTAAGGCGTCGTCCGTTCGAGTGACGCGCGTCGTCCCCTTGGGCTTCCTCAGTTCCTTCAACTGTCCATGCGCCGCCTTTGCTTCGTGCTTTCGGCCGGTTTCCACATAGAGGTCGTACAAGCGCTCCAGCAAGAATTCCCGGTCATCGACATCGGGCACTTCCAGCCCGCGCAACAAGATTTGCTCGGCTCTGGCGTCGTCGGCCGACTTGCTACCGAAATACCGGTAGCGGTCTGACCAGCTGATCCAGCCCCAACCCACCCGCGGCTCCCGCTCCAGCCACTGCTGAAACAACTCCTCCCCTTTCACTGGGTCGAGCTCGAAATGGGTCTCGGCGAGCGCACGCTGGAAACCGTGCATGGACAGGCTCCAACCTTCGGAGTGTTCCATCACTGCCGTGCAGAACGCAATCCGTTCCTGCAAGAACTGCGGCTCTTTCAACGCAGCGTTGCCCAGTTCCAATTCGAAGTCCTGGACCCAGTTGTAAAGGCTTTGCGTCCCCCCGAAACGACGATCGAATTCCGCCAGACCTTCGATGTGGTGATTGGCCATGGACAAGAGGATTGACTTCCAGGCCGCGAGCCAGCAACGGCAAGCAGCCGGCGCATCATCGGACTTCAGTGCGCGGTAACCCTCCTGCATCCGGTCGTCGATCATCTCCAAGTTCGGCCGCTCGGGAAGCCAGCGTTCCCACAGACAAGCCAGCGCGATCCAGACCCAGTCTTCCTCGGAACCGTGCAACGGCAAGTGGCTTTTCTTGATGAACTCCCGGGACAGGTCCTCGGCCGAGAAATGCCGCTGAGCCAAGCAATCGAGCTTTTGGCGGTCCAGGTCAATACCTGCGACGCGCAACTTGGCAAGCAACGCTTCGTCCGGCAGACGGCGACCCATGGTCAGGACAACCTTGCCGTTTCTCTCCAATTCCGTGCGATACTGCTCATCGGTGGCGGCACGTTCTTCAACGATTCGGTTCAGTGCGATGAAGGAGATGTTTAGCATCAGAATTTCTTTCATGTCTGGGGCCGTGGATCGCTTCATTGTCGACATCGATGATCGGCGTGATCGACGTAGCGCTCCGCGGGCGCGTCCAGTTCTGGGGCAGGGCCGCGAAGTTTGAGCGATTGCGCCGGCCCCGCGCAGAAGCGACAAGGGGTCGGCCAAGTCACCGACTCAATACGAACTGTGGTGGCGCATGATAAGACCCTATCTACGGAATCGGCTGCTTCCGCGGACAGGGCCTCTTGTACCACATCGGAGCTTCGCACTCGATTACTTCTCGGACGGGGCGACACGACTGATGGTGCCGCTGACGTGGCCGATGCGCAGATCATCGTCGCGAAGCGCCAGGCTGGCGATGCGGCCGGCGTCGAGCTTGCGCGCGTGCAGGATGGCATCGCTGTCGCCGTCCACCTGGCGCACGCAGCCATCGCGCGAACCGGTGTAGATCCGGCTGGCGTCCTTGCTCCAGGCGAGGCAGACGACGGGCGCCGGGTGGCGGACGATACGCACCATGCGGCCAATCGAGGGCTGCCAGATACGCACGGTGCCGTCCTCGCTTGCCGACGCGAGAAAGGGCAAACCTTCCGACTGAGGCCGAAAGGCCAGGGCGTGAACGGCCCCCAGGTGATTGTTCAGCGAGCGGACCAGCTTGCGCTCCGCCACGCTCCAGACGCGAATGGTCTGATCGCCGCTGCCGGAGCAAAGCCACTTGCCGTCAGGCGAGACGGCGAGCGCCAGCACCGGCCCCGAGTGACCGCCCAGCGTCTCCAGGCACTTGCCGGCCGCGACGTTCCAGAAGCGTACCGTGCGATCGGCGCTGGCACTGAAGATCTGCTTCGATTCAGGAAGCCAGACGATACCGTGAACGACGTCATCGTGGCCTTCGAGCCGGGCGATGCGCTTGCGCGCGGGCCAGGAATAGACCTCGACCGCGCCGGACTCACCGGGACTGCCGCCGGCAATTGCGAGATGCGTCCTGTCCGGCGAGAAGGCAAGGGCACAGACGTGATCGAGCTGCGTCGGCAGCGACTGCTCGGTGTCGTCCTTCAACGAGCGAACCACGACGCCCGCCTGCGAGCCGTAGACAATGGACTGGCCGTCGGGTGCGATGGCGAGGGCGGTGATGGCAGGTTTGACCTTCGGTGCCTGGGCGAAGGCGGCCGTGCCAGCAACAAGAACGACAAACACCGCGAGCGATGCATCACGCAGTCTCATGGAGGGTCTCCGTTCGGAATCGCCCGCGGATTTCATACGCGGACTGCGTGCGCGGATCTTCGCGGACAAGACGGGATGTTTCGGTGTCTGATCCGCGTGAATCCGCGCACGCAGTCCGCGTAGCGCAGCTCCGTGTTCCACTTCAACATCACGCCAGGCATTCGGTGACGACGTTGCCACCCGCGTTGACCTGCACGGGGCGATTGTCGGCGGTCTTCAGCTCCAGGTCGGGGTCGATGCCGAGCAGCGTGTAGATCGTCTTCGCCAGGTCCGTCGGCGTCACCGGACGGTCGGCGGGGCTTTCGCCGCGGGCGTCGCTCTTGCCGACGACTTGCCCGCCCTTGACGCCGCCGCCGGCCAGCAGCACGCTGAATGCCCGCGGCCAGTGATCGCGGCCCGCGCTGGTGTTCAACTTGGGCGTGCGGCCGAATTCGCCCATCACCACGACCAGCGTTTCCTTGAGCAAGCCACGTTCGTCCAGGTCGCCCAGCAACGCGGAGAGCGCCTTGTCCAGGTGGATCATCTTGCCGTCGGTGCCGCCGGCGTAGCCTTCCTTGAGCGTGCGGAACACGTTGGCGTGATGGTCCCAGGTGGAGTCGGTCACCGTCACGAATGGGCAGCCTGCTTCGATCAGGCGACGCGCCAACAGGCAGCTTTGGCCGATGGTCCGGTGCCCGTAGCGCTGGCGGACCTCCTGCTTCTCCTGGCCAAGGTCGAACGCCTTCTTCGCTTCCGGCGACAGGATCAACCGATATGCTTGCTCGAAGTGGGCGTCCCGTTCCTGCCGAGGGCCGCTCTCTTCGATCTCACGGCTCAGACGATCGAGGTCGCCCAGGAACTCTCGACGGCGCTCCAGGCGCGAGGTGGTGACTCCGGCCTGGCCTTCCAGGTCGCGCACCTCGAATTCGGCCTTGCTCGGATCGCCGCCGACGGCAAACGGACGACACGCGGCGGGCAGGTAGCCGTTGGCTGCGTAGGGCGAGAAGCCAGGCACGGCGATGTACGATGGCAGCAACGGTTTGCCGCTGCGCGTGTGCGAGATCACGGAGCCGTAGCTCGGGTAGTCGAGCACCGGCGACGGCTTGTAGCCCGTCAACAGGTAGTGGGCGCCGAAGTTGTGCTCGCCCAGCTCGGAGGTCATCGAGCGGATGAGACAGAGCTTGCCGGTGTGGGCTGCCAGGTTCTGGAAGTACTCGCAAATCTGGAAGCCAGGCACCTTGGTATCGGTCGGCTTGAAGGGACCGCGCACCTCTTCGGGAGCGCTGGGCTTCAGGTCGAACATGTCGAGATGGCTCGGTCCGCCATCGAGCCAGATGAGGATGCAGCGCGGCATTTTCTTCCCGGCCTGCGCCAGGGCGCGAAGCCGAAACGCATCCGACAGGCTCAGACCGAGCGCCGACAGGCTGCCGACTCGCAGGAACTCACGCCGATTGATGCCGTCACACCGTCGCATGGGGAAGTCTCCAATTGGCCTGAGCAATTCGTCACGAACTTCTGTAGCCGCCGGCTTCGGCCTGCGGAATGGCGTCGCGGGTGCGGCAGATTCACTCCGCAGGCTGAAGCCTGCGGCTACAGAATCGCTCGCCGCCCGTCCCACGAAGGTGCGCTGAAGCGTTAGTGATTGCACGCAAACTCGGTCGAATTCAGCAGCGCCCAGAGGAAGTCCTCGAACTTGCCAATGCGTTCTTCAGGCGTGTCGGCGGCGAGCTTCGTCTTCCAGTGGGCCCGCTCCTTTGCCGAAGGCTTACGGCCCAGGGCCGTCTCGTAGAAGCTTGCCACGATCTCCTCATCGGTCTTCCGATTGGCGAGCGACTGATGCAGCTTGCCCTGGGCGCTCACGATCTTGTCGTGGAGCCAGGGGCCGTTGATCTTGTGCAGCGCCAGCGGCAGCGAGCCGGCGCCGACCAGGCTCGGCGTACAGGAATTGTCGCGCACGCAGCGGCCCAGCAGGTCGAGCGGTGTCGATTCGACGCGGGCATCCATCAGGGCAATCGCTCGTTCGCCCGTCGGCCGATTGCCCAGCTTCTCCGCGACGCCGGTGACTTTCGCCACCGCATCGACCATCACCGCGGGCGGCAACGGCCGGAGCAGGGCACGCGAGTAAAAGCGATCGTCGCTCTTGTTCGCGCCGGCGGCCAGGGAGCTGCGCTGGTAGGCTTCCGATGCAACGATGGTGCGGATCGTGTGTCGCACGTCGAAGCGATGCTCCACGAAGTCCTTCGCCAGGGCCTGGAGCAGCTCCGGATGCGTCGCGGGATTAGTCGAGCGATGATCGTCGATCGGCTCGACCAGGCCGCGGCCCATCAGCTCGCGCCAGAGGCGGTTGACGGCCGCGCGGGCGAAATACGGGTTCTCCGCGCTGGTCAGCCAGTCGGTGAACTTCTCGCGCGGATCGCCGTCGCCGGTCAGGAACTCGACGCCCGGGATGCGCGGCACCGCCGACTTGCCGGTCTTCGGGTGGATCACCTCGCCTTTGGCCTGTAGCGCGATCGAACGGCCCCGGCTCAGCTTGGAGAACACCGCGGCCAGGCCGTGATAGTCGTCCTGCGTCCAGCGGTCGAGCGGATGATTGTGGCAATTGGCACACTGGAGGCGAACGCCGAGGAACACCTGGCTGACGTGCTCGGCATGGTTGCCCGCATCGCCCGGGATGCGGCTGAAATTGACCGGCCCGACCGCATGGCCGTCGCCCAGCGTCAGGATCATCTCCCGAGCCATGCGGTCCAACGGCGTGTTGCGGACGACCTGGTCGCGCACCCACTGGTGGAACGCCATCGCCCCTTCGGGCTGGAGTCGTTTCGAGTCGATCCGCAGCAGATCGCCCCACTTGAGCGCCCAGAAGTCGGCGAACTCCGGCCGCTGCATCAGGCGCTCGACCAGCTTTGCGCGCTTGTCCGTCGACTTGTCGTTGACGAAGTCGTCTACCTCGCGCGGTTCCGGCAGCGTGCCGATCAGGTCGATATACAGGCGACGCACCAGCGTCTCTTCGGAAGCACACGGCGAGTGCGGCAATCGCAGCTGATCGAGCGCGCGGTTGACGTGATCGTCGATGTAGTTCGTTCGCGGCCGTCCGCCCTTGACCGGCTCATCGGCCAACGGCACCGTGACGCTGACGCTGCCGACTTCGCCCAGGAAGCGAACCATGACCGCACTCTGGCCGCGCCGCAGGGACATCACTTCGCCCTCGGCATTGATGCGCAGAGCAGCGGTGTCGGTCGGTGTGAAGACCGCCCAGGGCGTGACGTCTTCGGTGGCGCCGTCCTTGTAGCGAGCGATGACTTTCAGCGCGAACTTCTCGCCGGCGGCGGGCAGGGTCTTCGTCGTTGGCGTGATTTCGACGGATTGCAGCGTGCGGCGCGTTTCACGCGGCGCCCCGGCAGCGATCCAGTCGCGGACGAGCTTGTAGCCGTCGCCGCCGGCCGCCAGCTTGTGTCCGCCCTCGTGGGCCAGGTCGCGCGTCGGCTTGCGAAGGAGAAGGCTCTTCTCGGGCTTGACCAGGTTGACGCGGCGGCCCTGCAAGTCGCGCAGCATCGTCTCGTAATCGAGGTCCGGATCGTAGCCGAGCAGCGACAGGCGGAATCCGCCGCGGCCGATGGCGGCGCCGTGGCAGGCGCCGCTGTTGCAGCCGGACTTTGTCAGCACCGGAATCACTTGCGTCTCGAAGTCGGGTGCAGCCACCGCCAGTGGGCAATACACCAGCCAGCCGACGCCCATCGCGATCAAGGAACGCATCGATCGAACCTCCTGGGTGTCGGCCGGAATTACTTCTTCTCTTCCTTGCTCTTCTTCCAGGCAACGTAGGCGTCTTGTACTTCCTTGGTGCCGTACTTCGACTTCTCGAAGACCAGCTCCAGATAGCTCTTGAGCCAGGCCGCCTTGGCGCGGTCGCGGCCGGCCCAGCCATCCATCCTGCGGAACGTCTCGGCGATCTTGTCCTTGTCGGTTTCCTTGAGCAGCGGGCGCATCATGCCCTTGACCTCGTCGGCGCCTTCGGGATCCTTGCCTTCCGGCGGCTTGCGGCCGGCGCCGATGGCCTTCTGGATCTCGTCCTGTGTCGGCGCTTGCTTGCCGAGCATCTTGGCCACGTCGGCCAGGATCTTGGGCGAATCGGTCTCGTTGGGCTGCACGATGGCGTGATTGGCGACAACTTTGTTGCCCTTGGCGACGAGGCAGGTCAGCGTCACCTTGCGGTTGAGACCGTAGTTGCCCGGGCCTTCCATGCCATCGAGGGAAATGCCGATCGGGCAATCCAGGTTCAGCGACGCCTTGCCGAACTTGAGGAACTCCTCCGTCTTGGTCTTGTCGCCGCTCAACCAGATGAAGTGCGTGGCCAGCCCATCGCCCGCCCATTTGGTCCCATAGTGATCGATCGCTCTCAACACGCGGTGCCCCGGGCGCGTCGATTCGTGGACGAACAGGTAGACGACGGCACCCTTGTGCTCGCTCGTCAGGTCCACCTCCTTGCCCGCGTAGGGACCGTAGACGCCCTGAACCTTGAGAGCTGTCAGCTTCTCGCCGGCTTGCGGACCGCTGAAGACGGGATCGTCGGCGGCGAGAGAGGGGCCGGCGAAAGACACCAGGGTCAGTGCAAGTGCGGCGCGTAGCATGAGCGGAGTCCTCCGAGTACCGAGGATCAAAGTCTGAAACGGAAATGTCGGGTTAGCGTTCCGGGAGCTTTTCCTTGGGGCCGCCCGGTTGCACGACACGGCCGAGTCGCTGTCGAAGCAGCTCGAAGCGTTCCTTGCTGACGATGGTGCGCAGCTCGGCCTGCATGTGGTGGTAGTTGGCCAGCATCTGCCGCTGGATGTCCACGATCTCCAGCTGGAGCTGATTCGCTTGCCGTTCATTCAATTCGTATTGAGCGTAAAGCGTCGCCAGCTCGCGTTGGCGTTCTTCGAGCAGGGACTGCAGCCGACTGGCCCTTGTCTGCGTGGTGCCGACCAGCTCGCGAATCCGCGTGGCCTGCTCGGCGGTCAGCGGCGGCGGTGCGGGCTTGTCGTCCGATGTGACCGGCCCGGCGAGCAACACGAGCGCCAGCAATGCAGCGTGGGTCCTCATCACTTGGTCCCCTTCAAGCTGCCCAGGACGGCGAAATCGTTCGATTGCGAGGGGCAAACCGGCGGCAGATTGACCCCGCCGAACAGCACTTGCGCATCCAGGCCGGTCAGCTGGTTTGCGGGATCGGGCTGCGTCGGCGCCACGACCACCGGCACTGGGTTCGAGGAGGTCCGTCCGGCTATCTCCCACAATGCGAAGCTCGCGATGCCCACGACGGTGGCCGCTGCCAGGCCCATAGCCGCCCGCCGCTGCTTGCGACGGCGACGCACCAGGCCCTTCACGCGCCCTTCCAGGCCGGCAGGCGTCGGCGGAAATGCCGTGCCCAGCGCATCGGCCAGGCGGCGGTCTTTGTCGTCGGGAAGTCGGTCAGCAGACGCCATCGGTCGCCTCCAGAAGCGATCGCAGCCGTTGCCGCGCTCGCGCAAGCCGCATTTTCAAGGTCTCGCGAGCGACGCCGAGGATCGCTTCGATCTCGGCCAGGCCGCGATTTTCGAAGTAGTACAGGTGAACCAGGGCCCGGTCGCTGTCACTGAGTTGTCGCAGGGCTTCGTGCAATTGATCCGAGCGTTGCTTCTCATCGTCGCGTTGAGCCAGGGCTTCGACCGGCTCGGGCCGGCGGTCGGCGACGGACAGCGGCCAGGCTTTCGTCCAGCGTCGCCACCAGCGGTGCTGGCCGCGCTGCACGTCGAGGATGGTCCGCACCGCCAGGCGATAGATCCAGGTGTTCGCACTCGATTTTCCCCGCCACTGCCCGGCCCGCGTCCAGATTTTGAAGATCGCCTGGGCCGTCGCCTCCTCGGCGAGGGCGGTGTCGGTGACCACCCGGCAAGCCATTCGAAACAACCGGTCCTGATAACTGCGTACCAGGTCTGACAGGGCGGCTTCGTCGCCCTGCTGGCATCGCCGCAGAAGTTCGTCGCTGTCGGTCAACGCGTCATTCACCCGCCTTGCTCACTGAAGACGCCGGCCGTGACGCTCCGGTAACAAGGTAATGACGAATGACGAAGCCCGAATGACGAATCGATGACGCATGACGAAGCCCCAATCGCAAATCGGAACGGAGCGTTCCCTGGTCATTAAAAATTGGTCATTGATTCGTCATTCGGGCTTCGTCATTCGTCATTTTTACCCGTTTCTTCGTTTTTTCCACGCGGATTTTGCCATACGATATCCGCGGGACTCGCCGGTCCCCTGTGCTGCGCGGTCCGCTCGGCCCGGCCGCCGCCTGATTCCCACCCTGGGCCGACGTCCACAAGGAGATGACCTCATGCGTAAGTGTCTCGCCGTGCTGCTGGCGCTGCCGATCGCAGCGGCCCTGTCCGTTCCGACCCATGCCGACGAAAAGGGGAAGGTGCCTGCCGTGCTGAACTTCAAAATGAAGGGCCTGGACGGCAAGGAAGTGGATCTGTCCCAGTTCCAGGGCAAGGTCGTGCTGTTCGTCAACGTGGCCAGCAAGTGCGGCTGCACCCCGCAGTACAAGGCCCTACAGGCGCTTTACGAGAAGCACAACAAGGATGGCCTGGTCATCGTCGGCGTGCCGGTCAACGACTTTGGCAAGCAGGAGCCCGGCTCCGATGAGGATATTGCCAAGTTCTGCGACAGCAAGTACGGCGTCAAGTTCCCGATGCTGAGCAAGGTCAGCACGGTCAAGGGTGGCGACGCGGCGCCGCTGTACAAGTTTCTGACGTCGAAGGACACGAACCCGAAGTTCGCCGGCGACATCAAGTGGAACTTCACGAAGTTCCTGGTCGGCCGGGATGGCGAGGTGGTCGCCCGCTTCGAGTCGCGAGTCGAACCCGATTCGGCCGAAGTGGTCAAGGCGATCGAGACGGAATTGAAGAAGGGCGCGAAGTAAAACAACACGCCGCTGGCGGCTTCGCGGATCCCGCGAAGCCGCCAGCGGCGTGTTGTTTTAGACAACCTCGCGAATCGCCGGATGCTCGACCAGGTGTTGCGGCCGGCCCGATGGATCGTTGATTGTCGTCGTCTCGGGATTCATCCCGAGGTTGTGGTACAGCGTGGCGAAGATCTCGCCGAAGTGGACCGGACGGGTCGCGGCGTGCTCGCCCAGCCGATTGGTTGACCCGATCGTCTGTCCCGTCTTCATCCCACCGCCCGCCAGCAATGCACAGCTCACCTGCGGCCAGTGATCGCGGCCGCCGCCGTTGTTGACGCGCGGTGTCCGGCCGAACTCACCCCAGACAACCACCGTCACGTCATTCAACATGCCGCGGACGTCCAGGTCTTCCACCAGGGCCGTCAGGCACTGATCGAGCTTGGCGCCGTGGTCACGCACCAGGTCGAAGTTCTTGCCGTGGCTGTCCCAGCGGCCATAGCTCAGGCTGATGCAGCGAACACCGGCTTCGACGAGACGGCGGGCCATCAGGAACTGATCGTTGACGGTCGGCGCTCCGTCGTACTGGAACTTGTAGGGCTTGCCGTCGCCGTAGCGCTCGCGGACCTTTTCGGTTTCCTTGCTGATGTCCATCGCATCGAGGAGCTTGCTGGAAGTCAGCACGCCAAAAGCCCGTTCGGTGGCCGCGTCCATGCCGCGCAGCGCCTCGCTGGCCTCGACTTCACGCCGCATGGTGTCGAAGCTGGCCAGCAGCTGGCGGCGGTTGGCCATGTGCTCGACCGAGATGCCGTTAAGCTTCAGGTTCGCCATGCCGGGGCCGTCCGGCGTGAACGCACGGTAAGCGGGCCCAAGGAACCCGGTGCGGCCCGAATCGGACCAGGGAGCATGCTGCGTCTTGGCAGCCAGTCCCACGAACGGCGGCACGGACGGATCGACCGAACCCTGCACCTTGGCGACGACGGAACCGAGACTCGGCCGGCCGCCCAGCGCCGACAGCGAACTGGGAGCGTAGCCGGTGGTGCACTGGAAGGCGTCGTGACCGCCGCTGGCGCCGACGACGGAGCGAATGGCGACGAACTTGTCCATCATCGCGGCGATGCGCGGGAAGCACTCGCCGATCTGGATCCCGGTCACGTTGGTCGCGATCGGCTTGAATTCGCCCCGGATCTCCGCGGGCGCTTCAGTCTTGATTTCCCACATGTCCTGGTGCGGAGGTCCACCGCCAAGGAAGACGTTGATGACTGCCTTGTGGCTGGCGGTACTGATTCCCGCCTGCGCTTCGGCACGGAAGATGTCAGCCAGGCTCAGCGACGTGGCGCCGAGTCCCAGTGCACCGATCTTGAGGAAGCCGCGGCGAGTGACGCCATCGCAGAACTTGTGCTTCTGGCCGAGGACGGTCAACATGGCAGGACACCCCTGTGGGTTGGAAGGAGGGCAGGGAAGGTATTCGGTCGTCCCGAAGCCGTTGCAGTGGGGGAGGAGCGGACGGCAGGTCGGGAAGGCAGTGTATACAGATTAAAACAGCCGGCTCATCCGCTGTCAAGAACATTATTCGCGAGCATGATGGGCAGGAGATTCCGCAGGGGGCGATTGCCCTTGCGTCACTTTTGGGCGCCCGATAGCCTGCGGATTGACTCCCTGCACTGGAAGCGAGGTTTCCCGATGCGAAGGATCGCGATCATCAATCAAAAGGGCGGCGTCGGCAAGACGACCACGGCAGTCAATCTCGGCGCGGCCCTCGCGGCAGCTGGACGGCGCGTCTGCGTCCTGGACCTCGATCCCCAGGCGCACGCCACCACCCACCTCGGCGTTGAGCCGGACGGCCAGGCGCCTTCCCTTTACGATGTGTTGGTCAACTCCCAGCCGCTCGCCGAGGTGCGCCGACAGGTGGGCGACCGCTTGTGGCTCGCGGGTTCCGACATCAATCTTGCCGCCGCCGAAGTGGAACTCGCCGGCGTCGTCGGCCGCGAGGTCATCCTGCGCGATCAGCTGGCGCCGGAAGAGGACCAGTTCGATTACGTCCTGATGGACTGCGCTCCGTCGTTGGGCGTGCTGACGCTGAACGCCCTGTCGGCTGCTACCGAAGTCTTCATTCCGCTCCAACCGCACTTTCTGGCCCTGCATGGCCTGGGCAAGCTGCTGGAAACGACGGCGCTGGTCGCCAAGCGCATCAACCCGGTGCTACGCGTGACGGGAATCATCCTCTGCCTCTATGAGGCAAACACGAAGCTGACGCAAGAAGTGGTCAACGACTTACAGGAATATCTGCAGAAGGCACGGGGCGGCAATTCGCCCTGGGCGATGGCAAGCGTCTTCGCCACGCGCATCCGCCGGAACATCAAGCTGGCGGAGTGCCCGAGTTTCGGGCAATCGATCTTCGCCTATGCCCCGAAATGCCCGGGTGCGGAGGACTACAGCGCCCTGGCTCGCGAGGTGCTGGGCAGCGTGACGCAGATCATTGCCACGCGCGTGGCCGTCGAAAGTGAACCGATCCCCGTTGTCCGCCGTCCGCTGTCCGACCACAATACGAGTATGGCCGCCACGGACCACGGAACACGGACTTCGGACCACTCATGACGATTCGCGTCTCGATCGCGTGCCCGCAAGAGAGTGTCGAGATCGATCGCAAGCGCCTACGCGACACGGCCCGCGCCGTGCTCGAAGGCGAGGGCATCCGCGACGGCGAGATCAGCCTGGCGTTCGTGGACAACGCCACCATCCATCAACTCAACAAGCGTTATCTCAACCACGACGAGCCCACCGACGTGCTGAGCTTCCCCCTGAGCGAATCGGCGGGGCGCCTGGCCGGCGAACTGGTCATCGGCGCCGAGGTGGCGCGCACTGAGGCTGTGGAACGCGGCCACGACGTCCAGGCAGAGCTAGCCCTCTATGTGATCCACGGCCTGCTACACCTGTGCGGCCTGGACGATCGCACCGACAAGGACGCCGCCGTTATGCGCCAGCGCGAACGGCACTACCTTGAGCAACTCGGTTGGCCGGACGTTGCGTCCAAAGGCGACGATTGAACTTCCAGGGAGAATCCTATGTCCTTACCCTCCGCAATGGCGACCGAGTGGCACCCGCCTGCCGACGTACTGGCCCTTGCAACCCGACATCAGGCCCAGGACTGCCTGGGGCCGTTGCGCGAGGCCTTGCTGCGTCTTTACCCAAACGCACACAACGTGCGTGTGTTTCTCGAAGATGACCCCGAAATCCGCGATGACTGGCACGTCGTCTTCGAGGCGTTCGTGCCGGCCGCCGACCTGAGCGATTATCTCACCGCGACCCGGCCCTGGTATCGCGAGCTGGCGTGCATTTGTCCCGCACCGTCTTCTAGTTTGTTTCGTCTGAGCCTGATTCCGGATACTCCATGAATCCGCGCGACCTCCTGGACGTGGCCGGCGAGCTGTGCGCGGGGAGCGGTGAGGCGGAGTGGCGCACTGCGGTCAGCCGTGCGTACTTCGCGGCCTTCCATGTCGCCCGTCTGACTCTTGACAGTGTGGGCTTCGACGTTCCACGCGGCGAAGCGGCGCACGCGTATCTCTGGCTGCGCCTATCCAACGCCGGCCAGGTGGACTTGGCCGAAGCAGGGCGGCGATTGAACGACCTTCGTTCCCAGCGGAATTGGGCCGACTACAACTTGAATCGGTCATTTCCTCACTTGCACGCGTCCCATCAAGTCCAGGCCGCCGCGGAAATCGTCCGGATGCTTGACGAGGCCGTCACGATGCCGGCGGTACAAACGGCGATGACGGCTGCGATCGAGGCCTACGAACGCCAGGTGCTCAGGCAATCAACCCGGCGTCCGCGCTGACCCAAGCCTGGGCCGGATAGTGTCCTGGATGTTGTCGAGGTCCCCAGTGGCAGCCGAAAAAGCTTTGGCCCTGGTCGTTCGCGCAACCGACTGGAGCGAAACCAGCCGCATTGCCACGCTGTGGACGCGTGAATTCGGCAAGGTGCGCGTGCTGGCCAAGGGCGCCCGGCGGCTCAAATCCAACTTTGAGGTTGCCCTTGACCTGCTCACGG
>JAIEMG010000292.1 GCA_019752375.1 Gemmataceae bacterium | reverse complement strand
CCGACCCCGTAAAAATTCTCCTGGCCCGCCCAACTAGCCAACGCGAGCCACCGTGCGGAATGTAAGGCAAGCAAGGGCCAGCGAGCTGCCCCTTGCTTGCGCGTCGGGCTCGAGATCGCGAGCAGGTAGACGATTACCTGCCGCTCGCCTTATTGCGTTCGCCAGGCCCTTCGTTGGCGTCCAAAATACGGGCTTGGCGGATGCGGTTTCCCATGCAACGAGACTGGACGCGAACGGGGTGAGGAAGAGGTTAGGCCCAGCCGCAATGCGACAGAACCGAACCAAAACTTTTGTGTGCTCCTTGGACTGAGAGGGAGGTGTTTAAGCACGAAACCCCGTAAGTGGTTCCAAGTTTCGGTCTTTCGACTTCTGTAGCCGCAGGGCTGCAGCCTACGGAGTGAGGCTGCCGCGCCCGTGGCGCCATTCCTCCGGCTGAAGCCTGAGGGTACAGAACGGAATGAGGCCCCTCTACTTCTTCACACCCTCGTTCCAGTAGATGCGGACGTTGCCGGTTGCACGGCCGACGGCAACGATATCGATCTTGCCGTCGCCGTCGAGATCCGCTGCGGCCAGGTCCTCGACCGCGACGCCGCCCTCTTCAATGATCTTGCGCGCCCACTTGGCGCCGATGCTGTCAGTGCACTTGTAGATGCGCACGCCGCGCTTCTCCCCGGCCTTGTCGCTCAGGTTGTCGCGCACGCCGATGATCAGCGCTTCATCGCCGTCGCCATCGAGGTCGGCGGTCCAGACGCCGTGGCCCCATTTGAGCTGCTCGTCGATCACATGGCGGTCCCACATCTTTTGCGAAGGCTCCTTCGGCTCCGTGTAAACGACCACCTGATTGCCGTGCCAGGGCTCGATCGTGGCGATATATTTCTTGCCGTTCTTCAGCTTGCCCTGCTTGATCTCGCTGGCGCCGCGATTGCCCTTCGGGTTGGCTTGGTTGCCCTCGCCGATGTGTTGGCGGACCCACTTGCCGTCCGTCAGCGACAGCCGATTGACGCCTTCGTAGCTGGCGGTCAGCACGTCGGTGTGCTTGCCGTCGGCGGCGGGCACGGGGATGAAGTTGTGGATGACGTGCAGGTCCTCGTTGATGGTAACCGGCTCCCACTTGTCCTTGGTCGGGTCCTTGGGGATCTTGAACGCCTGGATGCGGACCGGCCGGCCATCCACCCAGTTGGCCTTCGCGGTGCTTTCGCGGCCCATCAGCGGCACGTTGATGAGCTGCGACTTGCCTTCACCCAGCACGTCCGCAAAGCGGATGCGATGCACGGTGGGCTCCTCGCCGATGGGGTACATCGTCCAGGGAGCGTCGATGGACTTGCCGCGTTTGAGCCACTGGAGCGTGCCGCCTTCCTTGGTGTTGAAGGGCTTCCAGTCGGCGCCAACCGCCAGGTCGAGGTGACCGTCGCCGTCGATGTCGTACGCGGCGATGCAGACGTTGTCCGGCTTGGTCATGCCCTGGATGATCGTGCGGCACTTCCAGCTCGGGTTCTCGTACCAGACGATGCGGTTGGTATCGACGACGACGATGTCCTTCTTGCCGTCGCCGTTGATGTCGACCAGCAGCACGGCATAACCGACCTTAAGGTCGTTGGCGATCTCCTGCACGCGAAACGAGGGAAACACGGCATCGGGCTGCTTGTCGTCGGTGCGGGCAGTGACGGTCGCAACGGCGACGACGAGCATGGCAATCAGCGGCGGCAGGCGGTTCATCACGGTGGCAGTCTCCTGAATGGTTTGGTGGGGCGGCCACTCCTGTCTGGCCAGACAGAATGACTGGCCCACCAGGTTCAACGGTCGGTCGAATATGTCGTACCGCGCCGCGCCGGCCTTGACAAGCTTTCCGCTTGTGCCGCACAATCGTGGTTCTGAATCGGAAAACCCACTGTCGCGCCCGTAACTTGCAAAGCCCTTGACGCCTCTGGCGAATAAAGTGGAGCGGCGGCGCTCCATTCAACTGGAAGGAATTGGGTGCAGCTGCTAATTCTACAGGATGAGCTTGAGTAGCAGATGCCCTGTTTTTCAGGGTCTTCTCAAAGCTCGTGTCAGTTTCGTGCTGCAATCGCTGCCCAAATTTGGGCATTAATGGTCGATTTTCCGGTCTCCGAATGGCCGAAAACCTTGTTTTTCCCGTGTAGGATTGCTGTTTCCCTTGTAGAAAACGCAGTTGCACCCGAAGGAATTGCACCATCATGGCCCTCACACCCACCGGCAAGCCGACGCGCGAATGGCCGCTCCTGGTCCTGGCCGTTGCCCTGGTCGGCTTCGTCTGCGTGCCGTTGTGGCAATGGTCGTCGGGCGGCGATCTCAGCAATACGCAGTGGGGCAACTGGACCCCGGAACGGCTGAGTCGTCTGCTCCTCGGTCCAGAACAGATCGCCTGCTACTTCTGCTTCACCTGGGCTGGCTTCATCCTGCTGAGCCGTTACACCGAAGTGCTGCGTCAACGTCGCGCCTTTCGCCTCGGCGTCCTGCCGACCGAGGAAGGCGTCCGCATCCTGCCCGAAGACGCCCGGCCGCTGCAGCGCAAGCTGGAACAGCTGACGCGAGGCCGGCCCTACATCCTGGGCAACATGATTCGCCTGGCGTTGGGCAAGTACGCAGCCAGCCGCTCCGGTGCGGAGGTCAACGACACGGTGCGAACCCAGGCCGAAGTGGACCAGGGCCGGCTCGTCACCAGCATGGCGACCGTTCACTATCTGGCGTGGGCGATTCCCGCGCTCGGCTTTCTAGGAACGGTGCGCGGCCTGGCGGGCAGCCTGTCGATGGCCGGGCAGACCGATGCGGAGACGGCGAAGTTCATCGAGGATGCGACGCGGCATCTCAACGTCGCCTTTGACTGCACGCTGATTGCCTTGCTCCTCAGCCTGTTCCTGATGTTCCTCATCCACACCGTGCAGCGCGATGAAGAGGCGCTGGTCATTGACTGCCAGCAGTATTGTCTGGAACACCTCGTCAACCGCCTCTACGAGCCAAAGCCTGAAGAGGATGTGGCCGGGTCGGAAGAAGATGCCCCTGCACCGGCGGCGCGATCAGTGCTTCGCATGCCGCGTTCCTGAAGTGGGGCAAGCTTCCAGCTTGCCAAATTTTTGCAAGCTGGAAGCTTGCCCCACACAAGCGGACCTGGAGAGGGAATTGGTTATGACGCTATTTGCCCTCGACCTGAACGCTGGCCGTGCCCGCGCCATGTGCGGACTACCTGGCACGCCGCGCCCCGTCGCCCTGGACGGCACCGAACGCGAGCTGCCACTGGCCCTGAGCCTGGAAAGCCGCCGAATCGAAGTCGGGCGGGCGGGCCGGGACCTGTGCCGGCGTCAGCCGCACCTTGCGTGCCTTGAATTCCTGCCGCACCTGGCCGCGCCGCGCACCTGGAGCGCCGGCAAGCATCGCCTCGATGCCACGCGTGCCATGACTTTGGTGATGGAACGCATCCAGCCGACCTGTGCCGGCATCAACGGCATCGCGCTGGCGCTCCCGGCATATCTGGAACGGCTGCAGGTCGGATTGCTCGCCTCGGTGCTGGCGAAACAGCGGCTGCCGTTGGTTGGTTCGGTCAGCGTGCCTCTCGCTGCCGCATGGAGCGCCCATGCCAGCCAGCCCTGGTGCGGTCTGGCCCTGGTGCTCGACGCCGACGACCATGCCCTGACTTGCACCGCTCTGGCCGCGGATGAGCCCGCCAATCCCCAGGTCGCGCGCGTGCTGCTGACGAAGATGTTTCCCAAGCTCGGCCTGCGCGCATGGAAGGAACGATTGCTCGACGCCATCGCGGACCGCTGTGTCCGCCAGAGCCGGCGCGACCCGCGCGAATCCGCCGTCGCCGAACAGGGGCTGTTCGACCAGTTCGATGCGGTGTTCGACGCGTGCCGGCAGGGCGAGATGGTGGAGTTGGTCATCCAGGCCGCCCACTGGTATCAGAACCTATTCCTGCCGCCTCAGGAAGTGCAGGCGTTTGTGGTCCGGCTGGTGCGGCAGACGGTAGCCGAAGTGAAGTCGCTTATCGGCGCGGTACACTCCGATGGCCCACCCGCCGTGGTGCTGGTAACTGCATCGGCTGCGGGCTTACCGGGCCTGATGGCGGCGCTGCACGAGCATACCGGGGAGCCGACGACGGTCCTGATGCTCGCGGACGACGCGATTGCCCGCGCAACGCACGAGCTGGCGGCCCAGTGGCGCGGCAACAAGACACCGTCGGGCCATCACGACGTGGCGATCCCGTTGCGCAAGACGGCACGCCCCGTGCGCCAGTCGCGCGTCGTATCGGCACTGGACGATGACTACCAGATGACAGTGGAGGAAGAGTGATCCCATGCGCACGCGCCACAAGATCCCGACGATCTTCAACCTGTCGATGGTCGACGTGCTCTGCTGCGCTCTCGGTTGCGTTATCCTGCTGTGGCTGCTCAACTTCCGCGAAGCCAAGCGCCGCAGCCTGATTGCCGGCGAAACGGCGGTCCAGCTCGCCGATGCCCGTGCGCAGCTCACTGCGGCTGAGCGCGACATCAGCAACCTGATGGCTCAGCGCGACGCTGCGTTAGCCCAACTCCTGACCACGGGCAAGGAACGCGACCATTTGCGTGGCGACATCGCCGATCTCGACAAGAAGCTCGCCGCACTGCGTCGTGCTGCGGCGGAGATCGAGGATCGCCTGTCCAGGAAATCGGACGCCTACCAGGCCGCGGCCCGCGACCTGACCATCGTCGAGAAGGACCGCTTGGCCCTGCAAATGCTCTTGCGCGACAAGGACGCGCTGGCCCGCGCCGCTGCCCTCGCCGCGGACGATCTGGCCCTGCGCCTGCGCGACGCCGATGCCCGCGCCAAAAAGCTGTTGGCCCTGAGCGAAAGCCTCGAAGGCCAGCTGGCGATGTCGCGCGACAAGTCCACCGGAGCCGAGACGCGCCTGCTCGCCCTGGAGAAAGAACTGCTCGACAGCAAGAAGCGGCTCGGCGTTGCCCGATTGACCATCGACGAGCTCCAGGACGAGAAGAAGCTCCTTGCCCATCAGATCGCGCGAGCGAAGGCCGACGCGGACAATCGCTTCGCCGGCATTGCCTTGACGGGCCGTCGCGTCGTCTTCTTGGTGGACATGTCGGGCAGCATGGATTACGTGGACGAGCAAACGCAGGCGCCGGACAAGTGGGCCGGCGTTCGCGAAACGCTCGCCAAGATCATGCGCAGCCTGCCGGAGCTGGAGAAGTTCCAGGTCATCCTCTTCGCTCGCGATGCTTCTTACCTGATGGGCAACGAGGACCGCTGGATCGCGTTCGATCCCAAGGCCAGCGTTGAACAGGCGACCAAAGCCCTGGCCGCGACGAAGCCCAAGGGCGCCACGAACATGTACGCGGCCCTGGATGCAGCCTTCCGCTTCCGCGCCGACGGCCTGGACACGATCTATCTGCTGTCCGATGGCTTGCCCAACGTCGGCACCGGGCTGACGCCGGAGCAGGCGAGCAAGCTGAAGGAAACGGAGAAGTGCGAGATCCTGAGCAACCACGTCCGCAAGATGCTCAAAACTACATGGAACAAGCCCGGACTGGATCGCTCGCGCGTCCGCATCAACACGATCGGTTTCTTTTACGAAAGCCCCGATGTCGGTGCATTTCTCTGGGCGCTGGCTCGTGAGAATGATGGCAGTTTCGTGGGGATGAGCAAGCCGTAGGGTGGCCGTGCAGGTTCGCCCACAGGCCTCCCCAGCGGGCGGCGGGGCGTTTATTCCTCCGGCGGCCACCAACCGACCTGTACCCAGAGCCAGCGAGCGCCAACCAGTTCCACCCGGTTGAGTTGCAGGGCGCCAACCGTGGCGCGACCACACGCCGTCAAACCTACGACTTCGGTCCCGTCGTCACTCCAGCAAAAATGACTGGTCCACTTTTGCCGGCGCGGATTCCACAAACGGCAACGCTTTCCCGTGACGGGATCAACGCCTTGAACGCGTGCGCCCTTGAACTCATTACAAGCGTGACACGACAGGCATAGGTTCTCTTCAACGGACTTGCCGCCGCGGGCTTCAGGAACGATATGTTCGATGCTCAACCGAAATCCCGTGATTCGCGCCGGTGTCCGGCAATAGCCGCAGCACCCGCCCGCCTGCTTCGCCACCTGCTCGCGAAGTCGGCGAGGTATCCGGGCTTTGCGAGCGCTCACTGCTTCATGTCTCCCAGGTTGGGGATTCGATGTCCCCGGTACTTGAGCAACAGGTAAGCGTACGAGCGCTGCAGCATCAGGCGGTCTGCGTCGGCGCGAAGCTCGATCAACGCTTGACGCTCGCGGTCCGTTAACTTGCTCCGCTGGTTCTTCTCGAGAAGCGTTGTCATCCGCCGTTCCTTGGCGGACGAAAGCCGACTCTCTGCGGCCTTCCACAGTTCGTCATCACCGAGCTCTTCCAGGGCATCGAGTTCCGCGCGGTACGCGAGCGGCACCTTTTCCAGCGACGGCGTCGCGGCCGTGACAATGCGCGCAAGCGCCTTTTCCACGGGCTGCTTCATTCCCTTGGCGGCGCGGCGAAGGTGTTCATAAACGTCGTCGGGCAATTGCAAGGTGAGCGGCGGTTGGCTCATGGTTCATTCCTTTCAACGAATTCTCGATACCATCATAGTCGCGAAACTGCGACTTCGCAGCTTCTCCGCGCTTCGAGAAACAGAAAAAGGCGATAACCTGCCCCATCAGGGTAAGTCATCGCCTCGGTGTGGTTCAAGCGGCGGACGTTGCTACTTCTTCTCCCCGATGCAATACAGGTACTGATCGGACCGCAGATAAATCGCCCCGCCGGAAATCGCCGGCGATCCCAGGATCGTGTCGCCCAGCGAATTGGTGGCCACGATGGACACGTTCTCGCCAACCTGGACCACGAACGTGGTCCCCTCTTCATTCGTGCAATAGACGTTGCCATTCGCGGCGATCGGCGACGCGCTGAAGGGGCCTTTCAGACGTTCCTGGTGCACGACCTTGCCGGTCGCGGCTTCGGCGCAGTTCAGGATGCCGGCGCCGCTGAGCGTGTAGACGTGGTCCTTGTAATACAGCGGCGACGCCGTCGCGGGCTTCAGCTTCGTGCCGGTCCAGGCCAGCTCCGGCGAGCCCTTGGCGTCGGGCCGCAAGCCTTCCAGGTCGCCACCCGGAAGGAAAATCATGTCCTTGCCGGCGACCGCCGAGGGAATCGTCGCGATGCCCTTGGTCTGGTATTTCCAGACCTTCTCGCCGGTCAGCGGGTTGAACGCGGATAGCTCCGCCGGCGACTGCACCAGCAAGACTTCGCGGCCGGCGAAGTTGGCGACCAGCGGCGTCACCCAGTTGATCTGCCGTTCGCGATCGTGCTTCCACTTGTTCTTGCCGGTCAACTTGTCGATGCCGGCGACAAACGATTCGCCCGCGTTCTCCATCTGCACCACCAGAACGTCCTTGTACAGGATCGGCGACGCGGCCATGCCGACCTGGTTGGTCACCGTGGGATAGTCCTTGGTCAGGGCCCGCAGCCAGACGAGGTTGCCGTCGCGATCGAGGCAGACCAGGTCACAGGTGGCGAAGAGAGCATAGACGCGCTGGCCATCGGTCGCGGGCGTCGGGGCGGCCATGCTCGTATTGGGATGGCAGCCGGTGCCGCCGGTGGCCCAGAACTGGCGTTCCCACAGCTTCTTGCCGCTGGCCGCGTCGAAGCAGAGGACGTGCAAGCGGGTCTGCTGATAGCCGGTGCAGGCGGTCACGTAGACCCTGCCGTCGGCAATCACCGGGCTCGACAGCCCGCGGCCGGGCAACTCGACCTTCCAGCGAATGCCTTCGGTCTTGCTCCACTTCGTCGGCACGGTCTGCTCGTCGCTGATGCCGGTTCCGTTGGCGCCCCGGAACTGCGTCCAGTCGGCCGCGGAGGCCAGGCACGGGGACAGAAGCAACAGGCCGATGGGGATGAACTTGTTCATGACTACTTCTTCTCCTCGCTGGGGGCCTTGGGCTTCTCATCTCGCACCTTGAAGGGCACCGCGCCGCCGATGTCGTCGCAGATGCGGACCTGGAAGCTCCACGATTGCGCCCAGGCGTCCTTCTGTTCGTTCTGGCAGACCTTGACCAGGATCTCGTTGCGGCCCGGCTTCAGGACGCCGGCGCCGATGTGCTGATCCATGCGGTTGCCGTGATGATATTCCTCGCGGTTGAAGATCTCCTTGCCGTTGAGGAAGATCTTGATCGCGTTGTTGCTGCCCGCACGGACCTGCACCGTCTGTTCCTTGTCCGAGTCCACCGCGGCAAAGGCATAGGCGACGGCCCCCATGTGCTTGGTCAGCAGCGTGTTGATGTCCACCATGCCGTAAGGATCGGCGGTCGTCACTTCCTTCCAGCGCACGTCGCCGTCCTTGCCTTTGTAGACTGCGTTTAGATCGACGCCCTTTTCCGGCGGATAGACGACCGGAAAGCCCTTGCTGCCGGTATTGTCGAACGGCATCACGATCGACCAGCGCGGAATGAAGCCGAAGTGGGCGGTCAGATCGACGGTCTCGCCGAGCATCCTGAGCTTGCCGGCAATGACGTCGACCTGGTCGCGGTCGCGGGCCGCACCGAGGAGCTTCTTGAAGGCCGTGCGTGCGGCTGCCTTGTCGTCCTTGTCCAGCAATCCCTGGGCGTCGGCAATGGCGACAGCCACCGCATCGCGGCGCAGCTCCGAGCCAGGATCGTTCAGCATGCCGGGCAGCAGCCGCTTGGGCGTGGACGCATCGACGCGTGCCAGCCATTCATACGCCAGCCGCCGGCCCGCGCCGCTGCGGCGCGTGTCCTTGATGAAGGCTTCGAGCTTATCGACCGGCAGTGGCTTGCCGGCGTTGATCTCGCGATCGGCGATGCTGTCCACCGCGGAGCGCAGCCAGTTGGCGGCGACGGGATCGGCGTCATCGAGTGCGGTCAAGGTGTCGATCAGCACGGCTGGACCGAGCTTCACGAGGTCTTGCCACGCTTTCGTTGCTTCGACGTTGCCAGCGCCTTCCTTGCCGACGGCCTTGATCTTCGTCAATAGCGGGCCGGTATCAGCGGCGATGGCGGTGGGTGGAGGAATCAGGACAGCCGAGGCGATGAAGAGGATGGCTAGGGTGCGCAATGCTCGATCCTCGCGCTACGGGGTGAAAAATGGCAGGGACACTCCGGATCATTCTAACGCCGAAATGCCGGTTGCCCAGAAAGTTCTGACGGCCGGTTGTTGCCCTGTCGGATTGTGCCGGCGGGTGCGTATCAGAGTGCAGTGGAACCGCGACGTTTCCGCTTGACACATGGGGCGCGGTCCCTGACTGTTGACCATTCAGCGCCAATCGTCCCGTCGCCGACATCCGCCCTCGGGAAGTGGCGCACCATTACTCTGGAGATGACACCATGAGCGGCGGTCCCGATCCAGGAGCGATGTTGGGAGCGATGTGTTGTGTTTTCCTGTTCGCGATTCCGATTGGTCTGGCAGTAGGCGCCGTGATCTTGCGGTCGGCCTGCCACATGGTCGGGGTCCGTGTGCCCGACTTCCTCAAGGCCATGGGCATCGTGCTGTTGACTGGTATCGCCAATGCAGTTGCCAGTTTCGGTATTACGTTCGTTGTCTTCATGGCTCTCGGTGTGTCCCTGGAAGCGGCCGGTGGCGTCAGCGGTTCGATGCGAAACACATCTCCCAAGGATGGGGAAACACTGGCGCAACTCGTTGCTAACTTTGTGAGTCTTCCGGTCGGTATGCTGATTGGGTGCAGCTGCTAATTCTACAGGATGAGCTTGAGTAGCAGATGCCCTGTTTTTCAGGGTCTTCTCAAAGCTCGTGTCAGTTTCGTGCTGCAATCGCTGCCCAAATTTGGGCATTAATGGTCGATTTTCCGGTCTCCGAATGGCCGAAAACCTTGTTTTTCCCGTGTAGGATTGCTGTTTCCCTTGTAGAAAACGCAGTTGCACCCATGCTGATTCATGCCGCGATTTACAGCGCCATGCTCGAAGATTGCAGCTTCGGCCGTGGCATACTCGTCTGGCTGGTGGAGTTGCTGATCGTTGTTGTCATCGTTGTCTTTATCGTTGTCCTCGTCATCGCACTGGGCTTTGTGATGAGTGGCGCCATGCGATAGGCGGTCTCTTCGCCCAGGAGTGGGTCCGGATCACAACACGTTACTTTGCCACCTGTGCCCGCGGCCTGGAACCGGTCCTGGCCGACGAGCTGCGAAACCTGGGCGCCGCCGCGGTCGAGATTGGCCGCGGCGGCGTGTCCTTCAGCGGCGACCAGGCGCTGCTGTACCGCGCCAATCTCTGGCTGCGCACGGCGGTGCGCGTCCTCCAGCCGATCCTGGAAGCGACCGTCACCTCTCCGGAAGAACTTTACGATGCGGTGCGCGCTCTCGACTGGTCGCGGTACATGACGCCGGAGCACACGTTGGCCGTCGATTCCAACGTGCGCGACTCGCGCATCACGCATTCCAAGTACGCGGCCCTGAAGACCAAGGATGCGATTTGCGATCAGTTCATCGAACGCGTCGGCCGGCGTCCCAGCGTGGACGTGGAGGAGCCGATGGTCGGGCTCAACTTGCACATTCACAAAGATGTGGCGGTCCTGAGTCTCGAAAGCTCCGGCGAATCGTTGCACAAGCGCGGCTATCGACCGATCCTGACCAAGGCGCCGCTCAACGAAGCGCTAGCGGCGGGCTTGATCCTGCTCAGCGGCTGGAAAGGCGACACGCCGTTCGTGGACCCGATGTGCGGTTCGGGAACGCTGGCAATTGAAGCCGCGTGGATGGCGTTGCGCCGCCCGCCGGGCCTGACGCGACGTCGCTTTGGCTTCCAGGGATGGATGGATTTCAACATCGGCCTCTGGACGGAGCTCCGTGACGAAGCCCGCCGCGGCGTCAAGAAATCCCTGGACGTGCCGATCCTCGGCTCGGACATCCGCGGCGATGCCGTCGGATTCTCGTTCAAGAATGCCCGCGCCGCCGGCGTCGGCCACTTGCTGAATTTCGAAGTGAAGGACGTCGCTGACTTTCAGCCGCCGCCGGGCACGCCGGGAACCATCTTATGCAATCCGCCCTATGGCGAGCGCATTGGCGAGGAGAAGGAACTGATCGGCCTCCATCGGACGCTCGGCCAGGTCTTCCGCGACCGCTGCCCCGGCTGGCAAGCATTTGTCTTTACGGGGAACGCGACCCTGGCGCGTCAGATCGGTATAAAACCCGCGGAAGCGGTGCCGTTGTTCAATGGACGGATTCCGTGCCGGTTGCTGCGCTATGACCTTAGGTAGTACTACAGCGCTCCATTCCGCGCAACGTCTGTAGCCGCAGGCTTCAGCCTGCGGAGTGGCGTCGCCGGTGCAGTGAAACCAGCGCTGTAGCATTAGTTCGTCCAGTCCGAACCTGTAGGGCCGGCTGTGCCGGCCGGCCGTACAGCGATACGACCGCGGGGCCAACTGCTCTGCTTTCACGATCTAGGCATCCACCCTTTCCCGCGGTACAGTGACGAGGTTCCCGCTCCCCTTCCGCCGAGGTCATTCGCCATGCGCACGACGTTTGCTGTTCTCGCCGCGTTTCTGCTGGCGTCGCCAGTCCTTGCCGCCGACGCAATCGCATACAAGATTTCCGTCGATGCCGGCGCGCACGCGCGGTCCGACGCGCCGGTGCGTGCCGAAGTCCTGGTCCCCGCCGAGTGGGCCGACAAGGCGCAGGTCACGCTGACCGATGCCGACGGCAAGAAGCTGCCGGCGCAGCTCACCACGCCCGCGCTGCTCGATGCGAACGATGTGCCACCCAAGGGGATGGTTCGACGCAGCCTCTGGTGGCTGGTGCCGAAGCTCGCCGCCAAGGAGTCCGCGGAGTTCCAGGCCGCCATCGCACCCGGCGATGCCTTGAAGGCGAAGTTTCACTGGACCGACACGGCGGGCAAACACGTCGATCTCACATTCGACCAGCGCCCGGTCCTGCGCTATATGTACCAGGCGTACGAGAACGACCCGGCCAAGCGCGACCTGAACAACAAGCCGTTCCATCACCTGTTCGATCCCGCGACGGGAAAGGTCCTCGTCACCAAGGGCTCGGGCGGGCACGACACGCATCACCAGGGGCTCTTCTACGGCTTCACGAAATGCACGTTCGAAGGCGGCACGTGCAACACCTGGTACTGTCATGACGGCGAATGTGAACTGCACAAGAAGTTCGTTGGCGACACCGTGGGTCCAGTCCTGGCCCGCCACCGCGTCGAGATCGACTGGAACGATCGGCAAGGCAAGACATTCTGCACCGAGGAGCGCGAGCTGACCGCCTTTGCCGTGCGCGGAGGAACGCTGGTCGAGTGGTCGTCGCGTCTCAAGAGCGTTCGCGGTGAAGTGACGCTCGACGGCGATCCGCACCATGCGGGCTTCCAGTTCCGCGCTGCCGACGATGTGGCGAAGCGGCCCAAGGAGACGTACTTCCTGCGCACCGACGGTAAGGGCAAGCTCGGCGAGGAGAAGAACGACAAGACGATGACAAACTTGCCCTGGAACGGCATGTCGTTCACGATCGGCGACAAACGATTTACGGCGCTGTATCTGGACAGCCCGCGCAATCCGAAGCCGTCGATTTACTCGGAACGTCTTTACGGGCGCTTCGGCTCGTGGTTCGGCAAGCAGTCGCTGAAGGAAGGGGGCAAGCCGATCGCGTTGAACTACCGCATCTGGCTGCAGGATGGCGAGACGACAGCGGACGCCGCATCGATCCTGGCCGCGGACTTCGCGGAGCCGGCGAAGGTCACGGTGACGCTGAAAAAGTAGCCGTTTATGCGCGCGTACGACCAGGCCCAGGCCTTCTGGTATCGGCACATCAACTACGAGCAGACGCCGCCGCGGCCGTCGGACCTCACGCTGGACCGCATGCGCGCGCTGCTGCACGTCCTCGGCAATCCGCAGGATCGCTTCCGCATCGTTCATGTTGCCGGCAGCAAGGGAAAGGGATCGACGTCGGCAATGCTGGAGGCGGTGCTGCGTAGCGCGGGCTATCGCACCGGCCTGTTCACCTCTCCGCACCTGTGCCGGGTCGAGGAACGCATCCAGGTCGATGCCCGGCCGATCACCTCGGACGAGATGACCTCGGCGCTACAGGACATCGAGCGAGCGGAACCGGGCGTCGCTCGTACCGTCGGGCCGATCACCTTCTTCGAAATCGCCACGGCACTCGGGTTCCTGCATTTCGCCCGGCGTCGCGTCGAAGTCGCGGTCGTGGAGGTGGGCCTGGGTGGGCGTTTCGATTCGACGAACGTCTGCTTGCCGCTGGTCAGCGTGATCACGAGCATCAGCTTCGATCACATGCGGCAACTCGGCAATCAACTGGCAAGCATCGCGCGGGAAAAGGCCGGCATTGTCAAGCCCCGGCGGCCAACAGTCAGCGGTGCCAGCGTGCCGGAGGCTCGCGCGGTGATCGAGGCGGTCTGCCGAGAGCGCCGCTCGCGGCTTCGCCAGTTGGGTGTCGATTTCGAATGCACGTCGGAACCGGGTCGGATCACGTCCGAGAGCGAACGTCGCGCCCAGGTCCGTGTTCGCACGGCCGAACGCTCGTGGCCGACGATGGAGCTGGGTCTCCTCGGCGAACACCAGGCAGCCAACGCAGCCCTGGTGGTGGCGACCGTGGAGGAGCTGCGCCGCTGGGGGCTGCACATTGGCGACCGCGCGGTTGCAGGGGGCCTGGCGAACGTCTGTTGGCCCGCGCGGATGGAGGTGCTGAGCCGCGGACCGCTGGTGGTGCTGGATTGCGCCCACAATGTCGCGTCGGCGCAGGCGGTGATCGATACGCTGGCGGCATCATTTCCACCGGGGCGGCGCCTGCTCATTGTAGCCGTGTCCAATGACAAGGATGTGCCTGGCATCCTGAAAGTGTTGTCGCCGCACTTCGCCCATGCGTTCCTGACGCGGTTCAATAGCCCGCGCAGCGTGCCGCCGGAGCAGCTGGGCGAAATGTTGGCACAGCAGAGTGGACTTCCGTTCACAATCTGTGCGAATCCCGCCGAAGCCTGGGAGGCGGCGTGCAGGATGGCGACGCCCGAAGATTTGGTCTGCGCTACCGGTTCGGTCTTTCTGGCGGGTGAGGTGCGCTCGTTGCTCGTGCCACCGGCGCCCGGTTCTGCCGTCTGTCCCTGATGGTGCATTTCTGCGCGTCTTTCGTTTTTCCCCGCGCAAGTTTTTTTCTGGCAAACGTTTTAGGTTGCAGCTAGGTTTACTTAGTTGGAGACAGAGCGGGTGCCTCCGCCTCCGATCTCGAGGGAGCCAGTCATGTCCACAACTCGTTCCGCCGGATTGCTTTGTGCCGTCATCGCTGGATCGATGCTGATCCCTGCCGCCCTGGCGCAGGCCCCGAAGAACGACCTGCTGGACAAGAAGGTGCTGGAGAACAAGGTTGCCGCCCAGAAGATCGAGGCGGAAGTGAGCGATGCGGTGGCCGACGCCCGTAAGCTTGCCTCGGCCCAGCCCGGCCAGGCCGTCGATGTGCTCAAGCGAGCGCTGAACCGGCTCGAAGCCGACACGGCCCTGACCCAGGACCGTCGCGACGCACTCGTCAAGATGCTCAAGAGCCGGATCAGCCTGTACGGCAATGACTCGAGCAAGACGCCCGATAACCGCACCGCCAAGATGCAGCTCACCAAGGCGGAAGAGGAAGCCAAGGCCGCCGAGGATCGCGTGGTCCAGCGGACCATCGAGCTGATCAACCAGCTCAAGAAGGATCGCCGCTATGCCGAGGCCGCCCGCGCCGCCGAGGACCTGCAGCGGCGTTACCCGACCAATGCGGCGGTCCGCGCCGTCGTCGCCGGCACGACCCGGAGCGACACCCTCGCCGGCGGACAAGACATTCGCAACGAAAGCAACTACCGCTTCAACGGCGCCATGGTCAGCGTGGACCGCTCGAAGCTGCCTCCAGTCGGGGACCTCGAGTTCCCGAAGGACTGGAGGGAAAAGATGAAATACCGCAAAGGCTTGAACGAGCCGGTGCTGACCGCCAAGGAAATGGCGATCGTCAAGTCGCTAAGCAAGCCGATCAACACCGACTATGACAAGGCCGCATTCACCGACGTGATCGAAGACCTGGCCACCAAGCTCGATTGCACGATCGTCGTGGACAAGGCCGCTCTGAACGACGCTCTGGTCAACTCCGAGACGCAGATCAGCCTGAAGATCAAAGGCGTTAGCGCTCGCACCGTCCTCCGCAAGGTCCTGGCCGACCTGGGCCTGGCTTACGTCGTCAAGAACGAAGTCATCCAGGTGGTCAGCATGGAGAAGGCCAAGGAAATGATGGTCCAGCGGACCTACTACCTGGGCGACCTGCTTGCGGGCGGTTCGTTCACTGACGCCGGCATCCGCTTTGTCCCCGGCATCGACCAGTTCCAGGCGATGCAGAACGTGGTCAACATCATCGGCCTGATCCAGTCCACCGTCGACCCCGATAGTTGGGAAGCCAACGGCAAGGGCGGCAAGGGCACCATTGCCTTCTACGGCCCCGGCATGGGCATCGTCATCAAGAACACCGCCGAAGTGCACGGCATGATGAGCGGGATTTTGAAGTAACCGCTGCCTGAAATCGGCAACAGAGCGGCGGCGGGGTTGTATTTCAAAACGCCGCCGGGGGTGTTTTGTTTAGAGGACAAAAATTTAAAAAAGCAATGTTGGGGGGA
>JAIEMG010000237.1 GCA_019752375.1 Gemmataceae bacterium | reverse complement strand
GCCTGACCTGACCAACCGCGCTGCGGTTCGCCTTCCTGCTCAGATTGCGCGCTGACCCAGGGTTATTGAGAAGTTACTAGAAAACGCGCCAACAATTTCACCGGATTCCGCTTGCGATGGGGCGAGCGCCCGTCTAAAGTGTATACACTTGCCTGCCAGACGCTGCCGGACTCTCTCCCACCCGGCCTCTCGCCGTATGCCTACCTGCCCGGAAGGGAACACGAATGCGCTATCCCGCCGTTACCATCAGCGCCGCGCTCCTTGGCGTACTGTCCCTCACACCGTTTGCTCACGCAGAAGCGGCGGTTATCGAGCGTCTCGTCGTCCAGCCGAGTTCCGTTACCCTGAACGGTCCCGAAGACATTCAGCGCGTACTGGTTACTGCAGTTGCCGCCGACGGCCGGAACCTGGATGTGACATCCGTCGTGACTTACCAAGTCACTGATGGCAAACTCGTGAGCGTTTCACGCGCTGGCGAGATCGAACCGAAGTCTGACGGCGGTACGGAAGTGACCGTCGAGTACCAAGGCAAGTCCGCAACGTTTCGGGTGACGATCCAGAACAGCAAGCAACAGCAGGCGCCATCGTTTCTCAACGACGTCGAACCGATCTTGACGCGAGTTGGCTGCAACCAGGGCGCCTGCCACGGCAAGGGTGCGGGGCAGAACGGCTTCAAACTCTCATTGCGTGGCTACGCCCCCGAGTTCGACTATGAGTGGATCGCTCGCGATTCGACGGGTCGCCGCATCGACACGGCCGTGCCCGAAAACAGCCTGCTCCTTCGCAAACCACTCGGCGTCGCCAGCCACGAAGGCGGCAAGGTGCTGAACGTGGGGAGCCGGGAGCATCGGGTTTTGCTTGCCTGGATCGAGGCGCGTACGCCAGCGCCACGCAAGGACGATGTCGAGGTGCGCCGCCTGGAAGTCCTACCGGGCAACCGGATACTGAAGGTCGGCCAGGAACAGCAACTGCTGGCCCGCGCGGAATTCAGCGATGGCACCTGGCGTGATGTGACCTGGCTGACCAAATTCGAATCGAACGACGCGGGCATGATTGAAGTCACCCCCGCCGGCCGCGTGAGGGTGCAACGGCAAGGCGAGACCGCCATCCGCGCCACCTTCCTTGGCCAGGTCGCGGTCGTCATCATGACGGCGCCCCACGAGAAGCCCGTGGCCCAGGAACTTCTGGCTCAACGCAATAACTTCGTTGACGAGCACGTCTTCAACAAGCTCGCCGCACTGCGTATTGAACCTTCATCGCTGTGCAGCGACGAGGAATTCCTGCGTCGTGCCTTCCTCGACACGATAGGCACGCTGCCCACGCCGCCTGAGGTGCGAGCGTTCCTCGCGGACAAACGTGCCGACAAGCGGGCAGTCGCCATCGACGCATTGCTGCAGCGACCCGAATTCGTCGATTACTGGGCATTGCAGTTGGGTGACCTGTTTCAGAACCGTCGGGAACGCGATCACGATGTGCGCGGCACCAAGGGAGTGCGTGCTTTCCACGAATGGCTACGCAAGCAGCTGGCGGCCAACCGACCCTGGGACGAGCTGGTGCGCGAGGTGCTGACCGCCAGCGGCACGAGCAGCGACAACCCCGCCATCGGCTATTACATCGTCACAGTGGGCGAGCATCGGCAGGCGGAAAAGTCCGAAGTCGTCGCGTCTGTGGCGCAGGCGTTTCTCGGCACTCGCATCGGGTGTGCCCAATGCCACAACCACCCGCTGGAAAAGTACACGCAGGACGACTACTACCACTTTGCCGGCTTCTTCTCGCGCATGAAGTTCGATCGCAAGGAACCGGGCAAGGGCGTGACGACGCTCGGACTGGGCACCGGCAATCCGCAGACCGACAAGAATCCCATCGGCGTGACGCAGCCGCGGACCGGCCGGTTCCTCAAGCCGCAGCCGCTCGATCGCACGCAGACGAACATCGATCCGGTTCAGGATCCCCGTACTTTCCTTGCCGCGTGGATGACCGATGCGAAGAACGAGTATTTCAGCGGCGCGATGGTCAATCGCATCTGGCGGCATTACATGGGCGTCGGCCTCGTCGAGCCGGTGGACGATCTGCGTGCCAGCAATCCGCCGACCAACCCCGAACTCTGGCAAGCGCTCAACCGCGAGTTCGTGGCCAAGAAGTTCGACTTGAAGCACTTGATGCGGACGATTCTGAACTCACGCACGTACCAGCTCAGCTCGGAGACCCGGCCAGGCAATGCCAACGACACCCGCTTCTATTCCCACTACTACGCCCGCCGCTTGCCCGCGGAAGTGTTGCTCGACGCTCTGGCACACAGCACGCAGGTGGCCGACAGCTTCCCGGGTTATCCCACCGGAGTCCGGGCGATCCAGCTCCCCGAGCCGGGCTTAAGATCGTACTTCCTCAGCCTGTTCGGCCGGTCGGAACGAGTTACTGCGTGCGCCTGTGAGCGCAGCGGCGAGGTGACGATGCCGCAGCTGCTGCATCTGCAAAACGGCCAGAGCGTGGTGCAAAAGGTCCGCGCCGCCGAGGGCCGGTTGTCGCAGTTGCTCAAGGACAAGACGGACGACGGCAAGATTGTCGAAGAGCTGTTCCTGGCGACGCTCTCCAAGTTGCCGCCGCCGACTGCGATGGATGCGATCAAGAAGAGCCTTGCCGAAGACAATCGGGAAGAGGTTCTGCGCGACCTGTTCTGGGCTTTGCTGAACTCCAAGGAATTTGCCTTCAATCATTGAACGACGTCCGCGTCGATGCGGGCATTTGCGGCTTCAATCGGGGGTGTGTGATGCTGGACATCGTGATGGGACGCCGAACTTCTCGCTGCGACGGCGCGTCGCGCCGCGACGTGCTGCGTGTGGGCGCGCTGAGCGCATTCGGCCTGTCTTTGCCGCGGCTGATGCAGGCTGAGGCAAGTGCCGCGCCGGCCGCAAAGGCGAAGGCACGCCGTTCGGTCCTGTTGGTCTACCTGGGCGGCGGCCTATCCCATCACGACAGCTTCGATCCCAAGCCCGACGCGACGCCGGAGGTGAAGGGCAAATACAGCACCATCGCAACCACGGTGCCCGACCTGCGCATCGGCGAGCTGTTGCCGAACATAGCTCGGGTGATGGACAAGGTGGCCCTGGTGCGTTCGGGCGCCCACAACAACGACCATCACGAGACGGCAACGAACTGGGCCATGTCGGGCCGATTCGGATCCGCATTTGGCGATTACCCGGCCATCGGTGCGGTGGTCGCGCATGAAACCGGGTTCCAGACCACGCTGCCGCCGTACGTGTCCATTCCGCGCAACCCATCGTTCACCTGGGAACTGGGCAAGAGTGCGTATCTGGGCGGACGCTATGAGTCGTTCAAGGCGGGCGACCCCAGTCAGGCGAACTATAAGGTGGAAGATGTGTCGCCGGCCGAGGCCCTGACGCCGCGCCGCACCGAACGCCGAGAGAACTTGCTCAAGGCCGTGGACGGGCTTGCCCAGCGTGTGCAGGGCAATGACCAGATTGCGACCTACGACGAGTTTCATCAGCGCGCTTCGGCGATGATCCTCTCCACCGAGGCGCGCAATGCCTTTGCCATCGAGCAGGAAGGCGACCGGCTGCGTGACCGATATGGGCGCACGACGTTTGGCCAGAGCTGCTTGCTCGGTCGGCGTCTGATTGAACGCGGCGTGCGCTTCGTGACCGTCAACTACGGCGGTTGGGACCATCACGCCAAGATCTGGGACGGGTTGGGCAACAAGCTGCCGGAATTCGACCGCGGCTTCTCGACGCTGATCGATGACATGCACGGCCGCGGGCTGCTTGAGAACACGTTGGTGGTCGCATTCGGCGAGTTCGGTCGCACGCCAAAGATCAACAAGGACGTCGGCCGCGATCACTGGGGCCATGCCGCATCGCTGCTCTTCGCCGGCTGCGGGATTCGTGGCGGCCTGGTCCTGGGCCAGACGGACAAACAGGGCGCGTACGTCACGCGCCGCCCGGTGGCGCCGGCAGACGTCGCTTACACCATCTACGACACGCTTGGCATCGACCCGCGCAAAATGCTGCCCGCACCCGACGGCCGCCCGCAAGAGATCCTCGACAAGGGCGAAGCCGTGCGCGAGCTGTTTGCCTGAGAATGCCACTGGCGTGCGTTGGATTGGAACTCCGTCTGGAAGCGATCGGGGACACCATGCGACGACTGCTGCAAGGCGCCTGCCTCCCCATCCTTCTGCTCTCCCTTCCGCCCACCGTTGCGCAGGAGAAGAAGCCGCCCAAGACCGAGGCGCCTGCGGTCGCCGTCGCCATTCCCCTGGGCATCGCACCGGGCGCCAAGACGAAGGTCGCCATCCGCGGCCTCAAGCTGGATGTGGCTTCCGAGGTGCGTTTCTTCGATCCGCGTGTGGAAGTCAAGATCCTCAGCAAGGGGAAGTCCGCCCCGCCACAGAAACAGGAACCGGCACAGGTCGGCGACACTCAGCTCGAAGCGGAAATCATCCTGCCTGCCGGCATGCCCGTTTCCGATGCGTCATTCGTTATCATTGCGCCGACGGGAATGAGCGCGCCGCATCGACTCCTCATCAACGGGGAGCCAGCACCGGTGCCGGAGAAAGAGCCCAACAACGGCTTCCGCCAGGCGCAGCCGGTGCAGGTGCCACAGACGATCGATGGAGCGATCAGTCAATCGCAAGACGTAGACGTCTTCCGCTTCGAGGGACAAGCCGGGCAGCGAATCCTCTGCGAAGTCCTGGCCGCCCGCCACGGCTCGGCCCTCGATTCGATCCTGACGCTCTACGACGCCAAGGGCAATACCGTGGCGACGAATGACGATCACAACGACTCCGCCGATTCTCTGATTGACATCACCTTGCCCGCGGCCGGCACTTATTATCTCAGCCTGACTGATGCCCACGACCAGGGCGGTCCGGCCCACGTCTATCGGCTCTCGATCCGCGCTCCCAAATAGCTTGCCCACCATGTTAGCACCGCCAGCTCGGTCCACTTCCTCTCTTCGCTCGGGCGGTTTCTACGCGGCCAGTCGCGGTCGGACGCTTGCCCGACGTTCCGCGGCCCGGTGTCGCGTGCCGAGGCGGTTCAATACCGCCGGCAGGAACACCAGCGATGTGAGCATGCAGCAGCCGACTCCCAGGGCCAAAATGAAGCCGAGGCTCACCAACCCTTGCTGTGTTGAGATCATCAGTGCACCGAATCCGATCATGGTGGTCATTGCCTTGACCAGCACGCCGCGGCCAATTGGGTAGCTGATCGATGTCAGGCCCTTGCGCCGGCGAATCAGGTAGTCGTGCAGGACATGAACGCCGTTGTCGACGCCGACGCCCAGGATCAGCGGGAACGCGATCATGTTGGCGGGGTTCAGGGGTAGCCGGCAGATTCCCATGATGCCAAGCGTCATGATGACGCCCATGACAAGCGGAGTCAGTGCGATGAGTGTGTGGCGCGGCTTACGGAAATCGAGGAACAGCACGGCGATAATGGCCAGCAATGCATAGACGCCGGCCCACTGGAACCCGTTCTTCATCGCCCGCAGGCCTTCCACGGTCGCAAACGGCTTACCCGTGGCCTCCGGATCGACGGTGCGGATTTGCTCGACGAAGTGCTCCAGCGGCGGGAAGTCCCACAAGCAGTCGCGGGCGAACACGCGCAGCAGCCATTTGCCGTTCTTGCCGATATAGCGCTCGCGCAGGTCCGCGGGCATGTCGGCGAGCGTGATGGCCGCCGGCGTTGACACATCGAGCAACCGGTGCAGGTCTTCGGACAGGTCGGATGCCAGCCGTTCGTCGAACTCACCCAGCCGTGAGGCAACCCGTCGCTCAAATTCCAGTTGAGCGATGAAATCTTCCAGACTTCCCTCCCAGGGGATGATGGGGTCGCCTCGCCGGTGCAGGGCCAGCAGGCTGGAATTCAGCTCTGTCAGGACGGGATGCCGGCCCGACTTGATGACGGGGCGCAGCCAGGTAATCAGCCCGGCCAACTCTTGCTTGATCTCGTCAAGGTCTGGTGGGCTGTGGGCAATCGGCACGCCGCGCGGCGGCAAGCGGCGCAGGCGCGCCTGAATGTCTCGCAGCATTTCGAGCTTGTGACCCTGATCGCGCGGCACGAGCGACGCGACCTCGACGACGCGGCTCACTTCCGGCAACTTCTCGTAGCGAGCCTTCAGCGCCAACGCCTCTTCCGGCGTGCTGGTGTAGCTCAGCGAATGCCAGCTCGCTCCCGCCGTGTGCTCGATGAGCGTCATTTCCCACTTCACCGAGTCGAGATTGCGCGCCTGGAGATGCAACAGGTTGTGATCGTAGCGCACGCCCAAAGTCATTGCCGCCAACGCGAGGACCGTGGCAATTCCTCCGCCAATCACCCAGCGCGGATGGCGGGAAATCCAGGGCAGCCAGGATCGAGGTGCCGCGGGCGCACTTGCGAGCGGAGAAAAGAGTCGCAAGCTGGCTTCGGCGTCGTCAGGTTGCGCGTCGATCACACGACGATCGAAGATCATGCAAAGCGCCGGCAGGACTGTGAAGCACGCAAGGGCGCACAGCAGCACTCCGCAGCCGGCGATCCAGCCAAGCTCGGCCACGGCCTTGAAGTCGGCAAACATGGCTGCAAAGAATGCCAGGGCCAGGGTCGCCGCCGCAGTCAGATTGCCGACGGCGACGTGCGTCGTTGTGTGTAACAGCGCCGCACGCACGTCCATCCCTTGCTGCCGAGCCTGCTCGTAGCGCATCACCCAGAGCACGCCGTAGTCGCCCATGCCGATAAGCATGACGGCAAACGTGGCCGACAGGATGTTCAGGTGTCCGACCGTCAGCGTCACCCAGCCCATGGCCCAGGCGGTGCCGACCAGCAGCGTGACAATGGTGAGCAGCGGATACCAGACGCTCCGATAGACCAAGAAGAAGAGGAGCAGCACGCCGCCGATGGCGAGGACGGATGCGATGTGCGTGTCGCGCTGGGCGGCGACCATCTCGTCTGTTTCGAGTACCGGAAGTCCCGTCAGGCCGAACTCGATCTCGGGGAACTCGGGCTTCACCTCGGCGACGATCCGCCGCATGGCGGCGACACTCTTCTCGGCAGCCGTGAACGAACCAACTTCCTTGACGGGTCGGGCCAGCAGGAACGCCAGGCCGCCGTCGCCACTGAAGAAGTACTGAGGCTCGGCCATCAGGTCCTTCTGCTCCGGCTGCTGTGTGAGCAGGGCGCCCCAGGGGTTCTTGTACTCGGCGGGGTCATCGAGCGTCGCGGAGGCCGTGCGTGTGATGGCCAGGAACTGCATGAGAAACTGCGTGTCCGATGTGCTGAGCGGCCGTTCCATGTCGAGTTGTGCCAGCCGATGACGTGTCTCACGCAGCAAGGAAAGCAGAGACAGCGACCGCCAGCTGATCGGTGCAAACTCCAGCAGCAGCTTCATACTCTGCAGGTTGTCCTGAATCGATTTGATCTGCTCGACCGGCAGGAAAAGAAGGGCGCGATTGTGCAGTCCGCGCAGGTCCACCTTGTAAAACAAGCGATCGAACAGCTGCGGCTGTTCGCGCACTCGTGCAGCGACGGAGTCAAGTGCTAGTTCCATGCGCTTTCGATCGCCGCCTTGCACGCAGACGACCATGTCGTCGTCGTCGCCGAACTCGGCCAGGTACTGGTGCCAGCGCTGCTGGCAGTCCTTGTGCGGGCTGATGAGATCGCTGCGCTGCGTCTGATACTGCAGATGGAAGGTCGCGGCATAGGCAGAGGCCGCGCAGCAGAGCAGCGCAACGACCAACACGGCTCGGGGCCGATTGCAAACGGTGTTGACCAGTCCTGCAAGAAGTCGCGGGACCAGCCCTGTCCGGTGTGGAGCGGTCGATTCCGGGTCCATCGCTGCCGTTGGCCTCCCTGTCCGCGGGGCGCAGAGCGGGCGGGATTGTAGGCAGGCAGTAGGATTCTTGCAACCCGAACGATAAGCCCCGCCGTTCCCAGGGTGGAACGGCGGGGCAGGATAAGCAAAGAAGTGTGGGTCTGGAACCCTGCACTACGGCATCGGCACGTTCTCGAGCACGAAAGGCGCCTCGACCCAGACGGTGCGTCGGCCCGTCAGTACCAGCGTGGCTGGTTCCCCCTGCCCTGCCTGGACCTGGAAATACATCGTCGCCGTGTGCAGCATGCCGCCGTTCTGCAAGAAGCGTGGACCGCCATCGTTCTCCATGTTGAGCAATGCGTAGGGCCGTCCTTTGCCATCGCGGAGCGACAAGTTCTGGAACTGGCCCGCCGAGCGAATCATTGGCTTCGCGAAACGGCCACCCATGCCCATACCCCCGTCGTCCGGGGTGCCACTGAGCTGGAACTGGACCTTCACCACACCGTCCTTCTGCGATTCAACTTGCAGAATCTGAAGCGTGGTGCCGTTCTTGTCTTGGAATTCACGTCCACTTGCCTTCAGGATGTCCGCAACCTCGATCAGCGATTGGGGCTCGGTCTTCATCTGGCCGACGATCGCGCCTTGCAATCGCTTCAATGACACCGAAGGCTTTTTCCCGGCCCAGAGCCGCACGTCAATTTGATTGGTAGAGCTTGCTGCCGGTCCGTAGCCGTCGAAGTTGATCTGCATCTGTCTGCGAATCAGCATGGGGTTGCCCCAGCCGTACACGTTGCCGCCCGCCGTTTCGTGGTTGATGACCTGGCTCAATTCCTGGGCACAGCCGTCGATCGCCTTGTCGATGCGAACTTCGATGATGCCAAGCCACTGACTTCCAGGCTCGGGCGTCACGTCCAGCGAGCAGACAAGTTCGGTGGTGCCGGGCGTCTGGCCCCAGCCAGGGACGGCGTTGTTCAGAGCGCGGATCCGCAAGGGACCGCTGCGGCATGTCGGAACGACCGGGCCGGAACCAGGGGTAACGTGAATCGTCAGCGTCGGTTTCTGTGGATCGGTCAACTGCACGTCCGTGGCGACCAGCTTCTTGAACATCTGATCCTTGAGATCGGTTTCTCGGATCTCCTTGACCGGTCCCGCACTTTGTGGAAGGAGGCTGCGATCGACCACACCGGCCGTCCGGCAGAACAGTTCGACGGCGTCCCAGAGTGCCACGTCGCCCGTATCCAGCGTGATCCGGCGTTGGAGCCACGCGGCTTTGCTGGCATCCATTTCCAGCCGCACACCAGTCTTCTGAGCGAGGTCCGCGATGGCATCCGAAAGCTTCGCATCGGCATAGACGAGGCGAATGCGACGCGGCGCCAGCACTCGGCCCGTCTCGGATCGCTTCTCGATGCGCTCGACTAGTTCCAAGGCACGCCGGCGGATTTCCGGATCGGTGCTTTGGGTCGCCGGACGTAGTTGGTCGAGTGCGGCGGTGCCCATTTCGTCGAGGGACTGCAATGCTGCCTGCCGCTCGGCAAACCGGATGCTTCCCAGTTGCTTAACAAGGTGCGCGATGGAGTCGGGCTGCGATTCACCCAGGACGGCCTGGGGGCAAACCAGTGCCGCGACGAGACCGGCGCTCAGTACCCAGGCAGCGATACGCATGAAGAAAGCACCTTGATGGTGGATGGGGGAATCCAGTCCGCTTTCGATTCTACGCAAGGCATCCAAGAGCGGTGCGAATCGGGGTGAGTCACTCCCGAACCGCTCTCACTTACAGGACGAGCTTGGCGGGGAAAACGAACCGGTGATTTGGCGCGATCGTACGGGATGAGACGACGTTCTGCGTTCGCTCGCTACGGTCGAGGACGGCACCGGTTCTTGCCACGGCATGAAATTTGAGCCAGAGCGCGGATCGATCAAGGCAATGGTACGTCCCTGAGGGTGAACGGCACCTCCAGTGTCACGATTCGCGCCGTGGAATAGACGAGCCTGGCTGGATCGCCTTGGCCTTCTTGTGGTTTGAAGACCAAAGTCAGCTCGTGGGTGGCGACCATGTTGGCGAGCTTGAAGGTGCGACTGGGCGTTTGCACCAGCTGCATCGTTTGTCCCTTGGCGTTCAGGAGTGTGATGCCCATCGAGTCGCCGACGAAGCCAAAGCCGCCACCCGCTTGCTGGACCTGAATCTGCATTCCCTGTGGCATGATTGGCTGGATCAACAGTGCACCGCGGCGAATGCGGGCGCGAAGGATTGGCTGATCAGCCGCATCCGGAGGTGGTTGAAGCTCCACCCGCACCATGAACAAACCATCATCCTGGCGCTCCATCGCCGCAAGGGTCAGGGTGCCACCTTGCTTGCCCTTGACGGTCTTACCAACCGCTTTGAAAACATCGTCCACCACCATCACCGGTTCGGGGGCTGTTCGTACCTCGGCAGAGATCTTGCCCGTCAGTTCCTTGATGGTCTTCGACGGCTTCGACCCGACCTTTAGCCGCACCGGCGCCTGGTGGTCACCGGTGCCGACGATCCCGCGTGCCATGCCGCCGACGTTGCCAATGAAGACCGGCTGATCCACGGGAGCCGCGGGGTCCGACGCCGCGATCGGCATCAGGTCTTGCCCCTGGTCATCGAGGGCCTTGTCGATTTGCGCGCCTTTCATGCTCTGAAATTGAACCCTTGGCTCCAGGCGAGCTCCCAGGGCGAACAGGATTTCGCCCTGGCCGCGCGGTGAGGCAAGGACCGGAGTATTCGGCGGCAGCGCTCGGATGCGGGCGGCGCCGGCATGCTGCGTGGGCAGGTCGAGCGGCTTGCCGTCCGCAAGAAGGACCTGACCAATGCCGGCTGCGGCCTGCGGCGGTTGAATGTCGCCAACGCGCAATGGCACATCCACCGAGCCCACTTCGATCAGACCGCCCTGGTGGCAGAGCAGGTCGAGAGCCTGCCAAAAGCTTGCCTCGCCCGTATCGAGCGTTACCCTGCGTTCCTTCGCCTGCGCGGGGGTGGTCAGGATCACGTTGACCCCGCTCTTTTTTGCCAGGTCGGCGACGGCATCGGCAACAGGCGTGTCCTTGCAGACCAGGCGCACACGGGTCGGCGCCAGCAGTCGCTGCGCTTCGACCCGACGTTCGATCCGCGCAACCAACTCCTCGGCGCGGCGCCGTTGTTCGGGCTCGTTGCTTGTGGCGGCCTTCTTCAGCGCTTCCAGCGCTGGAGCGCCGATCGCGTCCAGTTCCTGCGTGGCTGCCATGCGCTCGGTGAAAACCTGGCTTCCGAGCTGTGAGACTAGTTTGTCGATCCGTTCCTTGTCCGCGCCTTGCGGAAGTGCGGAGGCGACGAACAGCGGGCAACCCAGTCCCAGCCCAAGTGCCAGCATCGCGCCGACCAGGTGTCGCGGAACCATGGCTTCATACCTCCGCTGTGGGGATCGATGGGTGTGGCAGTAAACAACCTCGTTTGGCGAGGAGAGTGTCGCTCGCGAGCGCATGCGATTGTAGCCGGACCAAGGCGACATTGCGAAGGTCGACTCAAAAAAACGAGCCCGGGAGCGGCGACTCCCGGGCCCCGTACGCGACAACGAGTGCTTATGCGAGCAGTTTCTCGATCACCTTGCCTTCGCGGAACAGCTGGATAGGCCGTCCGGTGGGCGTTTGCAACTCGGTGCCCGGCTCGATGCCCAGGCATTGGAACATGGTGCTGGCCACGTCATCCGGCGTGCACGCGTCGGAACCGGGGGCCATGCCCTGCGCGTCGGTGCTCCCGTGGACGTAGCCGCGCTTGAAGCCGCCGCCCGCGAGGACGACCGCCATCGAGCGTGCCCAGTGATCGCGACCGGCCCGCGGATTGACCTTTGGCGTGCGATTGAACTCGCCGGCGCAGTAAACGATCGTGCGGTCCAGCATGCCCTGCTGTTCCAGATCTTCGATCAACGCCGATAGAGTCTGGTCGACTTGGGGCAGCAGCCGCTGTTTCAAGCTGGTGAAGTTGCCCGCATGCGTATCCCAGCCGCCCAGGCTGATGGTGACGAAGCGCACACCGGCCTGAACCAGCCGACGAGCCGCCAGCACGCCTTGGCCGAACGGATTGCTGCCGTAGCGGTCGCGCAACTCTTGCTTTTCCTGGGCGAGATCGAACGCCTTCTTGGTCTTGTCCGAACGCAGGATTTCCAGCGCTTGCTTGTGGAACGTGTCGAGGCCCTCCGCAAGGTCGGACGCCTTGTCCAGGTCCTGAAAATGGCTGTCGAAGCCGCGCAGGAGCTTGTCGCGGTTCTCCAGTTCTTCCAGCGTAAAGCCGGTCGGCAGCGTGATGCCGCGAACCCGCAAGTTGGCCGCTGCACCCTTGCCCTTGCCGTCACCTGGCGACCCTTCGACGGAGAACGGATTGTAAGCAGTGCCGAGGAAGCCGGCCTGCCCCGCCGATCCATTGCGCAATTCGCTGAACGTCACGTATGGAGGCACCCCCGCTTCGGCCGGCATCAGCTTGGTGGCCAGGGAGCCGAGCGCGGGATACTGGAGTGCCGGCGTCGGCTTGTTGCCGGTCGTCATCCACACCGTGCCTGGGCCGTGGTTCGGGATCGTGTGATAGAGGGAGCGGATGATCGTGGTCTTGTCGGTCACCTGCGCCATCTTCGGCAGGTGCTCGGAAATTCGGCAGCCTTCGAGCTTGGTGTCGATCGGCTTGAACTCGCCGCGAATTCCCTCGGGAGCTTCGGGCTTGAGGTCCCACATGTCGATGGTCGCGGGGCCGCCGGCCAGCCAGACCATGATGACGGCATTTGCCTTTTTGTTCTTGGGCGATTCCTTGGCCTGGGCCTCCAGCTGCAAGATCTGCGGCAAGCTGAGGCCGAGGAGCCCCGCCGCGCCGACCTTGAGGAAGTCGCGGCGATGGAAGCCTTCGCAGTCCGTCCGCAAGCGCGATGCCATGAGAGTGGTCCTTTCGTGCGGCCCTGACTTCCCCCGTGCGTCCCCCCTTGTCAGGGCACCTGGCAGGGACGGTGAATTGGTTTTGATGAATCTACCCGGCGGGTCCTCAGGGGGCTAACGCCCCCGCTCGCCGGGATCTAATGGTTCAGGATAAACTCCCGCGTGTTGATGAGCGCCCACAGTGCATCGGTGAACGCCTTCTCGCGATCCTTCGTGCCGGCTCGGACCTCGGCAAATACCTTTTTCTCTCGTTCCGAAGGTATCCGCGTCAGCGTCGCAAGGAAGAGGTCTTCGAGGATCTGTTCGTCCGACTTTTCGCTCTTGAGCAGCAGTTGAAGCCGCCCCGTGGGAGCCTTCAACTTGGCCAGCAAGCTGGGGTCGGTCATGCGGTAAAGCGTCTGCGGCAATGCCGGTTCCATCGCCCGTTCGCAATCGCACGCCGAGGTGCGCGGCGGCCGACCGAAGACTCGCAGCACATGTGCCACGGCGGGACTCTGGATCTGGCTGCTGCCGACTTCGATGGCACGCCAGCCGGCGGGTGCATCATTGCCGAAGCTTTCCGTGACGCCCAGCGCCGAGTTCAGAGTGTCCACGACCACCTCGGCCATCAGCGGCCGCACGAAGCTGCGCGAGAAGTTGTTCCGATCGAGGCGGTTCGTCTCGTTGGGAGTTGCCGTCAGCTGATAAGCGCGCGAATTCAGGATGGTCCGCTCGATGGAGCGGATGTCGAACTTGTGCTCGACGAAGTCCTTGGCCAGGGCGTCGAGGAGTTTCGGGTTGGACGGCGGGTTGGCCTGGGAGAAATCGTCCACCGGATGCACGATGCCCATGCCGAAGTAGTGGCCCCACACGCGGTTCACGAAGCTGCGGGCAAAGAAGGGATTGTCATCCGCGCGCATCCACTCGTACAGTTCCAACCGCGCGTCCTTACCAGTTTGCACCTTGATTTCCGGACCGCCCAGCGCCTTGGCCGGTAGGGGCTCGTTCGTGTCGGGATGCCGCAACGACACGCGCGCCGGTCCGATGAACATCTCGCGGATCAGCAACGGCACCTTCTGATTGCCGACCTGGATCGGGTTCTTGCGCCGACTGGCGTTCTCCTCGTCAATCGCCTTCTTGGCGTCCGGGGAGATGCCGACCGTCACCTGCGTGAAGATGTTCGCGTAGGCACGGTAGTCGGCCTGTGTCCAGCGATCGAGCGGATGCTTGTGGCACTGAGCACACTCGAGCCGAATGCCCATGAATGCAGCTGCGGTCTTCTCGCCCCATTGCTCGATGGCGACGTTCTGTTGCCGCCGCCAGAACAGGTCGAGATGGGATCGCTCCGCGTAGTTGCTGGTGAAGCCCTTGCCCGCCGCCTCATCCAGTTCGTTGACCTGCTTGATCCAGTCTTCGGGGGACAACTCACCCCGACTCGTGGCGGTCAGCACGCCTTTGACGATCTGGTCGTAGGGCATGTTGTCGGCAACCCGTTTGCGGAACCAATCGTGCCACATCTGGCTGCGCTTGCTTCGCAACGGGGCCGGTTGTTCGAGGGCCAGCGTGTCGTTCCCCGTAATGTCGCTGAACTTGGTGCCCCACAGGGCCGCGTGCATGGGGTGGGCAAGCAGCTCGTCAATTTTCTTCGCGCGTTTGTCGGCCGCCTGGTCGGCGAGGAAGGCACGCACGTCCTCGGGCGTCGGCAGGCAGCCGATGGTGTCAAGCGTCACGCGACGCAAGAACTCGGCATCGCCCGCCAGGTCGGACGGCACGATGTTCAGCCGTTGCAACTTGGCGAAAACCTCGCGGTCGATGTAGTTGACCTGGGGCACGTCGGGGTATTTGAACCCCTCGGCGGGAACGGTCGGCACCAGCACGCGGACCGGCAACACGGTGCCGCGATAGGCGACGATGATGGCCGTGTCGCCCGGACGGAGCGACTTGACTTCGCCCAGGGACGTGACGTCCGCGATGGCGTCGTTGTTTGTGCGGAAATCACAGACCGCCGTGATGTTCTCGACACTGCCGTCCCCATAGCGAGCCTTGACCATCAGCTGCGCGGTCTGCCCCGGTTTGGTGAAGACCTGTTCGGCCGGCGAAACGATGACCTCTGCCACTTCGCCGCTCTTCGCACTCCAGCCATAGCCATCGACGATCCACGCACGGAAGAGCTTGTACTGCCAGGAATCGACGCCGAAGCGCTTCCCGCCCGCGTGCTCCGCCTGGCCGGTCGCCTTGAGGAGCAGCAGGCTGCGGTCGGGGTCCACGGGATTGATGCGCCGGCCGAGGGAATCGCGCGTCAGGGCCGCATAGTCCTTTTCGGGATCGTAACCGAACAGCGACAGCCGGAAGCCGCCCTTGCCCTGAAACGAGCCGTGGCAGGAGCCCGAATTGCAGCCCATGCGGCCAAAGAGCCCCATGATGTGGCGTTCGAAATCGACCTTCTCCACCACCGCGCCACCCGGCAGCGTAACCGCCGCGGAAGCCACGGGCGCAAGTGCAAAAAACCAACCCAGGCCCAGCGTGCAAATCGCACCCAAGCGAGCAAGGGATACGGCTGTCATTGGTTCGATCCTCCGAAGGCGGGACCGGCGGGGCATCGTTGGCGGGTGCGGCATGCAGCGTGCGGGAAGGATGGAGTGCGCAACCCCAATCTACCAACTATAGGTTGAAAACCCGGTGCGTTAGGCGATGTTGCGCTAGAAAATGCAGGAATTCCTCAAGGCGGTGCAACATCGGCTTGCGCCATGCACAAGCGTCGGCCTGGGATGTAACAATATCTATATTATGCACCTGCGTCACAAGCTATGCAGGATCCATGCGCGAAGGGTGCCACGATATCTGGCAAGGTGGGCCAGACACTCTTGTCTGGCCAGCCAGACAAGTGTGTCTGGCCCACCGGTCACAGCCATTCTCTCCCGCGTGAAGTATACCACGTTTTCAACACACGGACCGCCCGCGCG
>JAIEMG010000274.1 GCA_019752375.1 Gemmataceae bacterium | reverse complement strand
GAAACCTCCAAGGGCGGCCAAGTGAACCTGAGGCGCTCAGGCCGCTCTGCCCTGCGCACAGAATGGACAGCTACTGTTCGCCTCGCTGGACGCATTGGAGCGCGCCATCCGCAATGAGGCGGAAGCGCTGCGGCCGCGGCGTAACTTCATCCCCAACGCGGCGCAGCTCGAAGAACGCATCGATTCCCTGGAGAGCCGGGCCCGACACGCCGCGTTCCTGGCCGCCTGCCGCGACGCCCGCGACCTGGGCGACGCCTACGTCAGCCTGACGCTGGTGGCCTCGCGCGGCGTCGGCCTCGACGCCGTCGGCCGGCTCGCCGGCATGTACGACGGCCTGGCGAGACGGCGCGGCCTGGAAGCGCAAGTCCTCGATGATCGTCGCGGCGGCACGCCACCGGAGGACGCCCTGACCCTGCTCCTGAGCGGCGCCGGTGCTTTTGCCCTGCTGGCCAACGAAGCGGGCCTGCACCAGGTCTCGCGCGGCCGCGGTAAGGGACGCACGGGCCGCCAGCGTGCCCCCGACCGCGATGTGATCCGCGTCGAGGTCCAGCCCCTGACCGACGTGCAAGGCCGCCTGCTACCCAAACCGCGTTTCGACGTGCAGCTCCTGCACGTGCCGTCGATGACCGCGCTGCGGGCCTGGACCGACGGCACCAAGACCCAGGCCGTCGAACGTCTTCGCCCGCTCTTGATCGCGCGCGTTGAAGCCGCCCGCGCCGCCGCGGAGCTGGGAAATTCGCCGACGTTCGTCCGCCGCTATATCCTGGGCCCATCGCCCCTGGTACGCGACCTGCGCTCACGAAGGAGTACCGGGCGGTTGGATCGGGTGTTGAAGGGACATATTGATGTGTTTCTGGGGGCGGAGGGGACGAGGGAGGATGGCAGCGCTAACGAGTGACGTGTCGCATCTAACTATACTGCACGCGGGCCGAATTGATACCTGGCAAGGTGGGCCAGACACTCTTGTCTGGCCGGCCAGACAAGAGTGTCTGGCCCACCGAACACAATCATTCTCTACCGCGCGAAGTATAATTGGACGTTATCGACGGAGATATGTTCATGAATCTCTCGCTGACCGCCGAGGTTCAGAAGCTGATTGACGACCGCGTGAAGTCGGGCAAGTATGCTACGCGGGAGGATGTCGTGGCTGCCGCCATCCTGACGCTCGATCAGCAAGAACATCTCGGCGACTTTGGCATCGGTGAGCTGGACGCACTTCTCGTCGAGGGGGAGCGCAACATCGAGCAAGAAGGCACGCTGGATGGTGACGAGGCGTACCGAAAGCGGGCGGAATTGCGATGTCCATGAGCTCTCGCACGCTGACCATCAGGGCGTTCCTGCAGGCGGCACCCACGCCCCCAGCCACGTCACGGTGTAAGCGCTGCCCGCCAGTTTGTTGACCAGTCGCTGGTCGCCAGTAACGAGCGCGACGCCGAGGCGATACGCCAACGCCACGTAACAGGCGTCGTATGCAGTCAGGTCGTAGCCGTGGGCAATAGGCATCGCGTCGGCCGTCAACTCGAATGTCGGCGTGCGTTGCAGGCGCAAGGCTGAAATGTTCGCCATCGCAGCCGTCGCTGCGGCCGAAGAACAACCGCCCCGCCGGGCGCATTTCCAAAATATGTTCGCGCACTCGATAAAGAAGAGGTCAGGCACGTGCAGCGTCGTAGCCGGATCGGTCACCAGCTGGTGAAATAGGATTGTGGCGATGGGTGTGAGCGGTTCCGGAATGTAGAGTTGGGCCGCGACACTGGCATCGACTACGCAGACCAGTGGCAGTGGGTTCATCGCTGACGGTCCTCTCGGAGCATATCAGCCACGGTTGGCAGACCAGGTTGTGCTGCGAAACGACCCTTCATCACGTCATCCAGAATCTCACGTTGAGAGCGGTCAGTTGACGAAGTGCTGGTAGTCTGGTGCTGAACCGCTTCTTGCAACAGCCGCACCGCCTCGTCGGCGACCGGAACTTGCTCGACGGACGCTAGTTGCTCGATACGGTGATACAGATCGTCGGGCACGTTTTCGAGCAGAAGAGTCGCCATGGCGGTTTCTCGCGAATTTAGGGCGACAATCCGAATCATTCTATCGCTTGGATTCGTTTGCCGCAGCGCTGAGCCGGTCCCCGTTGGCTACGTCCTCAATCAACCTCTTGGCGACCGCTCCACCCCGACCGATAATGAACAAAAATCCACACCGATTCAGTTTCCGGCCAAGCGTCGGGCATCGGTATGATGATCAAGTTGCTCGCTGGGTCTGTCATCCTCTCGTGGTGAATCGACATGACGCTGGATGCTCTGAAAGCCGTCATCACCAAGCACTGGGGGTATCGCTCGTTTCGGCCGTTGCAGGAACCGGCGATGCGTGCGGTGCTTGAGGGCCGTGATTCGGTCGTCGTCCTGCCAACCGGCGGCGGCAAGTCGCTCTGCTACCAGGCGCCGGCGGTGCTGCGGGGCGATACCACGGTCGTCGTTTCGCCGCTTATTTCGCTCATGAAGGACCAGGTGGACAGCTTGCGGTCTTGCGGCGTCCCGGCGGCGCAGCTCGATAGCTCGCTGTCGGATACCGAACGCTTTGCCTACGAGACGGACGTCCGCCAGGGTGCGGTGCGATTGCTCTTCGTCTCGCCCGAACGGCTGGCGATGGCAAACTTCCAGGCTCTGTTGCGGCAGATCGACGTGCGCACATTCGCCATCGACGAGGCGCATTGCATCAGCCACTGGGGGCACGACTTTCGTCCGGAGTATCGCCAGCTCATGAAGCTGCGCGAAGTGTTTCCGAAAGTGTCGATCCATGCCTACACGGCCACGGCCACCCAGCGGGTGCGGCAGGACATCATCAACCAGCTCGGCCTGCGCCAGCCCGAGTTGCTGGTCGGCAACTTCGACCGGCCGAACCTGACGTACCGCGTGGTGCCCAGGCGCGATTTGATGAAGCAGGTGCTGGAAGTCATCGACCGCCACCCGAACGAAGCCGGCATCATCTACTGCATCCGCCGCAAGGACGTGGACGAGTTGACCCCAGCCCTCGTAGCGCGTGGCTGCAAGGCTCGATCCTATCATGCCGGCATGACATCGGACGAACGCCGACTGGCCCAGGAAGCGTTCACCCAGGAAGCGTGCAACATCGTCGTGGCGACCGTTGCGTTCGGCATGGGCATCGACCGCTCAAACGTGCGTTACGTCTTGCACACCGGCATGCCGAAATCGGTGGAGCACTACCAGCAGGAGACAGGCCGAGCCGGCCGCGATGGACTGGAAGCGGAGTGCGTCCTGCTCTACTCCGGGGCCGACTTCATGACCTGGAAGTGGATCATCGAGAAGTCGGCCGAGGAGCCGGGCGTTCATCCTGATTTCCTGCCGGCCTCGATGAAGCATTTGCAGGACATGATGCGTTATTGCGGTACGGGCGTGTGCCGGCACGTCTCCCTTGTCGAGTATTTCGGCCAGAAGCATCCCGGCGGGGCATGCCGAGCTTGCGATATCTGTCTGGGCGACGTGGCCCTGGTCAAAGATGCCGACGTGGTGGCGCAGAAGATCCTCTCGTGCGTGGCCCGCGTCAAGGAATCGTTCGGCGTCTCACATGTCGCACGGGTACTCCAGGGTGGAACGTCCGACATGATCCTGAAACGCGGGCACGACAAGCTCACGACGTTCGGCTTGCTCAAGGAGCATCACCTGTACGTTATCCAGGAGTGGATCCAGCAACTGATCGGCCAGGGCGTGCTGCTGCAGGTTGGCGACGAGTACCCGGTGCTCAAGCTGAACACGGCTTCATGGGAAGTGATGCGCAAGGAGCGCTCGGTGCGGTTGGTGCAACCGGTGAAGCGCAAGAAGGACGAGAAGGTGGAGAAGTCCGCCGCCGATGACGTGTCCTGGGAGGGGGTGGACCGAGAGCTGTTCGCCACCCTTCGCGACCTGCGCCGTCAACTTGCCGAAGAACGCAACGTGCCGCCGTATGTGATCTTCAACGATGCGACGCTGCGTCAGCTGGCTGCGGTACGGCCATCCAACGCGGAACGGATGTGGTTGATCTCGGGCGTCGGCGAAGCCAAGCTGCGCGACCTCGGTCCGCGCTTCCTCCAGGTAATCGCGGACCATTGCCGGCAGAGCGGCATCGCGCAGGACGTGGCGCAAGCTGCTCCGAAGCGCGAAGGCCCACCCAAGCCCGCGGCTTCCACGAGTGAACTGAAACGCAAGCCGTTTTTCGACCTCTTTCGCCAGCAAGCGGCCATCGACGACGTGATGCACCAGACCAGCCGCACGCGTTCGACGGTTACTGACTATCTGACCGATTTCATCCGCGAGCACCGCCCGAAGTCCATCGCCTGCTGGATCAAGGACGACGTGTATCAACAGGTCGCCGCAGCAGCCCGACGCGTCGGCTCCGATCGGCTCAAACCACTCTACATCGAGCTGGGTGAGAAGGTGACTTACGAGGAAATTCGGCTGGTGCTGGCGCATCTTGGGGATGTGCCGGGAGACGCGACGGCGTGAGTATTGATCGCACGACTCGCTTGGGGGTAAAATGGCCGATGTACCAAATTCTTCGAGAAGGCGGATCAGACCATGACCCAAATTACTCTCGATGCCTACGTGGCCAGCGCGCTTCACAAGGTTCATCAGGAAGTGGAACTTTGCGATCCCACGGGCCGAGTCCTCGGACGCTTCGTCCCGACGATTGACATGTCGCAATGGGTGCCGGTGACGCCGGACATCAGTGAGGAGGAACTTGACCGCCGCCAGAACTCGAACAAGTGGCACACCACTGAGCAGGTCTTGGAGCACCTGAAAAAGCTGGAGAGCCAGTGATGTTCCGAGTCCGGTGGGAAGACCAAGCGTTAAGTGAATTAACGACTGGCTGGCTCCAAGGTGACCCAACTCAGCGTCAGGCGATCACTGGCGCGAGCCACCAGGTAGATCTGGTGTTAAGCCGAGACCCGCACAACACCGGTGAATCGCGCTCCGGGCGGCGGCGAATTATGTTCGTGCCACCGCTAGCGGTCAGTTTTTGTGTTGAAGCGGATGGAAACACGGTGTCGGTGTTACAGGTGAGAGTCTTTCGGCACGGACCGTAGAGCCTTTCTCTATGCGAGAATCCGCGGAGTGCGGCAATGAAACGAGTCCTGTTCGGTGCGGTGCTCGGACTCGTAATCGGCGGTGGTCTCGGCTTTTCGCTGGCGTATTTGATTCAGCACAATGACAAGCCCGCCCAGCCAAACGGCTGGACCACATACCCCACTATTTCGTCCATCACGTCGGGGAACGCGCCGGTCATCCATCAATCGCAATCGGGCGATTCACTCTTCGGTCGACTATACTTTCAGGGCGTTCTCTTTGGCGGCGGGTTTGGCTCCGTCGTTGGGAGTATCGTCACTGCCACATCTGCAATTGTCGGCGCGGTCCGAGAAGCGAATCGGCGACCGTAACCCGCGCAGAATCACTTCGCAAGCAGCTTCGCCAGTTCCTCCAGGCGTTTCTTGAACACAAACGGATCGTAGGCGGCGAGCTTGCTCATCGCTTCGGCCAGTTCCTTCTCGTTGATGGTGTGCAACTCCTTGAGGAAGCCATCGGGGTCCTTCTCGATGGCGTCGTTCATGCGTTTGCCGCCGTCGCCACGCAGGGCGGAGAGGAAATCGCGCACCGCATTGCTGAGTTGCTGCTTCTGCTTGTCCGGGAACACTTCTCCCAGCCCGCGATTGCTGAGCTGCTCGACGGCCTGAACCGCGGCCGCCGTGGTCAAGAACTTCTTGCCGCGGCCGGCATTGATCTGCTGAACGATCAGTTGGAGCCGTGCCGCTCGGCCCGTGCCAGGTCGGAGGTGGAACTCCTGTTCCAGCTCGCTCAGGACCTTGGCGAATTCTACAGCGCCTTCGGGCTTGGTGTCCCACTCGGTGTAAATGACGTGGATGGCGGCCACGATCTGCCGGGCGGAATCGTAGTCCGGGAAGTCCTTCGGACCGAGGGTGCAAAGCCGCGTCAGCAGCTCGCGACGGTCGAATTTGGCGTCGACCAGCTTGAGCACATCAAGCCGGCCCTGCGTCCACTTTTCGAGCGTCTGGGCTGCGTCCGCAACCTTTGCGGGCTCGCCGAAGGGTGTGACGTTGCAGGCTGCGTGCAGATCGGCCAGGTGCTTTTCGAATTCCGGACGCGATTCGTCGAGCCCAAGGCCCTGCTTGAGCAGAGTCATCGGCCACGGTCGCAGCTGTGGACGGCCGGGGGGGCCGGAGTAGCCCCGCAGTTGCCGCCAACTCGGGCGCTGTAGTTCGTGATGGCACGCATAGCAATCGGACTGCGCCATCGCCACCTGTGGCCACAGGTCGGGAAGCTTGAGATCGGCAAATCCCTTGAGTGTCAGCTCCGGCCAGCGAACGCGTTCATCGCCCAGCTTCAAGTCCGATCGACCGACAACCGCTGTCATACTGCCGCGCAGGCCGACCACGCTGCTGGCCACGGCCAGTTGCGATTGCGCGAAGTCGGCGACATTCATGTGATAGTTCTTGCGCACCTGCTCGGCATTGACGACAAGGTTGCCCATCTTCGCCGGCGAGTCCTTGAGGAACGGCACGTCGCGACGATCGCGCCAGTGCTGCGGCATGTTGCGGCTGAAGGTGGCAGCCTCGAAGTTCGGCAGCGGTGGATGGCCGGCGGCGTACATGGCGTGCGTCACGACCTTACCGTTGGCCGGGTCGCCGACGTGGCAGGACACACACAGTGCCGTCCGCACGCTGGGGTCGCGCAGGTTCCGCATGCCGAGTTGTTCTTTCTCGGCCGGCGACTTCAAGCGCCATTCGCGCGTCTGGTGCGGACCGATCCAGTCCTGGGCGGGGCCGTGACAGCCATCGCAGCCGACGCCATCGCGCATATCGAAGCTGGAGTCCTGGTGTGGGGTGTTCATGGCATGGCAGCTGAGGCAGGCCACGTCTTTCGATACGTCGGTCTGCAGCAGCTCGCCCATGCGCTGCCCACGCGCTCCCTTGAGGACCAGGTAAGCGAACGAATGTTTGTCCTGGGTTCGCCAGGTGGTGTACTCGGTCAACAGGACGAAGTTCTCGTCGTCGGAGCCGCCGGGGCCCTCGGTGTGGCAACGAATGCAAGCTTCGGCTCCCCAGAAGTTCCGCACCTTGGGCGGCTCGGGGTCTTTCTTTTCCTTGGCGGTTGCATCGTCTTTCTTGCCCTGGGCCACGAGCCGCGGACCTTCTGCCGCAACCCCCTGCCAGACCGCCACGGCTGCCGCGCAAGTGATGCCGAACAGCAAGGCCAGTCCCGATCGTGATGTCAGTGCCATGGTCATCATCCCTGGGGCTATTTCTCGGGAGTCTTGCTCGGCGACACGAAATACGGCGGCTGCGTGCCGCGCGGGCTGTCGAACCCGTGGGGGAACCGCAACTCGACGGGCATGCGCTGGAGCCGCTTGGCGGTGTCCGCGTTGCCCAGCTTCGGATCGAGGTCCGTCATGCCGTTATACAGCGCCGCGAGCGCCAGGAATCCCTGGGAAGCGCTGTCCCAGTTGCGTGTCAGCTCGCGCGGCGGCTTGTCGACCAAGGCTTCGACGCCGGCGAACCAGTTGTGCACGTCCCGACCGCCCCACGGCTGCTGCCGGTTAAACGTCGCCTGCCGCGTGCCCAGGGCTGCCGCAGCCTTGCGTGCCAGGTCTGTTACCTTGTCCCGGTTGGGCAACGGTCGATCCATTTCCTTTTTCAGGGCTTCCAGGCTGTCGCGCAGGTTGTCGTCGACAAGCTGTGCGTCCGCGCCACGGAGGTTGCGTGCCAGGACATAATACCAGTCGGCCCACGGAATTGTCCCGGGCACTCGGACGCCGTACCCGCGCTTGACCCGCCCGCTGTCGGCCTTGAGGTCGTGATGGCAGGCGAAGCAATCGTACTCCGAAAACTCCGGCCAAGGGGCCTTGTTGCCGGCATCGGCGCGGAACGCCAGCAGTTCCAGGGCGGCCTGGGCGCTCGCCACCTGACCCAGGGCCCAGCTCCGGGCGTGGAAGTCGGGATAGCGTTCGCGTTCTTCGCGGACGCTCCAGTGCGGCGGCATGACCGCCTGGTAGGCGGCAAATTCGAAGTTCAGGCGCGGATGACCCGCTGCGATGAGATCGTGATCGACCTGCGTGTTGCCGACGCCGACATGACACTCGATGCACAGCTTCGCACGGACGCCCAGGTCCTTGAGCGGTCGAAAGCCGATGGCTTCCTTATCCTTGTCGCTCTTGCTAGACCAGCCCTGGCGGTAATGAACCGCAAGCCACTGCTCGGCGGGGCCGTGGCAGCGCTCGCAGCCGATGCCGTCGGCGTAAGCGATGTACTGTCCGGCCAGCGCTCCCTCGGGATTCATCGCATGGCAGCGCAGGCAGAGCATGTCTTTTTCGGGCCGCGGGTCCTTGCTGTCGGGCCGGTAGTTCCGTTCGATGATCTTCGAGCGCTCGGTGAGCAAGACCTCGTAAGCGCGGACGTGCTTGTCCTTGGTCATCCAGGTGGTGTATTCACAGCGCTTGGCGCCAATAGCGTCGGTACCGCCATGGCACGCGGCCGACGCACAGGAACCGGTGCCGCGAAACGACGGCGCCCGCGTCGGCGGAGGCAACTTCTCCCCGGCATCCTGTTGGGCTAGCCCCGCCACCGGCGGAAGCGGCAGGGCGATCCAAGAACCGGCAACAAGGAGTGCCGCGACAAGCAGAGGTGTACTGAACCGCTGGCTCACGATGGTTGGCCCCTGGCTGAAAGGTCTCGGATGACAGGCGCAGGTCGATCCATCGTGCTGCGAATGTCCGCCCTGTCCTTATCGGCTTGAGCGTATGATCGCATGGCGGTCACTTGGCCGTCAAGCGGCTGCAACCTGGCACGCGAGATGGAAAACCTGGCAAACCGTGCGCTTCCGTGCGCCGAGGGGTGGGAGAGGCAATGAGGGGGATCAGAACGTGTACGGGACGCCGCTTTTGCCGATCGTCACGTTGGGCAGCTTCAGGTTCTCGATCTCCGCGACGACCTTCCCGGAGAACCGCGGCTTGATGTGAATGACGATGATGGGCACTTCACGCTCGATCTTGCGAATTTCCTTGGCTAGCAGGTCGGGCGTCAGATGCTTGGAAACGTCCGCCAGCCAGGCCAACTCGTTAGGGAACGTCGCTTCGAGGAACACCCCCTTGAGGTTGCGCATCGCATTGGTCCGGTGCCAGATTTCCTCGGTCGGCGCCGTGTCGGTCGCTATGACGACGGTACTCTGGCCGTCTTCAAGAATGTAGCCGACGGTGGGCACCACGTGGTTGACCGGGATTGGGGTCAGGCGGATGCCGTCCACTTCGATGGTCTTGCCCGGCACGATCGTTGCCACACGCATGAACGGCGCTTCGGGCTTTGAAAGCGCCAGAAAGTCAGGCCACAGGCGATCGTTGAACATGTCCGTGTGCAAGCACTGCAGCACTTCCGCGGTGCCGTGGATCGTCACGCAATCGGGCCGTCCCTCGTAGGAATTTTCCACGAAGATTGGCAGGGAGGCGATGTGGTCGATGTGCGTGTGCGTCAGGAACACGTGCTTGATGTGAGCCTGCTCGTGGGCGCTGCGATAGAAGCCGATGCTGCCTGCATCGATGGCAATCGTGTCGTTGATGAGAAACGACGTCAGGAACTGCCGGGGAATCTCCTCGGCAGCGCCAACCGGCGACGGAACGAGAGTGATTTTCACGATGGGGCCCTCGACGGACAGTCCGTCGATCCCATTAGAGACACGAAAGGGCGATCCGTCAACCGACAACCCGCCACGGAATGGCGCCGTTTGCGAATATCAGGTCGCAAAATGCCGGGAAGCACGTGCGGTCCGTTTTGGGCCATGCCGGTCTCGCGGGTTGAAGCGAATACGCAACGACGATCGGACATCGATCCGAATGCGGGAAGAATTACAGCTTCCGCGACTTTGCACCATCCAGGGCAACGCGGACGGTGGCCGCCAGGTCGTGGGGTCGGTACGGCTTTGGCACGAAGCCCAACACGCCTTCGCGGCCCGATTCGATGACGTGGTCGGCCGAATAGCCGCTGGAGAATAGAACCTGCACACCCGGGTTTACCTCATGCATTCGTCGCAACGTGTCGCGTCCGGAGAGGCGTGGCATCGTCAGGTCGAGGATGACGAGGTCGATCGCGTGATACTCGCGGCGATAGACGTCCACGGCCTCCTCCCCATCCTCCGCAAGCAACACACGATAACCGAATTGCTCCAGGATGGTGCGACCCAGGTTGCGGATGATCGCCTCGTCGTCCACGAGCAATAGGGTTTCGGTACCGCCTCCGGGCGTCCGCGGTCCGGCGGGGGCGGCGGGCCTGACGTCGCCGCCGACGCACCGAGGCAAGTAAACGTCGAAGCTGGTCCCTTCGCCGACAGTGCTATGACACTCGATCCAGCCCTGGTGCTGCTTGACGATGCCGAAGACCATCGCCAGGCCGAGACCGGTGCCCTTGCCCGGGCCCTTGGTGGTAAAGAAAGGATCGAAAATGCGCGATTGGATTTCCGGCGGCATGCCGCAGCCGCTGTCGCGGACACGCAGACGCACGAAATCACCGGCACGTGCCTCCAGGTGCTGCTGGGCATACGCCGCTTCCACGACGACGTTGGTCGTCTCCAGCGCCAGCGTGCCGCCGTCCGGCATGGCGTCGCGCGCGTTCAGGCAGAGGTTGACGAGGACCTGGTTCATCTGACTGCCATCTGCCTCGACCGGCCAGAGCGCAGCGCCGCCGCGCAGTTCCACCGTGATCCGCGGGTCGATGGTGCGACGCAGCATGCCGACGACCTCGCCGATCGATGCGTTTAGGTCGGTCGGCTCCAGCTGCAACAGGGTGCGGCGCGAGAAGCCGAGCAGCTGGCGTGTCAGTTCGGCAGCCCGCACCGCGGCGCGCTCGGTCTGCTGGAGCAAGTCGTGGCCCGGCACGCCCTCTTCGCTTCGGGAGAGCAGCAGCGACACGTTGCCGAGGATGGCAGTCAGCAGATTGTTGAAGTCGTGCGCAATGCCGCCGGCCAGCTGGCCGACGGCTTCCATCTTCTGCGCTTGGCGAAGCTGGTCTTCCAGCTGCTTACGATCGGTGATGTCGCGCCCCATCCCGATCAGGCCCAGGATCTGACCGTCCGGGCCAAAGTACGGCGTCTTGATGACTTCGATCAGCGTCCGCCGGCCGTCGGGATATTCAATCCAGTCCTCGGAGCGGCGCGGCTTGCCCGCATCGAGGACCTGGCGATCCGCTTCGCCGTAGGCGTCGCCAATCGGGCGCGTAAACAGATCGCGTGCCGTCCGACCGAGCAGTTCCCTCTCCGGACGGCCGACATAACGCTCGAAAGCGGTGTTGCAACCTAGGTAGGTTCCGTCGCGGCCTTTGTAGAAGATGTGGTCGGGGATCGAGTCGATCAGACAACGCAGCAGAGCGCGCTCGCGGGCCAGGACCTGCTCGGCACGCTTGATTTCCGTGATGTCGGCGATGACCGCCATGATCGCTTCAACGCGGCCCGCGGCGTCATGGAGCGGCGCTGCCGACAGGCTGACGTCGAGCAGCGAGCCGTCCTTTCGCCGCCGACGCGCCTGCACGCCGGTGAACGCTTCGCCGCGTTCCAGACGGGCCACCAGGTCCTGGAATTCGTGCTGAAACTCCGGCGGCACCAGGGGCGTCGGCCAGCCGAGTACTTCGCCCTCGCTCCAGCCGAACATTCGCTCGGCTGCCGCATTCCAGCTGCGGATGATACCGCCGGGATTGAGTGTGATGATCGCCAGCGGCGCTGCCTGGATGACGGCACGCAGCGCATCGTTGGCCGCGCGAAGCCGTTCCTCGGCCCGTTTGCGCTCGGTGACGTCCATCACCGTACCTTCGTAACCGACGACGCGGCCGGCGCTGTCGAGGATGGCGCGGGCGTTTTCGGAGAGCCAGATCACCGTGCCGTCCCGGCGGCGCACCTGCGACTCGAAGCCAGTCATCGCCCCGCGTTCCTGCATCAGCTGCATGAACTCCACACGGCGCGTCGGCTCGACGTACAGGTGGTTGGCGTGATTGCTGACCGCAGCGATCAATTCCTCCGGCGAGTCGAACCCATACAGGCGTGCAAGCATCGGGTTGGCCGTCAGGAACCGGCCGTCGACGCTCGTCTGGTAGATCCCTTCGACGGCGTTTTCAAAGATGCTTCGGTACTTTGCCTCCGCGTGGCGCAACGATTCCTCCGCCCGGCGCCGCTCGGTGATGTCGCGCGAAATGCCCAGGATGCCGACGATCCGTCCTGCAATGTCACGCAATGGAATGGTGGTCGTCGAGGCCCACGTTTGCCGGCCATCGGGCCAGACTTCCTTTTCCTCCTTGTTCAGGATCGGCCGGCCGGTCTGCATGACTTGCAATTCGTCAGCCCTCGTCTGGTGCGAGAATTCCTCCCGAAAGTAGTCCGCATCCGTGCGACCGACCGCGATCTTGGGATCGGCGAGGCCGAAGCGCGCGGAGACGGCCCGGTTGATGCGGAGAAAGCGGCTCTGCGCGTCCTTGAAGTAGATTGCGTCCGGCACGTTCTCCATCAACGTCTGCAGCAGGCTCCGTTCCAGCAGCAACGCTTCCTCGGCTCTGCGGCGCTCGCCATACTGGCCCACTTGCCGCCCCAGCTCGGCAACGAAGCGGAGCAACGCCCGGTCGGGCGGCTGTGGACGACGGCTGAAAAAAGTGAGTACGCCCGTGACCGCCGCATCGAGGCGGACCGGAAACGCGAATGCGCCGCGCAGACCCGCCCGGGCCGCCGAGTCGGAACGGAGGAAACGCGGGTCCTCGGTGACGTCCGCCATCCAGATGGGCCGGCCGCTGACCCACGCACGCCCCGGCAATCCTTCGCCCGGCCCGAACGTGACGTCGCGACTGGCGGACTCGAAGTGCTCTGCATCCAGTCCCGGCACGTGCCAGGAACACGCCCGGCGAAGGAGGCCGCCATCGACACGCCACAATTCACCCAGGTCCCAGCCCAAGCCCTCGCCGATCGCCTGGAGCAAACGCGGTGTGCCGTCGGCCGGATCGCCGAGCATGGCCAGCACGCGGGAAACGGCGGCTTGCGTGTCCTGACGGCGGCGCGCAATTCGGCAGTCCTTGCGAACCGATGCTCGCCGCCGCGCGACCGCCATCAAGGCCACGCCGACCGCGGGAACCGCGGCAGCGACAGCGACCACGCGCATCCAAAGCAGCACCGGCGCTGCCGCGGCAGCAATCTCCGGAACGCAGAAATGCTCGACCAGCGCGCTGGCACCCAGCGCGAAGAAGAGACCGGCGGCAGTGCCCGCCGCGAATGGACCGAGAGGGAGCCCGGACCGCATGGCTGCTCCGATAGCGGAGTCCAATTTCAGTGGAGGCGAAGCCCGGCGCCCGGTGGGAGAAAGAGAGTGGTCGCCCGACAAACCGTGCCGATGGAGAGAGGCACAGTTAATGTATGTTAGCTCGACCCGGGGGCAGAAGTCAAAAGACTGTGTTCCCCGTGGTCTTCTTGACTGCTTCCCCTGCCGTTTTGGCAGTCGCGACCAATGCCCTCCACCGTCAAACCCCGTTGAGTGACGGTGCCCGGTGATGCCTCAAAGCCCCGATTCACCGTTTGACACCGACTGGTGACGGCGGCGTCTGCCGTTTTGACACCCCTGACTGCTGCGCGGACAAAGCGACCCAACGGGCTCTCCTCGCCCCTGTACTCAGGGGAGAGCAGGGGAGAGGGGATGGGGGGGGTGGGGGTGAGGGGCGCGACCCTTGCTGCGGTGTGTGATTGAATACTGGATCGCTGCAAAGGCGCATGAATGAACGCGGAGCTTATGCAAGGGCGAACCCCTCACCCCCAACCCCTCTCCCCATAAGGGGGAGAGGGGAGCAATTCCCATCCGCGCAGTTCTGACTCACGCCCCGCGTTCGCCCGCTTCGCCTTGGCACTTCACAACGTATGCCAGCAGTTCCCGCCCAAAGTCCGAGGCCAATTGCAAGCGTGCCGGGTCCATCGTGGCCTTGTTGAGATACTGCAGGCGCAGCACGTCGCCGTCGATCATCTCGGGGATGATACCGCCGAAGAAGAAGCCCAGCTTCTCCAGGGCGACGGTGTGTCGGATCGCGCCGGAATGGCCCAGCGGCAGATCGAAGTAGATGACGTCCAGCCGGCGCCGAAGCAGTTCGTTCAACCGGATGCTGGCCAGGCGATCCAGACCTGGACCGGCGGCACGAACGGTCAGGTACGCTTCGCCGGCGCCGACGTCGACCTTCACGTCGAGTTGCGGCAGCCCCGTGGCTTCCAGCTTCGGGTCGGCGGCGGCAATGGGCCGCACGGTTCGCGGCAGTGCGTTGTGTTCGTAGAGCCGGCGCAGGATCGCTTCGTGACGGGAGGGCGCCCACACGTCGCGCGGCGGCGGCGTCAGCGTCAGCACATAAAAGAGGACCGTGGCCTGACGCTCGTTTGTGTCCTGAATGTGCTTGAAGGCCACGTCCGACGGCATGTCCGCCAGAAGAACGCCGGTCTCGCGTGCTCCGATCGCCAGGCAGCCTTTCTGCGAATAGGGATGAATCGCCACTGCTTCGCTGTAGAGGCCCAGCCAGCCGCGCTCGCGCGCGTAGTCCTTGGCGTAGCTCTTCATCCGCTCGAACAGGTGATGGCCGCGGTAACGTGGATCGACGACCGCCAGCGTCGCCTCGGCCACGATGGCATCGGGGCGCTCCAGCGTCAGCGACAGGTGGCCCACCACCTCGCCTGCGGGGTTCACGGCCACGATTACCTGGAACTGTCCGCTCGCCAGCAGGTGCTGCACTTGCTCCGGATCGTAGAAGGTCTCGTCGAAGTAGCTGTAGCCAAACGTGCGATAGGTGCAGCGCACCAGGCCTTCCACGTCTTCCGGCTGCATCAGGCGAATCGTCAGTTCCGCGTCGGTCGGTGCGGGCGGCGCGACGGCAGTGCGGGCAATTTCCTCGTCGGCGACATGTGCGAGCGACGCGCGGGCCGGCAGATCGTGGATCAGCTCGACGCGGTTGCCCTGGCGATGCAGGCTTCGGCAACAAACTTCGCCGGCGAACGCACGGTGCAAGATCTCGATCAGGAACGTGTTCTCCACCTTCTCAAACGCGCGAAAGTCGAAAGGCAGGCCCTGGTCTTCGAGGGCGACGACCAGCTTGCCCGGCCGGCGAATGAGCAGCAGGTCCAGCGGTCCCGTCTCGCCCGGAGGGTAGGCATTGGCAATGATGTTGGCAGCCGCTTCTTCCGCGACGAAGGCCAGGCGCTCCACTTCGCGCGGATCCATGCCGTGCTGGGCCGCCAGATCGCGCACTAGGTTGAGGACCGCGGGCAAATAGACGAGTTCGGCCGGAACGGTCAATCGAGCAACCGGCATCTCCACCGGACACACCATGGGGGGCAAGGCAGGTCTCCAAACGAGTTGAGAGAATGACTAACGGCTGGCGCGAGAATGACTAATGTCTAAGGACGAATGACTAAGGAATGACCAAGGACGCAAGCACCAACCATCCACGCCGTTTCCGAAATTGGAACCAGGCCGGGTGCTCGTGGGAGGTCATTGGATCATTGGAAATCAGTCATTCCTTAGTCATTCGTCCTTAGACATTAGTACTACAACGCTACGTCCACTGGAAGGATCGGCGTCCGTGTCTGTAGCCGCAGGCTTCAGCCTGCGGAGTGGCGACTGCCGGCCCTGCGACATCCACTGGAAGGATCGGCGTCCGTGTCTGTAGCCGCAGGCTTCAGCCTGCGGAGGAAATGGCCGGC
>JAIEMG010000293.1 GCA_019752375.1 Gemmataceae bacterium | reverse complement strand
ATGGTTGTGTTCGGTGGGCCAGACACTCTTGTCTGGCAGGCCAGACAAGAGTGTCTGGCCCACCTTGCCAGGTATCATTTTGGCACGCGTGCAGTATAACTACATCGCCATGCACTTCTGATACAGCGACTCGAACTCCGGACACGTCTGCTTCGCCCCTGCTTTCAGTTCTTGAAGCAGCTTCTTTTCGGGCGGCGTGACGACCCCGTCGGCGAAAATCCAGCGACGCAGCCATTCGGCCTCGCCCGGGGCAATCCGGCCGTCTTCCAGGATGTTCTTCTTGATCGCTTCGATGATGAGCAGGTTGAACGACACGGCCACGCCCGAAGCGCTTCGCTTCAATTCCAGCAGGAACTCCAGTTCCTGGTCGTCGATCTTGGCGTCTGCCATCAGTTCCTGACGAATCACGCGTGTTTCGCCATCGTCAATTTTCCCGTCGGCCAGGAGTAGTTCCTTGGCCAGCTTGCGCCAATCCGCCATGAGTCGGTGTCCTCCAGAGAAGATCGCCGGTGCGATCGGACGTCACTTGGCCATGCACTCGTTGAACAACGCGGTGAATTCCGGGCAGACCTGGTCGGCCAGCAGCTTGAGTTCCTTGAGCAGCTTCTTTTCAGCCTCATCGACCTTGCCGTCGGCGAGGATGAACGACCGCAGCCAGACGACTTCGTCCGCACTGATCTTGCCATCCGCCAGGAGGGCGGTGCGGACCGCCTCGAAGAGCAGCCGGTCGAAGGCCGGGACCGCCGCTTTCGCTTCCTTCTTGGCTTCCATCAGGAATTGCAACTCCACGCGGTCGATGCGCTTGTCCGCGAAGAGTTCCTTGCGCAGGATGGCGACCTCGCGCTCGTCAATCTTGCCGTCGGCCAGCAGCGCTCCCTTGGCCAGTCGCCGCCAATCCGCCATGGGGACCTCCCTTTCGTATGTGGAAACAACGATGAAGAACGGACGCGTGCCGGCGCGCCACAGAAACACCGAAGTCCTCAGCAAAGCAATTGGGTGCAGCTGCTAATTCTACAGGATGAGCTTGAGTAGCAGATGCCCTGTTTTTCAGGGTCTTCTCAAAGCTCGTGTCAGTTTCGTGCTGCAATCGCTGCCCAAATTTGGGCATTAATGGTCGATTTTCCGGTCTCCGAATGGCCGAAAACCTTGTTTTTCCCGTGTAGGATTGCTGTTTCCCTTGTAGAAAACGCAGTTGCACCCAAAGCAATTCGAGCGAAGCGGACAGAGATTTGAGCGCAGCTTGCGGTAATGCGCCTGGGCTGACCGCAAGCCGCGCCGAAGTTACTGACTGCTGCGCGGACAAAGCGACGAAACCGGCTCCCCTCGCCCCCGTACTCGGGGGAGAGGGGATGGGGGTGAGGGGGCGGAACCTGCAAGGGCGGCGCGAAAAACCCCTCACCCCCATCCCCTGAGTACAGGGGCGAGGGGAGCTGAGTGTGGCATTAGCCGCGCAGCCGTCAGTATTGGTGTCTGTTTCAAAAGGGTCGCACACCGTCGGCGGCCCATTGAAACAGATGCTCATGCTCCGACGAGTGCCTCGACTTGTTCGAACCGCAGCTCGCGACTGAAGGCGCAGCCCAGGATCCAGCTTTCGTCGAGCTGCTGGCGAATGCACGTCACGATGACCTTGATGGGTTGAGTCGAGATCTGCGGCAGCTCCAGCGCCATGAATGTGCCGGGCGGCAGCGGATAGTCGAGCACCAGACCGACGCCCGTCCTTGAGATGTCGCGAATGACGACGGGCCAGGGATCGGATCGGAGCAGCGCAATCGGCGAACAATTGGCTTCCAGGCCACAAGGGTGACGGATCGACGTGCGCCGCTCGTGTCCGGGCGGTTCCGTCAATACGGCAACGAGGGTTTCTTCCTCCGACGGTGCCGTGAACGTCGTCACGCGATGCTGCGAGCGCCAATCCAAGCGCCGCCAAAAGGATGCGAGCCTTTGGCGCATGGTAGCCTCGGAATGTAGAGATGGTTGCGAGTGAGGATGAGTGTAGTCCGCGCGATTCCAGGACGCAAACAAAAAACACGAACTTTATCAGTTCTTCCGAATGTGCCGCGCCATGGTCTATTTCGCTGCTTTTGCCGCGGCTGCTTCCGTCGCTGTCGCCGATGCTCAGTTCCTGAGCAGCTCCCCAAAAACGGTGTTCCGTAACCATTTGCCGTGATTTCCGGGCAATCCTCGTAAGCCACTTTCAAATAGCCGTTTGAGACATGAGGGCGGTTGGGCCTCCGCAAAGGTCGGCACCTGCCGGCACGGGGTTTGCTTTCCGTTCGACTGCCGAGGTTGCCGCTCCCGCCTGCTCTCCCCTCTTCGGTGCAGCGCCCGCGGAACATTCGCTCAAACTTGCCGGAGTCGCCTTTTCACCGCAATACGCTTTGGCTGAGGACCACTGCCCTATGGCCGGTCACTGATGCACGGTTTGTCGGACACGGGATTCGAGGTGAAACATGGCCACGATTACGTCGACTACCACGTTCGTGGAGACGCTTCGCTGCTGGGGCCTTTTGGATCCGGCCCAGCTGAGCGAATTGGGCCGGACCGGCATGCAGCAGGCTGACCCCCGTCCCCTGGCCAAGCACCTCTTGCAGCAAGGCTGGCTCACGCCGTATCAGATCAACCACGTCCTTGCGGGGCGAAGCGAGGAGTTGGTCCTGGGCTCGTACCACCTGCTGGAGCGACTGGGTGAAGGCGGCATGGGGCAAGTCTTCAAGGCCCGGCATCGCAAGCTCGACCGGTTGGTGGCCCTCAAAGTCATTCGCCGCGATCGGCTATCCAACGAAGAGACGGTGCGGCGCTTTCGCCGTGAGATTCAGGCCGTCGCCCAGCTGGCGCACCCGAACATCGTGCTGGCGTTTGACGCCGACGAGGTGGGCGGCACTCACTTCTTCGCCATGGAATACGTGGAAGGCGTTAACCTGGCACAGCACGTGAAGCGCAACGGCCCCATGCCGTATGCACGCGCCTGCGAGTGCATCCGTCAGGCCGCCCTGGGTCTGGAGCACATTCACCAGCACGGGCTGGTCCACCGCGATATCAAGCCGTCCAACCTGCTCGTCAGCCCAGCACCGGGGGCTGAGTCCCGGAGCCCGGGCTCTTCCTCGGACCTGAGCCTCGCGACACGCGATGCAGGCATCATCAAGATCCTCGACCTGGGTTTGGCTCGCCTTGAGATGGCCGAAAGCAGCTCTGACCATTCGGACACGCTGACCCGGAACGGCGTGCTGATGGGCACGCCCGATTTCATCGCGGCCGAGCAGGCCTCCAACCCGCACGAAGCCGACATCCGCTCCGACCTGTACAGCCTGGGCTGCACGTTGTACTTCCTCCTGGCCGGTCGAGTCCCGTTCCCCGGCGGTTCGGCGGTGGACAAGCTCTTTCGCCATCGGCTGGAAGACCCTGAACCGCTGGCGAACGTGTGTCCGCCGATGCCGGCCGAGGTCGATACCATCGTCCGCCGGTTGATGGCCAAGGACCCGCATGACCGATTCCAGACGCCGGCGGAACTGGCTGAGGCGTTGACGCCACTGACGATCCCCGGGCAGCATGCGCTCGATCGAAACGGCAGCGCCAATACCCTTCGCGACGCCTTCACCTTTGACTCCATGCTGACTGATAGCCAGCTGCCGCCCACCCCCAGGGAAGAACCGGCGGGCCCGCCTGCGGCCGTCAGCGCTCCGAAGCGGGGCCGACCTTTCCCCTGGAGAGTTCGTCCGATCCTGGCCGCCGGCCTGCTTGGCGTCGCGCTGCTCGCCTCCATCGGCGCTATCCTGATGCTGAGCAGCTTTGGCGGCGAACCGCGGGGTGAACCGGCCGTGCAGACGTCGGCACCCGCGCCGCAGCGCCGCTACGTTCGCGGCGCCACGCGCAACGAGACGATCCTGGCCACGCTGCGCGCCAATGGCCTTCCGACGCTGGAAGGCAAGTGGTACTACATCGGCCCGTTCGATTACGGTTTCCACAACGGTCACGGTCCCGGTTTCAAGCACGCCTACCCGCCTGAGCGCGAGTTCGATCTCACTCGAACCTACAAGGGCAAGCACGACAAGTCCGTGGCCTGGAAGGAACTGGCTGGCTTCCGCCCCGGCGAAATGGTCGATCTGCGCCGGTTTGAGGACAACGACAACGGCTGCGTTTACCTCTACCACGAGTTTGACGTAATGGAACCGTCGACACTGGTTCTATCCCTGGGGAGCGACGACACCTTGTCGGTCTGGCACAATCAGCAATTGTTGCTGGCGAAAGAGATGATGCGCGCTGCCGCACCCGATCAGGATCGCGTGGCATTGACCTTGAAGCCGGGCAAGAACCAACTGCTGCTCAAGGTGTGCAATGTCAACAACATCTGGGCCTTCCACGCCATGCCGCAATGGCCCGCCAACCTGGACAAAGCGTTCGGCGACAGCCTCCGCCGCGACTTTCCCGTCAAGGGCGGCAAGTAAATGTCTAACACTACAGCGCTGGTTTGGAAGCACGATTCACCGGAACGGTCTGTAGCCGCAGGCTTTCGCCTGCGGAGTGCGTGTGCCGTACCTGCGACGCCCTTCCGCAGGCTGAAGCCTGCGGCTACAGACGTTGCGCGGATCCTTTCACGGAATGGAGCGCTGTAGTACTAATTTCCAATGACGAATGCCCAAGCCCCAACCTCTCAGGCAGACTCCAGGAAAGGACGTACAAGGTAGTGGTGCACATTCGTCATTGGGCATTGGTCATTCCTTAGGCATTCGTCCTTCGTCATTACTCCTCAACGCTGAAGTGCAAAGGGGCGCTGTCGTGTCAAGGATCGGTCGGATGCACCGCTTGTGCATCCGACCGTTGTTGATTCACCGATCCTTAGCCCTTGCTGCCCTTCTCCAGCACGCTCGACAACAACACCGGCGTGCCGTCCTTGCGCTTGCTCTCGTCCGCCGCTTCCATGAACGCGAAGATCTCCAACGTCTCCTCGGCGCTGACCGGCGGCTTACCGCTTTTGAAGAACTTCGCGATCTCCACCACCAGCGGCTCGTAGCTTGCGGACTTCGCCATCAGCACGTCCTTGCTGCCGAAGACCACCGCACCGATGTCCTTCTTGCCCTTGCGGATGCCCCGGTAGGTGCCGATGCGGCCATCCTTCCAGGTGCCCGTCACGAAGTCCGTGTCCTTGGTGTGCGTGCGCGTCACGCTGACGCAGCCGGTGCCCATGATCGTGAACAGGGCCTCCACACCATGGATGCCGTACCAGTACAGGTCGGGGTGATGCTCTTCCAGCTCGCAGGCGCCGAAGGCATCGCAGCCGATGACTTCACCGAGCTTGGGGTTGTCCTTCGCGCCCTGGATGTCCGGCGCGAAGCGCAGCGACGAGCTGGAAAAGACCGGCACCTTCTTCGCCTTGGCCAGGTTGTAGATCTTGATGGCGTCGGCCAGCGAGCCGGCTACCGGCTTGTCGATGAAGATCGGCTTGCCCGCCTCGATCACCGGCGTGGCCTGGGCAAGGTGCGGTCGGCCGTCCACGCTTTCCAGCAGCACGGCGTCGACCTTCTTGAGCAGGTCGGGAATCGAATCGACAATCTCGACTTTGTAGGTCTCACGCAGCTGCTTGGTGAATCCTTCCAGGCGATTCTTGCTGGACGGGATATCCTGACTGCCGCCGGGAAAGGCCGCGACCACCTGGATGCCGGCCAGGTCGCCTTCGTTCTTGGGATTGTTGAGGATCTTGGTGAACGCCACCACGTGCGACGTGTCGAGCCCAATGATGCCGACCTTGAGAGGCTTGGCCGGATTCTGGGCAGACACCATCGCGGGAAGTGTTAGCCCGCCCAGCACCGACACGGCACCGACTTGCAACGCTTCACGACGAGTCAGACCTTGATTCGGGGTCATGCTTGGCTCCTGAATTGGGAGGGAGTGTGTTGGAAATCTTGTAGGGTCCGTTGTGCGGACCATTTACTAAGGACTGCGCGGCGTAAGGATCCGCGCAAGAATCACTTGTGCAATTCCTGTAGGACGGATTTCCAATCCGTCCGGTTTTCTCTGGACGGATTGGAAATCCGTCCTACGTGCAATTGTTCAACTTATTGTTACGCGGATCCTAAGCCACACTCAGCTCCCCTCTCCCCTGAGTACAGGGGAGAGGGGAGCCTGTTTCGTTGCATTGTCCGCGCGGTATGACGTGAAGCTGGTCCGCGCACGAAATCCGCGGTCCATTCATCACGTCACGCGTTTCAGCAACGTCACGCGACCAGTTTGCACCCATTCGACGACGAAGATGTTGCCGTCCTTGTCGAAGCAGGCGTCGTGCGGGTGGACGAACTTGCCCGGCTGCCAGAGCTTCGGGTCGCTGCGCACCTTGAGTTTCTTGACCTCCGCGATCCAGTCCTTGTCGTCGCCGAGGTGAACGATTGCCTTGTTTTCCTTGTCGAAGAGCGACACGCGGGCGTGCAAGTCCGGCACCAGCAGCACTTCGCCGCGGATGTCGAAGTGGGCGGGGAACAGCACGTCGTTGACGAAGCCGAGGTGCCTGCCGTCCAGGGTGAAATATTGCAAGCGCGCGTTGGCGCGATCGGCAACGACCACCGAAGCCTCGCGGCCAGGGCGATTGTCGAGCCAGATGCCGTGTGGCGTGCTCATCTTGCCGGGGTCCTTGCCGCCCCCGCCCCAGGTACGGACCCACTTCGCGTCCTTGTCGTACTGGTGAACGAAGCTGGAGCCGTAGCCGTCGGCGACGTAGAAGCCGCCGTCGGGCGCGAAGGCCACGTTGGTCGGACTGAACTGCTTCACCTTCTGATAGACGTGCGATTCCACCGGATAGCAGATCTTCCAGACCTCCTCGCCCTTGAGCGTGGTCTTGACGACCTGGCGATGATAGACGTCGCTCAGGTAGAGGAACTCCTCGCTGCCTTCCTTGCGAATGTCGATGCCATGCCCGCCGGGGTAATAATCCTTGCCGAACGAGCGGACGAACTTGCCGTCCTTGTCGAAAACGACGATGGTGTCCATCGGCGTCCCGCCGTGGCCCTGGTGCTTGACGTAGACGAAGCCGGCCTCGTCGATGGCGACGCCGTGCGTGGTCTGCCATTTCAGGTTGGCGGGCAGCGTGCCCCAGTCGTGAATGCACTCGTAACGGTGATCGCCCTTGCCAATGATGACGTTCTTGCTGTCCGCACCCAGCACGCGCGGCGCGACGCCGGCCGCCAGCATGGAAGCGACCGTGGCACTTTGTTGCAGGAACTCTCGACGTTGCATGACACCCTCCGGGGATTGAAATGCACCGAGTGTAACGTCGTTCGTCGGCGGTGCAAGCACGCGGACGCATGCAGCGCGTCGCATCCCCCCTTTGGGGTGTAAGACCGTTTGTTAGACAGCGGCGGGCATAAAAAATCCCGGCCAGGATGGCCGGGGATTGCTTGGTTCGAACCCAGGGGCCCGCTCGGTCCGCGACTTCGCCAAAGGTATGGGGCAACTCGCCAAGACCGACGCTGTCGGCGCCGCCATCATCGCCCACTTCGCAGCAACGCGACGCCGGACCGACTACGCCAGCAATTCCCGAATCGGTTCACCCTTGCTGAGCGCAATCGGGCGCTGCACCACTGGGGCGCGACGCGTTTCCTTGGGATCGAGCCCCAACGCGGCCAGCACGGTCGCGTGCACGTCCCACACTTCCTTGGGCTGCTTCGGGTTGTCGTCGCTGCGCTTGCCGCCTTCGGGGTCCGTCTCGCCGACGACGACGCCGGCGCGGATGCCGCCGCCGGCAATCGCCGCACAGAAGTTGTCGGGCCAGTGGTCGCGGCCGGCCGCGGGGTTCATCCTTGGCGTGCGGCCGAATTCGCCCATGCACAGCACGATCGTGTGCCGGAGGAGGTCGCGTTTCTTCAGGTCCTTCAGCAGCGTGGCGAAGGCTGGATCGAGCATGGCGACCTTGGTCTTGTGGATGGAATGATTATTGGCGTGGCTATCCCAGCCATCGAGGGTGACTTCGACGCAGCGGACACCGGCTTCGATCAGTCGTCGAGCGGCCAGGCAGCCGCGGCCAAAAGCATTGTCGCCATAAGCCTTGCGCAGCTCGGCCGGCTCGGTCGAGACGTCGAACGCCTTGATGTGCTCGGACGTCATCATGGTGCGCGCACGCGCGATCGTGTCCTGGTGATGCGTCCCCTTGACTCGGTCGCCACGACCGCGTGCGAACGCAGCTTCCACAACTTTCAGGTCCGCCAACCGCTGGTCGAGCTGCGGCAGGGCCACGTGCGGAGTGATGTCGGGCACCTTTTGCTCGGGGTCTTCGACTTTGAAGGCATCGAACTCGTCGCCGAGGAAGCCGCCCCGACTGGGCCACTGTCCCGGCAAGATGGAGATGTGGGGCGGAACGTCAATTCGCTTGCCCGGCAGCTTGTGGCAGACGACGGCGCCTAGCGACGGGTGAATGATGCCCGCTTCCGGACGATAACCGGTCTTGCCCAGGTAGGTGCCGCGTTCGTGATCGCCTTCCTTGCTGACCAGGGAACGAATCAGCGACACGGATTCCATCTGTTCCGCGAGGTGCTCAAACCCGGTCGCCAGCTGCACGCCCTTGCGTGCGGTGGAAATGGCACCAGTGCCGGAGGCGATATTGGTGCCCGGATGCGGATCAAACGTCTCCAGCTGGCTTGGCCCACCCTGGAGCCAGAGCAGAATGACCGAACGCGGCGGCGCCCCCTTCGGGCCTTGCTCCTGCTGCTGCGAGAGGAGATGTCCCAGCGGCGTGAGCCAACTGACAGCGCCTGCACCGGCGATCTTCAAGAAGCCGCGCCGATCAACCGCGGGGTGCCGATAGGAATGCCCGGACAGTTCCATGAGATGGGACCTTTCTGATTCTTCCGTAGCCGCAGGCTTCGGCCTTCTGATTCTTCCGTAGCCGCAGGCTTCAGCCTGCGGAATCGTGGCGCAGCGGCGGCAGACTCCGCAGGCTGAAGCCCAATACCGTTCAATTAGGAGCAAATGTTCACTCGATTCTGGTCATGGCGCGAACGTAAGTCCTTATTTCATGGCCGGCAGTTACTGAACACTTGCTCCTAATTGAACGGTATTGGGCTGAAGCCTGCGGCTACGGAAGAACAAACGGGCTGTCAATGATTCCAGGAAAACTCGGTTGCGTTCATCAGGGTCCAGCAAATGTCGCCCAGGCGGTGGTGGCGATCCTTGCCCTTCAAACCTTCCAGGCAGCCGATGAAGTGCTTGCTCTCCTCCGGCGTCGGCCGGCGCGTGAGCACGGCCAGGTATGCCGCCTCGACGGCTTCCGGATCGCCGGGCGCCAGCATCGCGATGCGCATGCCTGCGTTGGCCAGCTCCGTCTTGGTCTTGTCGTGGACCAGGTTGCCGTTCATGAGCAGCAAGCGCTGCGGGATCGTGCCGCCGCGGCCGTCGAACTCGTCTTCGCCCGTGTCGCCGTAGCGCTTGACGAAGTCCCGTTCACCCGTGAAGCGGGCGATGCGGACAAAGACGTTCGAGCGATCGTTGACCGTCTCGATGGCCGCGGCTTGCAGGATGCTGCCTGCCACCTGTTCGGGCCGCAATCGCGACATCGGAAACACGGCCCAGGCTGCATCGTGCTCATCCGTCAGCGGGTGTTCGGAGGCACTGTCGAGGCGAAACACACGGGTGGCGGCAATCAGTCGGATCAGGCGCTTGAGATCGTAGTTGTGCTGGGTAAAGTCCTTGGCCAGGATCTCCAGGGCCGGGTGCAGCTCGCCGTCGGCATTCATCGCCTCGACCGAGTCGCCCAGCGCCTTGCCGAACATCAATGCCCAGACGCGCTGCACGGTGGCACGCGAGAAATGCACGTTTTCCGGATGCGTCACCCACCGGGCCAATCGCGAGCGCCGCGAGCCATCGGTCGGCAGTAGCTCTTGATGGAACGGCACCGCGGGGGGAATGATCTCCTTCTTGTGCGTCTTGAAGTTCTCGCCCTCGAATTCTCCATCTTTGTCGCGAATACCGCTGACGTTCAGCGTCGTCTGAGCAAAGAACGCAGCCAGTCCCTGGAAGTCGCGTTGCTTCCAGCGCACGTCGAGGAAGTGGTCGTGGCACTGGGCACAATCAAGGCGAATCCCCAGAAACGCACGGGCGACGCGTCCGGCCAGGCGTTCGGGATTCGGCCCCCTCTTCTCGCCCTCGGTGACCGTCACGGTCACGAAGTTGGTCGCAGGCGTCTCGGTCCACAGCCCTTCGGAGGCGATGAGCTGCTCGACGATCGAGCCGTAAGGCGTGTTGTTCATCAGCTCGTCGCTGAGCCACGCGACAAAACGATGGCGGCGATAGATGATGAAGGGGCCGTCTTCCGTCCCGACATAGGCACGGGCAAGACGTTCCGCGAAGTAATCGGCAAAACGGCGGTCGCGCAGCAGCAGGCTCACCCACCAGTCCAGCCGTTCCTGCGGCGGCAGCGCCTCGAACTGGCGAATCTCTTGGAGCGACGGCACCGTGCCCGTCAGCGCCAGCGACACGCGTCGTGCCACCGCCAGATCGCTCGCGGGCGGGGCGGGCATGACGTTCTGCTCGGTCCATTGCTTCTGAAAAGACGCGTCCAGGCGAGCGACGACTTCCTGAAACTCGTTCGACTTGTTGGCCGCGGCATCCCACACCGCCGCCTTGGGCGGCTGCGGCAGCGTGAACAGGCTGGCCCGCAGCATGGCGATGCCGCCGACCACCAGACCGATGAAGAGCAGATGGCGAGCCCACATGGTGGTTCGCTCCAAGGAAGTGTGTCCGTCGATTCTACCTGCCGTCCGGCCGCATGTTTCAGAAATTCTTTTGCTGCCATCACCTGTGTCTGTTGGCGAGGCAGGGCACATCTCAGATATACTTCGCGCGGTAGAGAATGGTTGTGTTCGGTGGGCCAGACACTCTTGTCTGGCCGGCCAGACAAGAGTGTCTGGCCCACCTTGCCAGGTATCAAATTGCCCCGCGTGCAGTATAGTTCGCCGGTCGCGCGGCGATCTTGCGAACAAAAGGACATGAATTGCGCTTGAGGGCTAGAACAAGCGTCGGGATGATGAAGAGGGGCGGATCGTCCACAAATACGTCGGCACCGGCAGTGAGGGGCCGCTCGGTCAAAGGAGTTTTATGAGTGTCATCGAAGAAACGATCGAGGCCATACTGGAGTCGAACGGCCAACTCAAACTCTCAAACCAACCACAGGTGCCGCCCGGCCCCGTGCGGGTGACAATCCGTGCCGCCGGGGCGATTCAGCCGCGGCGCGGTCTGGCCAACGTGATCCGGGAAATCGCGGCCGAACAGCGTGCCCGCGGCTTTCCCGGGCGGTCGCCGGCTGACATGGACGCCGAAGCCGATGCGTGCTTGACCGAGGATGCGGAACGGGACCGGGAACTGGACGCCGCGCGCCGCGGCACCTCGCCGGGGGGGCCGTGAGTGCTGTACTACCTGGACTCCGCGATCGTCATCTACGCCGTGGAAGGCAACCCCACCAACCAGCAACGGGCGCTGAATCACCTGGCCGCGCTCGAACTGGCCGGTCATCGCTTCGCCATCAGTGAATTGACCCGCACGGAGTGTTTGGTCCCTGTCTTTGGCCCAGGCGGTGGCCAGCGGCTTTCCGATTTCTTTCGCTTCTTTCATGGGCCAAATCTAAGGACGCTGATCCTGACTTCCGCGATGCACGAACGGGCCGGCGCGATCCGGGGCGGCCACACCTACCCGGCCATCCCGCCGGCTCAACCCACGCGATACGGGATGGCAGACGCGCTCCATCTCGCCGCGGCAATCGAGTTTGGCTGTGACGTATTTCTGACCAACGACAACCAGTTGGCGAACTTCCCGGACATCACGATTGAGGTGCTGCCGTAATCGGTTCTCGGCCCCTGCCGCGACACCATCCTGTCACAACCCAAGCATGTCGGCGTACGACGTCGGCAGACGTTCCGCCGGCACGATCGCCAGCGCGCGACACAGTTCATCCAGACGGCCCGCTGCCGCCGTCTCGTCTTCGCTTCTGGACAGCACGGCCTCGAACTCGATGAACCTGCCCAGGTCCGCCACTTCGTCCAGGTGAATGCGCACGTTGTGCCAGAGCAGGATTTCGCGCCGCTTGCGCACTTCGCCACGAATGCCGAGCGCTGCGGTCAAAGCGGCTTTCATCGTCACCGCATCCGGCACCGGGACGAGATAGTAGATGCTGAGCCGGGCCGCCTCGCGGTTGGGGCGATCGTAGGAGACGAGCACGGCGGGCTGCCCTTCGATCTCGCGCAACTTGAGCCGCCCGATGGGCGCCTGGAAATAGGTGTCGGTTTGGTTCTCTATGCCGGCGGGCGTGGCGCCAAGCTGAAGCGAGGCCGCACGGGCGCGGTCCAGATCGGTGCAGCGGGCTTTCAACTCCAGGTTGCGTCGTTCGCCGGCCACGCGGGCCTCCGTGGTTTTGGTTGCAGGATCGACCGGCACCCACTCAAATCGGACCCGAGCGCCATTTTGCTCCAGCCTTGAGGAGTAATGACTAAGGATCCGCGCAAGAATCACTTGTGCCATTCCGGTAGGACGGATTTCCAATCCGTCCGGTTTTCTCTGGACGGATTGGAAATCCGTCCTACGTGCAATTGTTCAACTTATTGTTACGCGGATCGTAACGTCCAAGGAATGACCAATGACGCATGAGCATCCCTCCCTTGTACGTCCACTTCTGGAATGTGCCTGAGAAGCGCCTGACCGAGCAGGCGTTCATCGACCTGATTGCGTTTCTCGTCTCCCAAAAGGAGGGAAGCGCGCCGTGAAGCATTTCTTTGAACCTCTTTACCGCGCTCTCGGAGCACGGTAAAGAGTAAGGGTGCGGGGCAGCGTTTCTCCATTCCGTCGATGGCGTTGCCCTTGCGGTGCGGTATGCTGTCTCGAAAGGAACTCTCCCGTATTCACTCTCAGCGAGGTTGTTTCATGATCCGCCGCGTTTTCTGGACGGTCCTTTCCGGATTGCTGCTCGCCGCTCCCGTGGCGGCCGAGAGCAAGACCTATCCGCTCGCGGTCGCCGCCGGGGACACCGACCGGACGAACACGCCGGTCAAGGTTTTGCTCTGGGTGCCGCCGGAGCTGGCCAAGGCCGAGAACGTCCTGATTGAGGACGCCGCCGGCAAGAAGTGGCCGGGCCAGCTTACGCCGCCGGGACTGCTCGTCCACGTGCCGCGAGCCAATACCACCGATGAACCGAGGGAACTGCACTTCATCCTGCCGAGTCTGAAGGCAGGCAACAGTGCCGTCTTCAAGGCGATCATTTCGACCGATGCGCCGACCAAGACCGAGAGCTTTACCTGGAAGGAGCTGCCCGATCAGACGGCGGAACTTCAATTTGGCAAACGTCCCGTGTTGCTCTACATGGGCCTGGCCTATGACGAATCGTCCAAGGACAAGCGCGACGTGACTTACAAGGTCTTCCATCACCTCTACGATCCCGATGGGGAACGCCAGGTCACGCAGGGCAGCGGCGGCAAGCTTGATCCGCACCATCGCGGCATCTATTACGGCTTCAACCAGATCACGCACGGCGACGGCAAGAAGTGCGACACCTGGCACTGCACCAACGGCGCGCATCAGTCGCATCAGAAATTCCTGTCGCGCGAAGCGGGGCCAGTGCTGGGCCGGCATCGCGTCGAGATCGGCTGGCACGGCCAGGACAAGAAGATCTTTGCCGTCGAGCAGCGCGAATTGACGGTCTATCACGTGCCGGGCGGCCAGCTCGTCGAGTTCCGCTCCCGGCTCACGAGCAAGGACGGCAAGATCAAGCTCGACGGCGACCCGCAGCACGCCGGGTTCCAGTTCCGCGCCAACGGCGAAGTCGCGGAGAAGACCGCCAAGCAAACGATCTACATTCGCCCCGACGGCGTCGGCAAGCCCGGCGAGACGCGTAACTGGGACGCCAAGAAACCCGACGATCACGCCAACCTGCCGTGGAATGCGATGAGCTTCGTGCTAAACGATCAGCGCTACACGATCGCGTACCTCGATCGGCCCACGAACCCCAAGCCGGCCCGCTTCAGCGAGCGTGACTACGGCCGTTTCGGTTCCTACTTCGTGCAAGAAATGGACGAGAAGAAGCCGTGCGACGTCGCCTATCGCCTCTGGCTGCAGAAAGGCGAAATGAAGGGCACCGATGTGGCGGTTCTCGACGCAGACTTCGTCAAGCCGCCCCAGGTCACGGTGAAGTGATGCTGTGCTTCCAAGCGCCAGACCCGCGGCAAGCCAATGCCGTGAGCGGTTTCTCCGAGCCCGCCGCGCAAGCAAGGGTTGGCCTTGCTTGCGCGGCGAGCAATTTCCTGACGCCGGTTGCCTCGGACGCCGTGCGGAGATAGGCTGAAGCCAGAAATCGAGACCTTCGGCCCGAATCAGGAAGCGCAGCCATGAGCGACGAAGAGAAGGAGAAACGGCATCACGAGGAGCATCACGCCCACCATCACCATCACCATCACAAGGAACACGAGGGGCACGCCGCGCCGCGCGGGCTGCATCCGGCCTGGTTCATCGTGGTGGGCGGCGTCTTCATCTTCCTGATCGTCATCACCTGGACATTCTTCCTGTAGTCCGCACCTCACACGAGCGTGCATGCTGTGGACAGTTTGCCCAGGGGCTCGCCGTCCGGTGTCGTCATGGCCGGGAACACCCAGGTGTTGGCCGGCAGGAGCGGCTTCAAGCCGTGCTGACGGCGCAACCGGTCGAGGGCGGTCAGCACGGGCATTTCCTTGTCGCCGGGAAACTTGAAGTGGACCAGCACCTTCGTGCCCGGTCCGACGTGCAGGCACTTCAACAGCCAGGGCTGCACCTTTTCCCACGTCCCGGTCATCATCAAACGATGGTCCACCACCGCGCCAACTTGACCGGCGCCGGCCTGACAGAGCGTGGCCAGCACGCCATCGGTTGCGTTTTCAATCGTCAACACGGCAGTCTGCGGGATGTTCATGGCGCCTTGGAGAAAGGCGCCGAACGCGAAGCCGTGGTCGGGCATGGCGAGTCTCCGCGAACGTCATTTTTCCACGGCAGTCTGGGGCGACGCGCTGATGTTGTAGCCGGTCTGCTGAAGCGCCTCAGCCAGGCGATCGCCGGCCAGGGTGGCCTGCTCCGAATCGACGTGGGCGTTCGAGATCGCCACGTACCAGTAGCGCTGCCGGTCGCGCGGCGGCAGGCTGGCCGGGTTCATGCCCAGCTCGCGCACCGCCTCCCGGTCCCAGCGAACCTTTTTGAGCAGATGCGACAGCTCCCGCCAGGTCACGCCGGTGGAAATGACGGTGCCGTCCGGCTTCTGGATGCGACGGCCGATGAGCACATTCAGCACGCCAATGAAGTTACCGGCAGCGCTGTCGCTTTGCTTCAATTCCTGTAAGAAGTCGATGAACGCGGCCATGCCCGAGGCTCCGCATCGGTCAGGCAAAAGGTCGAAAACGAGAGTCGGCCTCAACCAAGGCCTGGCCCAGCGACTGTCGCCACTGACAGCAGCTCGTTTCCGTTCGATTTCATGGTACCAAGATCAGGGCCACCACAGGAATGCCAGGGTTGGGCTAGGAAAGATCGGCAGCTCGAGGCGATTGCCCGAGATGGGCGACGCTTGGAGCCGGTTCCGGCGCGCTTGCGCGCCTGACAACGACCCTTGCACAAAACGCAATCGATTCCTTGTTTCTTCCACGATGCGCTGCGGGTAACATCTCCTCTCGTCCCGAATGCCATTAACTTAAGGCGAGCGGGGCGTGTAAACGCCCCGGTTTTGGTCTCTCAACCGGGGCGTTTAAACGCCCCGCTCGCCTTAAGTAAATGCCATTACCTCT
>JAIEMG010000336.1 GCA_019752375.1 Gemmataceae bacterium | reverse complement strand
TTCTCGGTCGTGCGTACCCAAGCCGGAGCTTGGGAACGAGAGGATAGCGCAACTTCAAAACTTGCGCGTCGGGCTCATGGGCTCACACATGAACACACAAAGCTTCGATCCCATCGCCTCGCGTGGCCGCTGCCTTCACTATCGCAAGCGCATCCTGGACGTCTCGCAGCGCATGTCGGCCCTGCACGTCGCGCCGGCGTTCTCCTGTCTGGAGATCGTGGATTGCATCTACTTCGGCCTGATGCGCCGCGATTCGCGCGGCAATGTGGCGGACTCGTTCATCCTCTCCAAGGGACACGGTTCGCTGGCACAATACGTCGTCCTCGAAGAGCTCGGTGTCCTGCCGCGCCGCGATCTCGATACGTTGTGCACGCCGCAAGGCCGCCTGGGGGCCCACCCCGATTACGGACTGCCTGGAATCGAAGCGTCTACCGGTTCGCTCGGCCACGGCCTGCCCATCGCCGTGGGCATGGCGCTGGCGGACAAATCCTTCGATCCGCAGCGCTGCACGTACGTGGTGCTCAGTGACGGCGAGCTGGAAGAGGGGTCCGTCTGGGAGGCGATCCTGCTGGCTCCCACGCTCGGACTGAGCAACCTGATCGTCTACGTCGATCTCAATGACTTTCAGTCGCTGGGCCAGATCAGCAAGATCCATCCGAACTTCTATCCCGTCGACGAGAAGCTGCGTGCCTTTGGCTGGGAGACGACGGCGATTGACGGCCACGATCCTGCAGCTCTGCACCGGGCCGCGACGAAGCGCCACGGCAACGCGCCCCTGATGGTGCTGGCACAGACGACGAAGGGCAAGGGCGTCAGCTTCATGGAGAACGTGCCGATGTGGCATTACCGTTCGCCGTCGCCGGGCGAGTACCAGCAGGCCTTGCAGGAACTGGCGGAGGTCCGCGCATGAGGAACTCATTTGCCCGCACCCTCTTCCAGATCGCCCAGCAACGACCGAAGGTCTTCCTGGTCGTCGCCGACATCTCGCCCGCCGGCGCCATGGCGCCGTTTCAGGAGCAGTTCCCCGATCGGTTCATCAACGTCGGCGTCGCGGAGCAGAGCATGATCGGCACCTGCGCGGGCCTCGCCCTGCGCGGCTGCTTGCCGTTTGCCTATACGATTGCCAGCTTTGCCTTGTATCGGCCGTTCGAGCAGATTCGCGTCGATCTTTGCTATCAGAACCTGCCGGTCACCATCGTTGGTATCGGCGGCGGCGTCAGTTATTCAGCCCTCGGCGGCACGCATCACGCCCCGGAAGACATCGCGGTCATGTCGGCACTGCCTAACATGAGCATCCTGGCGCCTTGCGATCCCGCGGAGACCGAAGCGGCGACGTGGGCCTGCACCAAGCGCCGGGGACCGACCTACCTGCGCCTGGGCAAGGCGGGGGAACCGGACCTGACTTCCAACGCGGCCGAGCCATTCCAGTTTGGCAAGGTGCGTTTCCTCAAACGCGGCAGCGACGTCTGCATCCTTTCCTACGGCCCAATCATGAGCCTGGCTTCCGAAGTGGCTGCATCCATCGAGGAATGCGGAGGCGGTTCGACCGCGCTGGTGTCCGTCCACACGCTCAAGCCGCTCGACGCAGCCGGCATCGTCCGCATCCTCGACGAGTTCGAGACGGTCTTGGTCGTCGAGGAGCATTCGGAAAACGGCGGCTTGGGCGCCAAGGTCAAGCAGCTCGCCTGGGAGAGCGGCGCGCGCTGCCGGCTGCACGCATTCAGCCTGCAGGACGAATTCATTCACGTCTATGGGTCGCAACGCGACCTGTGGGACGCCCACGGGCTGAATGCCGAGAAGATCGTCGATTGCGTGATGACGGGGGTCTGAGTACGGTCCGCAAGTAAGTACGTCTCGTTGCCAAGCTCCGGCTTGGGAACGCCCGGCCGAGAAGCTCCGGCTTCTCGCCGTGCAGGTCTTACGCAACTCGACGCTGCCCGCGAAACGTCACGTTCCGAGAAGCTGGAGCTTCTCGGCCGTGCATTCCCAAGCCGGAGCTTGGGAACGAGAGGAATGCACGGCAAGCGCATGCACCCGGAGTGGCGTCGCTATGGTCTCATGTCCGTGGTTTGATTTTGTCTTCTCTGTGCTCTTTGTGCCTCTGTGGTGAAAAGTTTGGACGAGTGGAGGCATTCATGCCGCAAGTCGATTTGATTCATCAGGTCCACAACCGCACCAAGCGCAACTACCTGGAGCGCGTCGTGGAGCACGATAAAGCGGAATGTGCCGCCATCGCCAAGCAGTTCGGCAAGGACTTCTGGGATGGCGATCGCAAGTACGGCTACGGCGGCTATCGCTACGACGGCCGCTGGCGCAACGTCGCCGAGAAGCTGGTCGAGCACTATGACCTCAAGCGCGGCGATCGTGTCCTCGACGTTGGTTGCGGCAAGGGCTTTCTTCTTTTCGAGTTCACGCAACTGGTGCCGGGCATCGAGATTGTCGGCATCGACATCTCGGAGTACGCCATCGAACATGCCAAGCCGGAAGTGAAGCCGTGCCTGCGCGTGGCCGATGCGGTGGAGTTGCCGTTTGACGATCAGAGCTTCGATTTCGTCGTGTCGATCAACACGTTGCACAACCTCTACAACTTCGACCTGCGCCGCGCCCTGGGCGAAATGGAACGCGTGGGCCGCAAGAAGTACACGATCGTCGATTCGTACCGCAACGAGCGCGAAAAGGTGAACCTGATGTACTGGCAGCTGACCTGCGAGTGCTTCTACACGCCGCGCGAGTGGGAGTGGTTCTTCCAGGAGAGCGGCTACACCGGCGATTACGGGTTCACGTTCTTCGAATGACGCTCCCATCGAGAGGCCGCGCATGACCGCACTGGCTTTCCTACGCCGCAGCGCTGCTCCGCTGGAGGCAGAGACTCCCCAGACGCCCGTCGCGCGCCGGCCGCGTTCGCACCGGACCGCGGATCGGCTGGCCCTGAGCGCGTTAACGCTTCTGGTCGTCCTCCTCTTCTGGCCCTACATCTCCGGCGAAGCGACCCTGCTCGGCAATACCGATCGGCCCAACACCTACCTGAACATCCTGAAGTTCCACACCGAGAGCATCCGCAACAGTGGCCTGACGGCGTGGAACGATTCGCTGTTCACCGGACTGAACACGTTCGGCATTGTTTATACCTATCCCAACCCGCTCACCTACCTGGCTGCCCTGGCGCCGCCAGACCAGCTCTTCTACGTCGCGGGCCTGATTTCCGTCGGCCTCCTGGTGGTATCGGGATGGGCGGCGTATGCGTTCATTCGCAGTGTGTGCAAACACCGGCTCTACGCTTTCATCGGTGCAGCACTGTACGAACTGTCGTTCCTCGTCGTCTTCAACGCTTGCCAGAACGACATGAGTTTCGTCGTGCATATTCTGATTCCACTCGTGATGCTCGCGCTGCGCGCGGCGCGCCCGGGCCACCAGGGCTGGCCGTTCGTCGCGCTTGCCGGAATGCTCTGGGTCTTGTTCTTCTTCACGTTCCTGCAAGTCGCTGCCTATGCGATGATCCTCTTTGGCCTCTACACGCTGCATCGGGCCAGGATCCAGCGGAACTGGTCCCCCGTGCGCGTCTTTATGGCTGCCTTCGCCGTCGCGCTCATCGCCGCGCTGCCGCGCATCTGGACGATCAAGCAGGAAATGGAGCTGGTGATCCGCAACAAGCCCGGCTTTCCGGAACACAGCTTCTTGACCACGAGCCCGCGCGAGGGACTGCGCTTCTTCGCGGACGGCATCTTCGGCCGCAACCAAGGGCAGATGATTGGGATGGGCAACCACCTCAACAGCAGCGAGGGCGTGCTCCTTTATATCTCGTCCTTTGCTGCATTCTTGATTCTGTTTGCAGCGATCCGTTACCGCGGCGAGTGGCTCGGTCTCTTCTTCTACGAGGATGGCGATCGATCGTTCTTCATGTGGTTGCTGGTCCTGTGCTTCGCGGTGATCCTGGTCCAGCCGCTCACGTACATCTTGTACCTGGCGTTCATGGGTGCGAACTTCCACCACGCACGCTTGATCACGATCGCGGTGCTGCCCGCCTGCACGCTGGTGTCGTTGCTGCTCTGGTCCCTGGATCGTACTCTGGTGCGTTCGCGTCTCGACCTCCGGCGCCGCGTACTTACCTGGGGCATGAGCGCCTTGACCGCCGGCGTGTTGGTGAGTGGCATTCATCTGCTTGCCGTCAGCGGCAACCAGGCGCATCGGGTTAATCTCGACCAACCGTTCCCGCGACTCGGTTACAGCTTGTTGAAGTGCCTTTGTTACCTGAAGCCGCGAAACTTGTATCAGTGGTCGGACAGCAACTTCTGGCATGAGTGCTTCAGTGATTGTTACCTGCATCCTTACGCGGTACGGCAGCTCTTCTGGACGCTTGTTGTTTTCCTGGTAATCCTCTATCAACTGCACCGCGTCTCGCGTCTGAGCGCCTGGCGGCCGTATCTCGTCGGATGCCTCGGGTTCTTGATGGTCGGACAGCTCTACGTTTCCGCGGACTTCCGGGTGAACGCCAACCTCGATCGACGGCCCGGCGCGGGGCCGATCACGAACAACAACGACATCCAGGTTGCGCGCAAGCACGAGTTTCAGCCTCCCAGTGAAACGGCCATTGCCGCCTTCGCCGATCGTCTGGAGCGCGAAAAGTATCGCAGCGTTCTCATCAGTCCGGTGGCGAACTATCCGACCCAGTGCCCGCCGCACATTTCGCAGTTCTGGCGGATGCGCCTCTTCGAAGGTTATGGCACCGCGGTGCCCACGCGTCTGTTCGCGCTGCCGTTTCCCATGTTTGCCTACGGGATTCAGTGGATGAGCTACACGCGGGTGGACCAGGTGGACTGGCAGTTGCTGTCGATGCTCAACGTGAAATATGCCGTCGTCGTGAATGATTCGCTCTATCGCAATGCCGCACCGACGGACGACGGACACGTTCGCGAAGCGACGCCGACGGACGTCACCATTTTCGAGAATCCCTATTCGCCGGTGCCGCGAGCTTTCTTCGTGAAGCGGTTGGAACCGGTGCCGGACATCGGCGGCGGGCTTCTCGCGCTCTTCGGCGATCCCGTTTACCAGCACACGCGCTGGGCGTTTCGCGATTGGCCGCCCGAAGAACGCGAGCGCCTCGAGAACAATCTGACCATCGACGGCCCGCAACTGCCCGGGTACCTGGCGGATGGCGTGGCACACACAAGTTGCGTCGAGGGCTGGACACGTCCGTCAAAATTCGACACCGAAGGATCCATCGACGCGCGGTTTCGAGGCGATCGGATCGAGATCGACGTCGAACCGCGCGAGAACCTGCGTTTTTTGGTGCTGAACGAGCTCTACCATCCTGCTTGGCGAGCGTACGTCGATGGTGAAGAAGTGAAGGTCTATCCGACCAATCTCTACATGCGCGGTTTGCCCGTTGCGCCGGGAGCGACGCAAATCGTCCTCGAATTTCAGCCCTTTGTGGTGCGGCCGGTTGCGTGGCGCTGGTACGGTGCCGGCTTGGCGCTCTTGCTGGCGGGGTTTGTGTTCTGGCGCTGGCGCGACTCGCGTGTCGCAAGGGGTGTTTGTGGGGTACGCTTCTAACGTGCCTGGCTTGGGGGCGATTGGCACGTTAGAAACGTGCCCTCCAACGAACGATCAACGCTGAATCAGGCGTCCTACGCGCCGCATGGCGATGCGGAGCAGCGTATTGCCCACCGAAACGAAGTTTCGCGGCGTCAGTGCCTGCGATCGTCCCGCGGTGCGGTCCCGGGCCTCGACCTGGACCTCGCAGTAGGTAACGCCTTCGTCGAGCAGACGTGTCACCAGGTCGGCCTGGAAGCCAAAGCCGGTCGAAGACGAGTGCCATTGCAGCACATGGCTGCGCAGATAAAGCGGCAGGCCATTGTAGTAATGCAACGAATGGCCGCTCAGCAAGTTCACCAGCCACGTATAGGCGCGCGACAGCAGCGTGCGTCCCCAGCCTCGGCCGCGGCAGCGATCGTGATAGGAGAGCACCAACTCGGCGCTATTCATGCGGCGCAAGATTCGGACAAGCGCGTCCTTCGATTCCACGTTGTCGCCACAAACGAGCTTGAAACGGGTACCGCGGCCGAGGAATGCGGCGGCGACGAAGTTGCGCGCCAGGCCGCGGTTGACCGGGTTTTGCTTCAACACGATTGGAAGGTCAGGGTGAGCGGCCTGGTAATCGCGCACCACGCGCGCGGACGCGTCGGTCGAGGCGTCATCGATGACGATGATCTCGTAGGAGCAGCCGATTTCGTCCACGGCCGCGACCACCGTTTCGATCGTTGCAATGATATTGGGCTCTTCGTTGTAGCAAGCGACGAAGAGCGTCAGGTCAATCGTCGCTTGCTGGCGAGCGCCAGGCCGGGACTTGTGCGGAAGAATTGCGGGGATCATCCGATCCTCTTCTTCTGGTGAGCGGATGCCATTGCCGCGCCGCCGCGGCAGCACTGGTATGATGGTTTTGGCCGCATTTCGCAAGTACACTTGGCCGATGGCTTGCCCAGTCCGCGCCGCAAGCCGAACTTGACAGCAGACCCGGTTTGCGGCTAGATTCCCTTGCTCCCTTGGTCCGCGCAGCCATCGTGTTCGCCTGGGCAAGCTCTTGAGCGAAGGATTCGCGCACGATCCTTGGATTGTGATGGCACGGAGGCCGTTCATGTCCTCTTCGCATCGTCTGCTGGCCGCATGGGGCCCCGACGTCGACACCCTCGATCTGGACCTCTTTCTTCGATACAGCGTCGTTGCCCGCCTTCTCAACCGGATGATTCCCGTCGCAAGCGCCCCCGCGCGCGTGCTCGAGGTTGGTTGCCACGGGCACAATGTGCTGCGCCGTCTTCTGGATCCCGCACTGGTCCAGGTCGACCGTTGCGACATCGAGCGATACGGCGACGATCCTGATTTTTTTGTCATCCCCACCGAGCCGCCCTGGCCGATTCCGGGCCAAGCGTATGACGCCGTCGTTGCCTTGGAGGTACTGGAGCATCTGCCGCGTGAGCGCCGTCGGGCGTTCCTCGCCGAGTGCTTGCGCGTGGCCCGCCACGGCGCGATCTTCACCTGTCCCAATGGCGTACCCGAGGTGATACAAGCGGAAACGATCGCCGCGACGGCCTACGAATTACGGCACGGTCTTCCACATCCGTTCCTGAGCGAACACAAGCAGCATGGTCTGCCCACCGAGCAAGAGATTTGTGCCCATCTGCGAGCGTTCGAGGTGCCGCACGCCGTCCGCGACAACGCGCCGGTCGATGGCTGGCTAGCAACGCTGCTGGTGGCGGAAAACTTGACGGAGCGAGCGGCGCCTCGATCGGCGCAGGCCTGGCTGAACCGCATGCACCTCGGCGGCCTGCTTGGCGAGAGCGGTGTTCCGTATCGGAAGATCTATGTCTGTGCCAAGACATCCGAAGCGAGCGCTGCACTGGAAGCAGAACCGCCGCGCAATGGCTCAAAGGCGCCGTCGGCGCCGCCGCTGGAAGCCGCAACGCTGCAATACCTGGCGATGGCCGCGGGCGAGGCGCTCTGTTCCACGGCACAGGACAACGAAACACGTTTCGATGCGCTGCTGGCAGACCATCGCGCCGATCTGGCAACCCTGCAGGGTTATCAGGCTGCGTGGCTGGAGCGCTACGTCGTGCTGAATTCGTTCGTACAGTCGCTGCGAAACTCGCGTCTCTGGAAATTGCTGGAACCCATCCGTGTATTGCGCCGGCTGGTTCGGCCGCGTGGCTTCGGAGTCGACGCGCTGGTACCGGGACTGCACATGGAACGCGACCACCACGCGGCGCCGGGAACGTGGACTGCCGGCGCGGCCGGAGCGCACTTCACGGTGCCTTGTGCATTGCCCGCCGGTCCGTTGCGCATTCGCTTGAAGATGACGAGCGAAGTGCCCGGCCAGTTCGCGATCTATTCCGACAACGGCACCGGCTGTGCGGAGATGGAACTTCTCGATCGCTTCTCCGTGGACGGCGCACTCGAACGCACGGTCCGCCTGCCGCGCCCAGCGCTGGCGCTGCGGTTTGAGCCGCTGGGCGCTCCTGGCCGTTTCCGGCTGGAAACGCTCGATGCCGCACCTTTGTCGCCCATCGCCGACCTGTGGCAGCGAATCAGTCGCTCGCGTCCGGGGGAGTCGGCAACTCCACGACAAGAATCGAAAACGACGATCCCCTCCACCCAACCAATCATCTACGTGCTCAAGACCGTTGGCCGGTGCGGTGGTGTCAAGGTGGTTCTCGAACACGTTTCGCGCTTGAAGGCACGCGGCCACGATGCGTGCGTCTACTACGTCGATGGCGACTTCAATTGGTTTCCCCGTCCGGTGGCGGGGCGCCAGTTCGCTGACGCGAACGCCTTGAAACGCGCCCTGGCCGAGGTACGCGGCATCAAGGTCGCCACCTGGCACGAGACGGCCCCATGGGTCGCCGATGCCCTGCGCTCCGGCGATCGCGGCTACTATCTCGTCCAGGATATCGAAGAATCGTACGCAAATACGCTGGAAGAGAAGGCAAGGGTGCTGCGCACCTACGCGCTTGGCTTGACACCAATCACGGAAGGGCTCTTGGTTCGCGATCAGTTAAAGGAACGCTTCGGCCGTGACTCGGTGTTCATCAGCATCGGGCTCGATTTTGACGTGTTCCATTCGCGGCCAGCCGCACGCGATCCAAACCTGATCCTGACGCAAGCGCGTACGATCACAGGCGGCGGCGATGCCGGCCGGCGGTTGAAGGGCTGGGAGACGGCCCGTGCCGCTGTCCTGCGCTGCCACGAGCGAAACGCCAAGACTTCACTGCTGACGTTCAGCATGGAGGAACCGCAGCCGTTGCCGCGCGAACTGGCGCACGTCCATGTTCAATCACCGAATGATGCCCGGCTGGCGCGGCTCTACAGTCGCGCCGGGCTCTACTTGATGAGCAGCACCCACGAGGGCTTCGGCCTCCCTGCGGCGGAAGCAATGGCGTGTGGCTGCCCGGTGGTGGCGACGCGCGCGCAGGGCAACGAGGAATTCTGCATCGACAGTTTCACTGCCTTGCTGGCACCGGTCGGCGACGCCGAAGAGCTGGCGAAGTGCTGCCTTCGCCTGCAGTCCGATCCCGTACTCGCCGCCGAGCTTGCAAGAAACGGTCAGGAATTGATCCGCCGCTACACCTGGGATCGCGTCATCGACCGGCTGGAAAGCGAATTCCTGCATCGGCCGGCCGCGGAGATCGTCATTGCCGCGCCGGATCGCGGACCCATGATCGCCGCCGATGATGCGGAGTACCCCGCGTTGCCGCTGGACGAGCCGCCGACGGCGGATTGGACCGTGATTGTGCCCACGGTCAATGACGTCGAACGCGTCGTGGAGTGCATCACCAGCTGCCGTCGTTCGCTGTCGCCGGGAACGGACGTGCAGTTTATTGTCGTCGATGATGGTTCGCGCGACCCGGCAGTCCTCGAAAAGCTGCGGCACGCGGCGCCGGAGTTGGGGTTCGAGCTTCTCTGCAATCATCAAAACCTGGGCTTCAGTGCCACGGTGAACCACGGCCTGCGCCAGGCGCGCGGCCGCTATGTCCTCCTCTGCAACAACGATGTCGCGTTTGAGCAGCCTTGCCTGGAAGCGCTGGCACAGGCGTTCGAGAGGGACGAAGAACTCGGCATCCTCGGCGGCCGACTGCTCTATCCCGACGGCACGATTCAGCATGCCGGCATGGTGAAGGTCCCCGGACAGCTTATGTGGATTCATGCATGCGCCGGCCAGACGGGCGACGTACCTGAAGCGAATCATAGCCGCGACGTATGGAGCGTGACGGGCGCGCTCTTTGCTCTACGCCGGCAAACCCTGGCCGACCTTGGCGGGCTGAGCACGGCGTACGCGACGGCCTACGAGGACGTCGATTACTGCTTGCGAGCGTGGACTCACGGTATCCGCGTCGGCTATTGCGCGGACGCAGTGGCGCGGCACCACGAGGGTTGCACGCGCGGCGCAACCGACGCGCAAAAGCGCAGTCGGCCGCTGCTCTGGGCGGAGCGCGAGCGGGCCGGTCGCCAGTATTTCGAGAAGAAATGGGTGGCGATGCGGTACGTCGAGCGATTCGAGGAACTTCGGCCACGGCGCGTGCAGCGCCGAGCCGCTGTTGCGGCGAGGTGAAGATGGAGCTTCCCGTCGTCCTTGTTTCCGCCCATGATTCTCGCGGCGTCGGCCATCTCCTGCGCGTGGACCTGAACAACGAGACATACCAGCCGCTCCTGCCCTACGCCGGCAGCATCTGTACGACGCCCGAACATCTCTTCATCGCCCGCCAGGAAGGCGATCGCACGCGCCTGGAAAAGTACGACCGCGACGGCCTGGTCTGGATGCGGCGAGTGGCTCGCTGCTTCGACACCCACAGCCTGACCCCGGTTGGCTCTCAGATTGCTGTCTGCTCCACCGGCACCAATCAGGTGATCTACCTGGATGAAAGCGGTGCCGAGCTGCATCGCTGGGCGCCCGAAGGCGCGAACGAGCCGGATGCGTGGCATCTCAACTCGCTCAGCGCGCACGAGGGGCGCCTGTTCGCCACCTGCTTCGGCCGCTTCGCCCAATTCCGCGGCTGGGCGTCGCGCATTGCCGGGGCCGGTCTTCTCCTGGAACCGGAAAGTGGTCAGGTCGTGGTCGAAGGGCTGGCGGCCCCGCACGACCCCCGTCGCGTGGACGACGGTTGGCTCGTCAACGATTCAGCACGCTCGCGCTTGCTCTTCTATCCCGACGAGGGTCCGGAACAGGTCGTCATCGAGTCGCCCGGCTTCTCACGCGGCCTCGCCGTCCTGCCAAAGCATTTAGTGGTCGGTTTCAGCAGCCCGCGTTGCCAGGAACGACAGCAGAAGTGCGCCAGCCTGCTGCTTGTCGAACGCGGCAGCCATCGGCTGGTGAAAAGCATCAACGTGCCTTATGCGGAGATTGGCCACATCTTCGAGGCGCCCGACGACCGCGTCTTGCAAGCCATCCAGGACGAGCAAGCCCTGGACCGACGCGGCCTGCTCCACGAACGCACGATCATTGCCACAGCCGACCGTGCCGGCGGGATCACCGCACTGAGTCCGCTGCGGCCGTCCGAACGTCCGGGCGTCTTCGACGTCCACGTACGTGTCGCCAACGATGGCGCTGCCACCTGGGCCAGCAGCAACCAACCGCCGATCCACATTTCGTATCAGGTGCTGAGCACACGCGGCGACGCGATCTTCCCGGAAGGACTGCGGACGCGCCTGCCGATGCCATTGTTGCCCGGGCAGACCCTGACTTTCAGTCTGGCGATCGACCTGACCATGTGCGGCCACCTGGCCGGACCGGCCGCGGTGCGCATTACCCTGGTGCAAGAGTCGGTCGCATGGTGGGGCGCCAGCGATTGCTGGACGCCCGCGGTGCTGCCGCTGCCGGCCGGAATGGTGCGGGCGAGCACGCGACGGCCGGGCCGGTGGATGGCGAAGCTGGGACTGAAGAGTTCGATTTGAGCCAATCCCAAAAGGGTTGGTACATCCACCGGGAGCCGTCATCGCGAAGGAAGGGACTATCGATTCGCGATCATTTCGTTTTCGGCAACAGGCAAGACCATTTCTGACGATGGAGTGCGCTGAGTTCTGTGGTATTTGGAGCGTCGGAGCGCTACGATGGACCGGGTGGAGTTGCAGCGATTGGCGACCGAGCGAAGCAGCGATGCCAAGGTGCTTCTTGCCGCTCGCCACTGGTCCGCGGCCTACTACCTGTCAGGGTACGCCGTGGAATGCGCGTTGAAAGCCTGCATCGCCAAGCTCATGAAGTCCGAGCAGTTTCCCGACAGGAAATTTGCCGAGAAGTGCTGGACACACAATCTGACGCAACTGCTCGACCTGGCGGGGCTCAAGGCTGGCTTCGAGGCTGCTTTGAGAATCGACGCGGACCTGCGGGACAACTGGGACACCGTCAGGGAATGGAACGAGGAGAGTCGCTACGCCCGCACGGCGAAGGCAGATGCGGAGGATCTCTACGAGGCCGTTACCGAAAAGAAGCACGGGGTGCTCGCATGGCTCAAGCCGCACTGGTAGAGACGCAGATCAAAGAAGGGCAGACGTTGATCGACCGCCTCGCACACGAAGGGATTGTCGTGACAGCAGCCGCATGGGTGAAGGAAAGTGAAAGCGGAGACTGGTACTTCTATCTTGCAACGCCTCTCGTCGGCGAGGACGGGGCGACCAGGTCTGCGTACCGGCGTGTCAACGCGGTGATACGCGAGATGGAGAAGGAAGGGTTCGGAATGGATCCCTTCAACAAGAAGGTGATCGGACCGCACGATCCGATTGCCAAGGACATGATCGCTCACCGCGGCCGCCCGGGCAGCCCGCCGACGCTGTTTCCGGGAAACCGACTCGGGGACTTGGCCGTCGAAGAAGCTTCGATCTATCCCCCGCTGCCAACGCCGGAGGAGCAGGCGGGGATCCAACTGTGGGAATGCGGTCGAATGGAGTTCAGGCCGGGTATCGGCCCGGCGGGACTGTGCCGTGGAGTGGTGATCGATCTGGATAACCAGGTCGTTTTGCGAAAGACGTCCTACCGCGGAACGATGGCCAAACCGCGCACCTTGTCGCCCGGCCAGCTGGAAGTCACGTGGACTGAAGGCGGCGCGGTGCGGATTGCAGGTTCGGCAGCCGGGCAGCGCTGGAAATGGTCGCAACCTCATGCGAGTTGGGAAGAGGGCGGCGATCCCCCGGAGTCTGTACTGCAAACCGTGGTCACTGCCATGGGATAGCGGAGGGAGCTAACCGACGACGCCCATTTCGTGGTTGACGGACTTTGAAATGTGAGAGCAATGGCATTATGACCGCCGAAATGGGAATCAGATGCTGCCCTCCGGCTCCGGCAGCACGCCGGTCTCGACGGCGCGGCGGAGTTCTTCGGGAGCGGCGTCCCAGGCGGCGAGGTAGGTGGGCTCGAGCGGCACCATCACGTGCAGCGCCTGCGACAAAAACAGCGGCATATCGGGTAAGCGATCGCCCACGGCCACCGGTTCGACGTAGGCCGTGCGTTCGGCGCCGGTCTGATAGGACGCGAGGATGCGGTCCTTGCCGGCCGGGAAGACGAAGTCCTCCTCGACAATTTCGTCCCAGATAGCCTTGTGGATGCCGAAGGGGGCGCGCGGCGACGGCGGGAAGAGATCGACGATAAACACGTGGATGCCGGCGCGCAGGAAGTCGATGGTCTTCTCCACGAAATCGCGAAGCGCAGCGCGGCTGTCCTTGTTTCCCGGCGACATGATCTCGATGACGGCGATGGTGCGGCCGAGGTGATGCTTCACGACGATGCGATTGGCCCGCGCGGCGTAGATATGCTCGGGCGCTCCGGCCCGCTGCTCAACCAGCGCCGAAACTTCTTTAGGCAGGATGCCGCGATTGAGCGCACTGGTGATTTCGATCGACCAGTGTTGATGGAAATGGTGAAACAGCCCCGCCGGCACTCTGGTCCAATCGCGAATCGGCATCGACGGTCCCCCCGCGATGATCATACCAACGCGTCCCCTGGGAATAAACGCAGGCGCGGGGCGAAAAACGCGGCGGCTTCGCGAATTGCTGGTTTCTGGCGGCTCACCATCAGCATCTCCGTTATCCCAGTTCAATGCGATAGTCCGGAAACCGGCTCGATAGGTTCGCATTGTAGTACGGATCGCACGGCCACTGCCCTTGCCAGCGGGCGCGGAACGCATGCAGTTCGCTCTCGAACACGCCCGGCTTCGTTGCACCTTCATAGTGAAGCAGTTGCGCGTCGGGCGTGAACACGACGCGCCGGCCGTCGGTCACGACGCGCAGGCAGTAATCGACGTCGTTGTAGTTCACCGCCAGCGCCTCGCAGAAGCCGCCGAGCTGTTGAAATACGTCGGCACGCGTCATCAGGCAGGCGCCGGTCACGGCACTGACGTTGCGGTGCATCAGGCTGCTGCTGAAATAACCCGGGTGATCGCCGGGACATTTGTAGAAGCAGTGGCGCGGTGTCAAATCGGCGACGACGATGCCCGCGTGCTGCAAGCCGCCGTCGGGGAAGAGCAGCTTGGCGCCAACGGCGCCGATCTCGAGCTGCTGCGAGAATTCCAGCATCGTTTCGAGCCAGTCCTGCGTGAGGACTTCCATGTCGTCGTTGAGGAACAGCAGGTGATCGCCCGCGGCCGTGGCGGCACCCAGGTTCATCGCGGCGGACCAGTTGAACGCGCCATCCCGCGCCAGCCGGGCCACGCCCAGCTGATCGAGTTCCGTCACCAAACTCGGCATCAACTCGTCGCGATGATGGACGAGCAGTATTTCGTAATGGCCGTAGCTGCTCTTGTGGCGAATGCTCTCGACGCACTCCAGGATGTGATAGGTCGACTTCCCGCGTCGATCGATTGGCCGGCAAGCACTGGGAATGATGATGCTGACGCGCGGCTGCCCCCGGAGCGCGAAGCGGACGCGGTGCAAACCAAGGAGGCGGCCCGGCTCCACGGTGCCCGCTCGCTCCGTTCGCGCCAAGTGGTCTTGCAACGCTCGGCGTCCGGCGTGCGGCGCTTCAGGCTTGGCGCTGACGCGCGAGGCGGCCGAATTCGGCAGTTTGCGCCAGTGGTAGAGCACGTCGGCAATGTGATAGATGCGCTGCGTCCGCTCGATGATCCGAAGTGCCAGGTCGTAGTCCTGCGCCGTGTCGAACTCCGAGCGAAAGCCGCCAACCTCACGAACGAGTTGCGTGCGATAGACGCCCAGATGACAAGTATACATGCATGCGAGGAACAGTTCCGGCGACCAGTCGGGCTTGAAGAACGGTTCCACGTGCCGGCCGTCCAGCTCGCACTTGTCTTCGTCGCTATAAAGCATGTCCACGCCGCGGTCGGCAACGATTGCCTGCGCCATTTTGAAGAGCGCATGTTCCGCCAGTTCATCGTCGTGGTCCAGCAGCGCGACATATTCGCCCGTTGCCAGGTCCAGTGCGGAATTCGACGCAGCGGCAATGCCGCCATTGCTGGAGCGTCGGACAACTCGAATGCGCGAATCGCGGCGGGCGTAGGCGGCGAGGATTGTTGAAACGTGATCCGCGGAAGAAGCGTCGTCCGCCAGGCAGAGTTCCCAGTGGGGATAGGTCTGCCGCAGCACCGAATCGATCGCTGCGTGGAGGTATTTTTCCGGCGTGTTATAGACGGGCATCAACACTGACAGTCGCGGTGGGTCAGTCATGGCGGCCACCACGGCGTTCATGGCCGCGCGGTCGGCATCCGTGAGGCGTCGGCGCTGACGCCACGTCTGGTAATCGGTGTTCAGATTGCAGAAGTCCGGACCGACGATCGTCGAAGGCGGCAGGCCGCGGAGGAGCTTGTGCGCGAACGTCGCCAGTTCGCCGCGGGCAATCAGCCGGAAGGCGCGTCCCAGCGCGGGCCAGAACAGACCGCGATGGCCCCAGATGAGGCCCATCTTGCCCCAGGCAGCCCGGCACCATGCCACCGAAGCGGGGACCGGATCGATCTGAAATTGCTCCAGTCGGAAGGCGCCCGGCACGTCCAGTGGGTCCAAGCGAACGGCACACCCGGGACGGTGGAGAAACACGTAAAAGTCGCTGGCGAGCCCGTCCCAGACCTCCGCGCGTTCGACGCACGCCGTCGCCACAAAGCCGTCGCCCTGGTCGATGTGAATCGCCAGCCTGCCGCGAACGTCGCTGGTCATGCGCAGACGAATCCGCACCCAGCCGGCGGCGAATGCACAACCGGCGCGAAATTGCGGTGCGCTTCCAGTGGATCGCCATTCGCCTGTACCAATTGCTTCGAGCTGCTGGACCGGAGTCAGCATCGCAGTGGTGACACGGCGAGGCGGCGACAGGGCAACATCAGTATGAACGGGAGCGCTTGC
>JAIEMG010000223.1 GCA_019752375.1 Gemmataceae bacterium | reverse complement strand
AACGCGATTCAGGCGTGATCGCAATTCCAGGATACCCCTAGTTTCAAGCGTTTCTTTGCAGATAGACTCTGAGTTCGTTGCCGTCGCCGGGGTCGCCCGAGGCATGCCTTGGCCCGGCCCCACTGCCCGGTTTGCCTCGCGCGGGGTTCTCTCGCCGGCGAAACGCCTTGGCGGTCGCGCCGGGCGGAATGTCTTCAGCACCGGTATTCGGCGCCTCGGAGCGCCGTGGTTTTTGTGCAGCCATATGCACTCCTGTTGGTTGGCCTGGATCGAGGGTCGCTGGGACTCTGGCCAACGATGAAACGGCGGATCTTGAATCGGTCCCCGGATCCAGGCAGCAAAACCAGTGCCGGACCCGGCGCCCGCGGGACACCGGTCGCGGCGCATCGCCTGGCGCGCGGGAACCTCAGGCGTTCGCTCCGGTACGATTGCCATATCGTGGTGATGCGTCTCGCTCAAGCATCCTGCCTCTTGCTCAACCGTGGGCGAGTCTCCTGGCACAGCAGTTGCTACTCATCTGGGGATGCGAAGCAAAAACGGTCAGAAGTGCCTGAAAAATAGCGATAGTCCGCTGCCGAAGTGACACGTCCTTGCCATTCTGACAGCCAAGGAGTACAAGGATGAACACACAATCCGCTTATCTACAGATCGTCCGCTGGATCGAAGAACAGCCCGGGGTGGTGAGCAGTGAATTGCTCGGATCCGAAATCGTCATTGCTCACACCGATGTACTTGCGCCCGATGCCGCGCGGGCCATCGTGGACCGATTGATCGGCTTGCCGGTGCGTTTCGTGCGCAAGCGCCAGAAGCCACGGCCCGCCGTGGCGAAGCTGCCAACCCTTGGCGCGGAAAATGTTTCGTAGGGTTGGCGATCGGCGGATTTCCGCTGTCACGTCAGACATCTGGCGGTCGTGCCCGGTCATGGGGCAGAGTATCTCCACGATTGGTTCATCCGCCTACCAACCCGAAGCGTGAGCGAGGGACACGGCAATCCCTCGCTCGCAAGGTTGGATGAAAGCCGAACCGCACTGCAAGCCAGCGGCATGTCGCCACGTGCGGCAAGGTTCCTTCGTTGCTTCCCACCTGGCTTTCCCGCAAGCTTGGCACTACCTTTGCTCCTTCGATGCTGTTCCCTTGTGTAGGGCACATTCCCTTCAGCCCCTGTTGGGCTGCCGCCCGCATCACGGCCGCGAGGGCCGATGGGCGGAACCACCAAGTCGACTCGGCCAATCCGCCCTTAAGAGCCATTGGATCGGATATCAATTAGCGCCAAGCTCCTCGCTCGCGCCTCGTCCGCGCGAACCAGGCTATTTACGGAAGCATCCCATGACACCCAGCGATCACCAACAAACGTCGTCTCCACAAGGATTTGAAGATCTGACCTTTTCCCCCTCTCCCAACACGACCCTCGGCGTGGAGTTGGAGCTTCAGATCTTGAACCCCGAGACCGGCGACCTAGCCCCGGGCGCCCAGCGCATCCTTGATGCCTGTGCCGACGAGAAGATCGAAGGGGTTAGCGGTGAATTCCTTCTTTCCATGCTCGAGGTCAAGACCAGCGTCTGCCGAAACGTGACGGAGGTGCGTGACACCCTTGGCCCGCTATTGTGCCGTGTCCGCAACATCGCCCGTTCGCTGGGGTACGAACTCTCCGTCGGCGGCACTCACCCTTTCGCCCGACCCTGCGCCAGTGCCGTGTCCCCGGATAGTCGCTATCAGAGGATCAGCCGCAAGCAGGGTTTGCTCGCCTATCAAGAGAACATTTTTGGCTTACACGTCCATGTGGGGGTACCCGATGCGGACCACGCGCTGGGTCTGACCAACCAGCTGGTCCAGTACCTGCCCCACCTGCTGGCGCTGTCCGCCAATTCGCCCTTCTGGGAAGGGGTGGATACCGGTTTCGCTTCGGCTCGTGCCGTGATGTTTCGGCCCGCGGCTCACGCCGGCGTTCCCCCGCACTTCACGTGCTGGGATGACCTGGTCCGCTACTGCTGGGCCATGCACCAGGCCAAGGTTATCGCGTCGACCAAGGACCTGTATTGGGACATTCGTCCGCGCCCCGCCATTGGCACGATCGAGTTTCGCATCTGCGATGTGCCGGCAACGCTCTCCACGGTCCTTGGCTTGACCACCCTGGTCCGTTGCCTGGTCATCGAGGGACTTCAACTGCTGCAGAAGTATCCGCACCTCAAGAAGGGCGACCCGATCGCTTTCTGGCTGGCGGGGGAGAACAAGTGGCTGGCCGCTCGCTATGGGTTGCATGCCAGCTGCGTCCGCTGGCCCGGACGCGAGCCGCAGACGCTGGGCGACGACATCACCGCACTGCTCACGCGCCTGGGTCCTGTCGCACAGGAAGCAGGTGAAGCCGGCTTCCTGGCGGCCCTCCAGCCGGGCGAGTTCGAGCTGGGAGCCGACCGCCAGCGTCGGATCTTCCGACAGACGGGCGCCTGGCAAACGGTGGTCGAGGACATGAAATGCCGCTGGCTTGCCGAACTGGAGCGTGGAAGCGGGACCGAGACCAGCGGCCCCGCACGGTTTGCTGCCGGCGTTCGCGCGATGGAGACGCGTCGGCCCAAGCAAGACTGTGCGGACACAGGAAAGGGAGATCCGGCCCGCCACGGCCACGCCGGCGTGCGTATGTTCCCGGCTACCTGGCCATTCCTGGGCAATGGCTCTCGTCAATAGCTCCATGTGCCGGCGAGGAAATGCTCAACGACCCTGAGGGAAACATGACTCACGGACAAATCGACGCCTATCGCGCCAAACTACTTGCTTTGGCGCAGCGCGTTCAATTGGATACGGCGAGCATTGAAAGTGAAGCCCTCCGCGGTACCGGCGGTGAAGCGAGCGGCAACCTGTCCAACGCGCCTCTTCATCCGGCCGACCTGGCCACCGATCAAAACCAGCAAGACGTGGCCTTGGGTATCTTCGAGAACGAAGCGAACATCCTCCGCCAGGCGGATGCGGCGCTGCGACGCATCGACGAAGGCGCCTACGGCCGCTGTGAGAACTGCGGAGGCGACATCTCGACGGCTCGTCTGGATGCGGTGCCCTATACCGCTTACTGCGTCGACTGCGCCGCGAAACTCCAGGCTGAAGGCAACTTGTGAGCCTTTGGCCACGTACCCGTTGCTCCATTCAAAGGAATATCAATGTGCCGGATCGCCGCATACTTTGGGCCGCCGATACCGCTTTCGGCCGTGCTGCACGACCCGCCTCACGGCCTGGAGCACCAGAGCCAGGCGGCTCGGCAGATGTCGGGTGGATCCGTCGCCGGCGATGGCTGGGGAGTCGGCTGGTTCCTTCCAGGGGAAGCCACACCGGGGCTGCTCAAGAGCATCCTGCCACTATGGTCGGATCAGAACGCCAAAACCGTCTCGTCCGCCGTGGTTTCCGGTACGATCGTTGGCCACATTCGGCTTGCCAGCGGGGGTATCGAGGTCTGCTTTATCAACACGCCGCTTTACGTATTGGGCCAACATCTCTTCACCATCAACGGAGAGCTGAAGCCTTGGCCAGGGGCCCTGTCCCGAGCCTTGCGCGCGCGGCTCGATGACAAGGACGAGGCCGCCGTCCAGGGATCAACGGACGCCGAGATGCTCGGCGCTCTCTGGCATACCTACCTGCGGCGAACGCCACCGGTGGACGAGGCCGCGGCCCTGCGGGCAGCCCTGGGCGAAGCTCGCCGACAGGCCCTGGAGCAGGGCGGAGCGATCAAGGCCAACGTGATCATCGCGAGCCATGACGGGGTGCTGGCAGCTCGCTATGCCGAACCGGACGAGCCAAACACCCTCTACTGTCTGACGGAAGAGGATCGGTGGCCAGGCGGCACGCTGATCGCCTCGGAGCCCCTGGATGATGGTCCCGGCTGGAAAGCAGTGAAACCCAACACGCTCGTACGCGTGGACCGACACGGTCTTCACCGGGAACCGCTTGCCCTCGAAGCCAGCCAGCACCGGGGTTCCCGGGCGCGGTCGGCCTCCCTGTCCGCATCGAGTTGATCCGGGACGACCTACACCGTCGCCGGAACCAACGCGGTTCTCGAGAGACCCGGGCCGAATCGCACCAGTCGGTGCCCCAACCTGATTTTCCAGGTTCTCACGAAGCGGCCCGAGCGGATCGGGGACCATCTGCCGTCCGACTGGGAACATGGCTATCCGAACGTCTGGCTCGGCGTTAGTGTGGAGCGGAACGACTACTCGCCCCAGCTTGGGCGAGGGCGAAAAAATGCTCGGGTCAGGCAGGACGCCCACTTGTGAGCGTTCGCGGTCTGCGCTCGAACAACGGCAGGAGAAAAATCGAGCGACGGAGCTTGACAAAAGCGGTCTCATAGAAGGCGGTTCGGCCGCACCGCCCGGCGGTGGGACTACGAGCTCAGGAACAGTGGCAAACGCCCGCCAAGTATGAAAGGGCCCGGCCCGCGCGAATCCATCTCACGCGGACCGGGCAGCCCGGTCGCCCTTCCGGGCTCTCGAGCCGGCCACTTCAACGGATGCTGGCAGACTGCTTTCTGGGCCGTTTGCATGGACACGCGTCTTCCCGTTGCTCGCACCGTAGTTGCGGAAGCGGGCCGCCAGCGAGTCCCAATCGACCACCAAGCTGCCCCCCGTCGCTTCATGCTGTTTTTCCCAGTTCACGAGCAGGTCGAGACACGCGTGGTCGATGTACGACAGGGCTTCGAAGTGGACGTGAAGCTCTGCGTCGGCCGGCACTGCGTCCAGGGCGGCGGCCAGTTGCGGCAAGCGGATGAACGTGGCCGCCCCTTCGAGGTACATGACCGTTCGGCTCCGCTCGGGTTCGGCTTCCAGGCGGATGTGCAGATGCGAGAACGTCCACAGGAGCTTCAACACGGACAGCGCGATGCCGACGAGGACGCCGGTGAGCAGGTCCGCGCCGACGATGGTCAGCAGCGTCAAAGCGTAAATGACAACCTCGCTTTTGCCATACCCCCACAGCGCACGGATGGCCTTCACGCTAATGAGCTTGTAACCCGTGTACACGAGCATGGCCGCCAGCGCTGCCGTCGGAATCAGCCGAAGCACCACCGGCAAGAGAGCGACGAACAGCAACAGCCAGGCGCCGTGAAGGATCGCCGACAGTCGCGTACGTCCGCCGGCTTCGACATTGGCCGCCGAGCGGACGATCACGCCGGTCATCGGCAGGGCGCCGACGAATCCACAAAGCATGTTGCCGATGCCCTGAGCCGCCAGCTCGCGGTCGTAGCGGGTTCGCGGTCCGCGATGGAGTTGGTCCACCGCCGTCGCGCATAGCAGCGTCTCCGCACTGGCGATGAAGGCCAGGGAAGCCGCCGCAGTCAGCAGTACGCCCCAGTCCGGCAAGTGTCCGAGCAGCTCCACCGAGGGCATTTGCACCGCGTCGAGGAGATTGTCGGGGACTTGCACCTGCTTGATCGGCAACGCCAGCAGTGCGGTGGCCGCCGTGGCAGCCACAATCGCCACCAGCGGCGCGGGAACCATCTTCAGAAAGCGCGGCGCCAGCGGCCGCCACAGCACGATGGCCATGATGGTCAGCAGTCCAATGCGCGCGGCGTCGTCGTGGCTGACGTCGTCCGAAGGCACAATGCCCTTCCATGCCGCTTCGGGAATGGACATCAGGTTCTGCAGCCCGGAGCTGCGCGGCCGGTCGTCCACCATGATGTGGAACTGACTGGCGATGATGAGCACGCCAATGCCCGCCAGCATGCCGTGGATGACCGCTGGCGACACGGCCCGGAACCACTGGCCCAGTCGCATCAGCCCCGCGGCGAGCTGGATGGCGCCCGCGAGGAGCACGATCACTCCCAGGGCGCCCCAGCCGTGTCGCTGGGCTAGCTCGTAGACGATGACGCTCAGCCCCGCGGCCGGGCCGCTCACTTGCAATGGGCTGCCGGCAATCGAACCGACGATGAGTCCGCCGATGATGCCCGTCATGAGGCCCACGGCAGCAGCCTTTTCCGGTGGCGCACCGGAAGCGAGCGCAATGCCCATGCACAACGGGAGCGCGACTAGGAACACCACGATGGATGCCAGGAAATCGTGCCGCAACGATCGCTCGCCCCCGCTGGGTGCGACAGGCGTGTCCGGTAAGTCCATTGCTTTCTCCTTGACGTCGGCTCGGGTGCTGCTGCCGTAGGGCAAAACAAGAAAGCCGGAAAGCCGGGCCCATGGTTCGGCTTTCCGGTCCTTATTCCGCCAGGCCTGTTAATCCCGGTGGACGTCGGTTCGGTCATGGATGTGCGCATCCAGATCGCAATGGGGCCATCTCCGTGGGCCCGTTCGACCTTGTTCCCTCGGGCATTGGCATCCCGCGAGACGTCAGGTTGGGGCACCAGGTGATGGGAATCACTCTGGGAGATTTGAGTGGAGGAACGAAGGCATGCGCCATTCCGCGTAAGACCTTCGCGCCGGCACTCATAATCCGCCCGGATCAATTTTTCAAGCTCGAAACCGGTCGCAAACTCACTTGTTCCGTACTCGCGGCTGGTCCCTCTTCGTCGCCAGTCGCTCTCCGTTGGGCGGCGTGCCGTTGCGCGGCGGACGATCCAACGTGAAAATGATGACGCGCTCGCCGGTCTTGGTGCTGATGTCCGTATGGATGCTCTTCACCGCGGCGCCCAGGATGTCCCGTATGGCAACTTCCAGCAACGGACGACCGCGATCGAGCAGCTCCTGGCGGACTTGCTTCAAGAGGTATCGGCCGCGCGAGCCTTCATCCGTCCCGGCCAACCGAAGCTCCGCACTGGTCAGAACGCCCTTGAGTCGGACGACCACCAGGTCGTCGATCAGGTAAGTTCGGGCCTCCAGCGGCCCGCGGCCCATGAGCTCTTTCTCGAAGCGAATGATGGCCCGGCTGACCTCTGCTTCCAGGTCGCTGATAGACTTCGACATCGTTCCCTCAACTTCAAGCGGGCTTTGGTATCGAAACGACACGAGCGCACCGCCGTGGAACCTGGCCGTCCCCGTTGTGGAGCGGACGGCAGCGGGTGGCCGATGAGCCGCAGTGCAATTGATTCCAGCCGCGCCGACACTCGGGCGCAGACCATAGTCAACCGTGCATGACGGAGGGGCTCGGTGCTCCGAGATCAGACGCTCTGGTCGAGGGGTTTAACAGCGAAGCGGAATGGGTGCGGGCAAAGCGGCGCGTGCGGGAAAGGCGGAATGGTCGAAGGTAGGACGTTCCAGACGCAGCAGTGGGTAGGACTCCGGATAAGAGGCTCGCTCGCCATCGAATTCGGGGGGAGCGACCCGCTTCCGACTCAATCGGCGCGATGCGGACGACAGGACCGGCACCGCCGCGGTCTCCTCGTCCTCTTCTTCGGAGGACGATTCGTCCGGCAGCATCGCCACCTGAGCCAGCTGGCGTTCCACCCACGGAAGCGAGGGATAAAAGCTGGCGACGGTCACCAGGATCATCAGACAGCCAACGAGCGCAGCGCGAAAGATCCTTCCGGCAGAAGTGACGAACCGCGGATAAATGTCCGTCGCGTTTCTCATCAGGGCCCCTTACGCGCATGTACCGGTATCGTAGTGTGCCTGCGGCGCAGGGTCAAGTGCATGCGACCGAGGTCTTCCTGCTCGGTGGCGTCACCGCCGGTCTACTGCGACCGGTTACGCATTGTTCATTTGCCGCGCCCTTCGATCACGGTACGCCAGCGGCGCGGCACCGCGGCCCACGCCGCCTGGTACGTGGCCTCCAAGGGCACGCAGACATGCTCGCGCGGTTCGAGGAAGAGCGGCATGTCCGTAAGGGTGTCACCCACCGCGAAGTGGACGACGTAAGCGCGCACGGTCAATGCGGTCTCATACGAAGCCAGAGTCAGCGGCTTGTCCGCCGAGGCGACATATTCCTCGCCCGTAATTTCTTCCCAGACGGCACCGTGAATTCCCTGTGGGTCGCGACGTCCCGGAGGAAGCACATCGATCAGGAGCAAGTGAATGCGCTTGTCGAGCAATTCCGCGGACTTCTCGACGAAGGCCCGCATCGCGTTGCGGCCGCTCTTGTTGCCCGGCGACACGATCTCGATCATCGCCACGACCCGATCGCCGGTGACGTGCCGGACCGTGATGGTGTTCTGCTTGCGCCGGTAGAATTCCATTGCAGTCTCGGCAGTCAACTGCACCTTCGGCGGGGCCAGCAACACTCCGGCTCCCCCGTTGGCGAGAGTGTGCGACGGTTCCGGAGGGTTTTCATCGTCGCGCGCGCCTTGCAGCGTCAGCACATCGGGACCGAAACCAGCTGCGTGCTGCTCCGCCAGCGCATAAAACTCGCCCGGCAAGATACCGTTATTAAGCACGCGCTGGATCTCTTCAATCCACCCATGATGGAAATGGTGAAAAATCCCGGCTTCCACTCGCGTCCAGTCATGCACAGGCATTGCAAGCCCTCCCGGTTCTGCTCCGCAAGATTATAACTCCACGAGTCGACTCGCGTGAAGGCCGTTGCTTTGCCGTTGCCATTCCTTGCGACACGCCTTAGCCTGACGGAAGACTCCTCGTTCAGCCGATCTCGCGCGTGTCGGAGGCCGCACCATGTCCCAGCTCGCTCCTCTCAATCTGAACCAGTGGATCGAGGACAATCGGCATCTCCTCAAGCCGCCGGTCGGCAATGCGTGTATCTGGAATAGTGGCTTCCTCGTCATGATTGTCGGCGGGCCCAATGCGCGGACGGACTTTCACATCAATCCCGGCGAGGAGCTCTTCTACCAGATCGAAGGCGACATCGTGCTCAAGATCATGGAGAACGGCAAGCCGCGCGATATCCTTATCAAGAAGGGCGAGATGTTCCTGCTGCCCGCCAAGGTTCCGCACTCGCCGCGACGGCCCGCCAACACCATCGGCCTTGTGGTCGAGCAACCAAAAGCGTCGCCGGAGAACCAGCACCTGTGCTGGTACTGTCTGAACTGCAATGCCGTGCTACACGATGCCGAGTTCCAGGTCGTCGACATCGGCAAGCAGATCAAGGCGGCGATCGACCACTTCAAGAGCGACGATTCGCTGCAAACCTGCAAGGCGTGCGGCACCAGGTTTCCCGCTTAGCGGTAAAGCGCACCACGGATTTCACGGATAACACGGATAGTCATTCACTGGCAGATCGCAAGGGCATTTCTCCGTTATGGTCAACGGCTGAGCATTTCGAGGGAGACAGGACACATCGATCCGCTTATCCGTGTTATCGGTGTAATCCGTGGTTCCTGAATATGCAATTGAGACCATGCGGACGGGACGCGATGAAGATCGACCTCCACACGCACATCCTTCCCAAGAAGTGGCCCGACCTGAAACGGCGCTACGGCTACGGCGGTTTCGTGCAGCTCGAACACACCGGGCCGGGTTGCGCACGCATGGTCGTCGATGGCAAGCTCTTCCGCGAGATCGAGGACGATTGCTGGGACCCGCGCCGTCGGCTGCGCGATTGCAAGGCCGTGGGCGTTGACGTGCAGGTGCTGTCCACCGTGCCGGTCATGTTCAGCTACTGGGCGCAGCCGAAAGACACTCTCGACCTGGCACGCATCCTGAACGATCACATCGCCGGCGTCGTGGCGCGCCATCCCAAGCGCTTCATCGGCCTGGGCACGCTGCCGATGCAGGCGCCGGACCTGGCGGTGCGCGAGCTGGAACGCTGCGTGAAGGAGCTCGGACTGCGCGGCGTGCAGATTGGCAGCCACGTCGGCAACTGGGACCTCAACGAGCCGGAATTGTTTCCCGTCTTTCAGGAGGCGCAGCGGCTTGGCGCGGCGATCTTCGTTCATCCGTGGGACATGATGGCGAAGGAACGCATGGGGAAGTACTGGCTTGGCTGGCTGGTCGGCATGCCGGCGGAGACGTCGATGGCGATCTGCTCGCTGATCTTCGGCGGCGTGCTGGAGCGGTTGCCGCGCTTGCGCATTGCTTTCGCCCACGGCGGCGGCGCATTTCCCGGCACATTTGGCCGCGTCCAGCACGGCTACGAGGTTCGGCCCGATCTCTGTGCGGTCCACTGTCCCCGCGCGCCGCGCGAATTTCTCGGCAAGTTCTATCTCGACTCCCTGGTCCACGATGCCGAGGCACTGCGGCAGATCATTCGCCTGGTCGGCGCCGAGCGTGTCGCGCTGGGCAGCGACTACCCGTTTCCCCTGGGCGAGGCGGAACCGGGCAAGCTCATCGCATCGCTGACGGACCTGTCGGATGCGGATCGGAATCGGCTTCTGTCCGGCTCCGCACTCGAATTCCTCGGCTTGCACGAACGCGACTTTGCACCAACACGCCGCGTTTCGACAAGGCCAGCCAGGGATCGCTAGCGTAGACTTCTTCAGATGGAAACACCTGCGACTTACTCCGGTCCGTATCACGCCGACGAGTCGATGGCTCGGGAACTCGACGCTGCCGACCCGCTTCGGCGCTTTCGCGAGCGCTTCCACATCCCGCCGCGTCCGGACGGAACGCCGACGATCTACTTCTGCGGCCACTCCCTCGGGCTCCAGCCGAAAGCCGCCCGCGCGCTGGTCGAGCAGGAGTTGGACGCCTGGGCGAACCGGGGAGTGGAGGGCCATTTCCGGGGTAAGGCACCGTGGTATCCCTATCACGAGAACTTCCGCGACATGGGCGCGCGGCTGGTGGGCGGGCGGCCGTGCGAAGTCGTCTTCATGAACAGCCTGACGGCCAACCTGCATCTGATGCTGCTGACCTTCTACCGGCCGACGCGAGAGCGCTTCCGAATCCTGACCGACGAGCCGACGTTTCCTTCGGACCGCTACGCACTCACATCGCAGCTTCGGCACCATGGCTTCGATGCCGACGGCTTGCTGACGATTGCCGCACGGGAAGGTGAATCAACCATTCGCATCGAAGACATCGAGGAATTGCTCGACCGTCGCGGCCACGAAATCCGCGTGGTGGTGCTCAACGGCGTCAATTTCTTCACCGGCCAGTGGTTCGACATGTCGCGCATCACGGCAGCGGCCCATCGGCACGGCTGCATCGTCGGCTTCGACCTGGCGCATGCGGCCGGCAACGTGCCGCTGTCCCTGCATGACTGGGGCGTCGATTTCGCCGTCTGGTGCACCTACAAGTATCTCAACTGCGGTCCCGGTGCGGTGGGCGGCTGTTTCGTTCACGAGCGACACGGCAACGATCTCGGCTTGCCAAGGCTCGCCGGCTGGTGGGGCAACGACCCGGCAACGCGGTTTCGCATGCACCTGGAGCCTGACTTCGTCCCCCGCGCGGGCGCAGACGGCTGGCAGCTCAGCAATCCGCCCATCCTGGCGATGGCGCCGCTGTTCGCGTCGCTGGCTCTTTTCGACGAAGTCGGCATGCCGGCCCTGCGCGCGAAGTCGGCATGCCTGACCGCCTATCTCCAGTTCCTGCTCGACCAGCTGCCGCCGGGGCGCTTCGAGGTGCTGACGCCGCGCGATCCTCGGCAACGGGGCGCCATGCTCTCCATCCTCGACCACCGGCATCCGAAGGAACTGGTCCGGCTGCTGGTGGACGAAGGCGTGGTCTGCGATTTCCGCGAGCCGAACGTGATCCGTGTCGCGCCGATGCCGCTGTACAATACTTTTCACGAGGTCTGGCGCTTCGCCCAGCTGCTGGCGCGACGCATCGGGGAATGACATGTCCGGGCAAGAGGCTCCCCAGTTCACCATCGTCGGCTGCGGCCTGGCGGGCACGCTGCTGGCCTGCTATCTCGGCCGCGCCGGCCATCGCGTGGACCTCTACGAACGGCGGCCCGACCCACGCACCCATGCCCAGGACCGCGGCCGCTCGATCAACCTGGCTCTGTCGGTCCGCGGCATTCATGCACTCCGCGACCTCGGCCTGGCCGATGAAGTGCTGCGTTCCGCGATCCTCATGCGCGGCCGAATGATCCATTCAGCGACGGGCGAATTGACGTTTCAGCCCTACGGCAAGGACGACAGCGAGGCGCTCTACTCCGTATCGCGCGCCGGACTGAACCTGACGCTGGTGCAAGCCGCGGCACGCCACGAGTCGCTGCGTCTCCACTTCGGCCAGCGCTGCACCGGATTCGACGTGCGCTCGAACGCGATCGAACTGCACGACGAGACGACGCACCAGGTATCGCAGTTAGCGGCGCAGATCGTCATCGGCGCCGATGGTGCGTATTCAACGGTGCGCAGCCAGATGCAGAAGCAGGAGCGCTTCAGCTATTCGCAAGAGTACCTGAGCCACGGCTACAAGGAGTTGACGATACCGGCCGGTCCGGACGGCGCGTTTCGCCTGGAGAAGCACGCGCTCCACATCTGGCCGCGCGGCAACTTCATGATGATCGCCCTGCCCAACCAGGACGGTTCCTTCACCTGCACGCTCTTCTGGCCTTACGAGGGACCGAACAGCTTCGCGGCCCTGCGGACCGAAGCCGACGTCCTCGCGTACTTCCGCGACCAGTTCCCCGACGCGGTGCCGTTGATGCCGACGCTGGCGCAAGACTTCCTGCACAACCCGACCGGCCCGCTGGTGACCATCCGCTGTCAGCCCTGGCACCTGGATGGCCGTGCCGTGCTGATCGGCGACGCCTGCCATGCCGTGGTGCCGTTCCTGGGCCAGGGCATGAACGCCGCATTCGAGGACTGCACCGTCCTGAGCGAATGCCTGAAACAGCACGCGTCGCGCTGGGACGATGCGTTTCGCAGCTACGAAGCGAGGCGCAAGGAGAACACCGACACGCTAGCAGCCCTGTGCGTTGAGAACTTCGTGGAGATGCGCGACAAGGTGGGCTCGAAGGCCTTTCTGCTGCGCAAGAAGCTGGCGATCCTGCTGCACCGGCTGTTTCCGCACTGGTATCTGCCGCTATATACGATGATCGAATTCACGCGTATTCCGTATGCCCAGGCGCTCCGAAGGGCGCGCAAGCAGAACCTGATCGTGGCGTTGATCGCTGCGTCACTGGTGTTGCTGTTGCTGTTTCTGGCATTGCGTTGACGTGAGCGGGGTTGCGTGAGCGCCCCGTGTAAGACAAACGGGGCGACTCGTACGCACACGGGGCGCTGACGGACACAGGGCGCTCACGCAACCCCGCTCGAGAGGTGATCGATGAGCCTGTCCTATGCAAGCTACCTGCATCTCGACGAACTGCTGAACTTGCAGCAGCCGCGCTCGACGCCGCCCGAGCACGACGAGATGATCTTCATCGTCACCCATCAAGCCTACGAGCTGTGGTTCAAGCTTCAGCTCCATGAGCTGGACAAGATCAAGGACGACTTTCGCGCCAATCGTCCCTATGGCGCCATCGCGACCTTCAAACGGGCACGGACCATCATGAAGGTGATGGTCGAGCAGATCGACATCCTGGAAACGATGACGCCGATGTCGTTCAGCAGCTTTCGCGAGCGCCTGGAGACGGCGTCGGGCTTCCAGTCGAGCCAGTTCCGCGAGTTCGAGTTCGTGCTCGGCTACAAGCGTGCCGACATGCTGCGCTACCAGCAGGCCGACGCGCCGAGCTATCAGCGCCTCCTGCACCGACTGAACGAGCCATCGGTCATCGATTGCTTCTACCTCTTCCTGGAGCAGCACGGCGTCGCGATCCCCGCGGAGCTGAAGAGCCGCGACTGCACGTTGCCGACCGCGCCGAGCGAAGCCGTGGAAGAAGGCATCCTGCGGCTCTACAAGACGCAGCCGGCCCTGGAAATCCTGTTCGAGCTGATGACCGACTTCGACGAGGGCTTTCAGGAATGGCGCTACCGGCACATCAAGCTGGTGGAACGAACCATCGGCAACAAGAAAGGCACCGGCGGCTCGCTCGGCGTGGACTTCCTGAAGAAGTCGCTGTTCCAGCCGATCTTCCCCGACCTGTGGGCCATCCGGCACAAGTTATGATCCACGACATCACGCCGCCGATCTCGCAGCGCCTGTGCGTCTGGCCCGGCGATACGCCGCCGTCGCGCGAAGTGCTGCTCGACATGAAGCGTGGCGATAGCACCACGCTGTCCACGCTCCGTGCCACGGTTCACCTTGGCGCGCACGTTGACGCGCCAAGCCACTACGGTGTCGATGCATCCGCGATCCACGAACGCAGTCTCGATTACTACCTGGGGCCATGCCAGGTGATGCACGTCGATGTGCCGCGCGGCACGCGCATCACCATCGACATGCTCAAGCAGCCCGTCGCGGCCGAGCGTCTGCTGCTGGCGACCGGCACGTTTCCCGATCCGGAGGCGTTCAACGAGGACTTCGCGGCGTTGGCTCCCGCGCTCGTCGAGGCACTGCACCGACAGGGGGTGAAACTCATCGGTATCGATACGCCCAGTGTGGATCTGTTCGACTCCAAGGACCTGCCGTCGCACCTGGCGTTGCTCGAGCGCGACATGGCCATCCTGGAGGGCGTCGTGCTTCGCGACGTGCCCGCGGGAATGTATGAACTGATTGCCTTGCCGCTCAAGTTGGTCGGCTTTGATGCCAGCCCGGTGCGGGCAATCTTGCGGACGCTGTGAGTCGCTCCGCGTGCAGTATAATCACCTTCGATCGGCTTTTGGGAGGGCGCCATGATCGCCAACCTTATCGAACCACGGCGGCGACTGTGGTCCAGGGACGAATTCGACCAGCTGAGCGAGTTGGGCTTTTTCGACGGTCAGACGGTCGATCTACGCGATGGGGAGATCCGGATCCGGTCCTCAAACGCCGACGATGACGGCTTGCAATATTCGTCGGATGGGCCCCACGCGCGTTTGTGGACCAAGGCCGAGTACTACCGACTCGGCGAACTGGGCTTCTTCGACGGTCAGAAGGTCGAACTGTGGGAGGGGGAAATCGTGGTCAGCAGCCCGCGGAAATGGCTGCACGCTTCGACCGTGGACCGCGTGGCCGAGGTCTTGCGAAACCACTTCGGCAACGGGTACTGGGTGCGAACCCAGTTGCCGGTCGACCTGGGGCAGGTGCGCGAACCGGAACCGGACGTTTCGGTCGTTCCCGGAGGTCGCGAGGACTACACTGCCCATCCGACGGCGGCCGAACTCATCGTCGAGGTCAGCGACACCACCCTTGCGGCGGGTCGCGGACCGAAGGGCAGCTTGTATGCTCGCGGCGGCGTGAGCGATTACTGGATCATCAATCTCGTCGATCAACGGCTCGAAGTGTATCGCAATCCTCAATCGGACCCGGCGCAGCGCTACGGGTATGGATACGCCAATGCAACAACTCTGCAAGCCACGGATGTTATTGTGCCGTTGGCCTTGCCGCTGCTTCGCATTCCCGTCACCGAACTCCTGGGATAAGCCGTCGTCATGAAACTCATCCTCGCCATCATTCAGCCATCGAAGCTCGAAGCCGTCAAGGAGGCGCTCAGCCAGGTCGAGGTGTTCCGCATGACCATCGTCGACGTGCAAGGCTTCGGCCGGCAGAAAGGGCACTCCGAGATCTATCGGGGCCACGAGCTCAACGTGCAACTCCTGCGCAAGGTGCAGCTGCAGATCGCCGTGAACGAGGATTTCGTCGAGCCGACCGTGAATGCCATCATGGCGGCCGGTCGGACCGGACCGGAAGGCCGCATCGGCGATGGCAAGATCTTCATCTTGCCGCTGGAAGACTGTATCCGCATTCGTACCGGCGAACGCGGACCGGAGGCGATTTGAAATGGCCGGACTGCTCCTGTGCGACGACCTGATCTTCACCAGCCGCATCGCCGGCACCGCGCGCGATCTTGGCCTGAGCATGAAGACGGCTGCCAATGTCGCCGCACTTCAAGCGCTCGCACAGCAAGCGCCGCCCGCGTGCATCATCGTCGACCTGGCCAACCCGGGGCTGAAAATCGGCGAGTGGATGAACTGGCTGCGCGAGCATTGCCGGCCGATGCCTCGTGTCGTCGGCTATGGATCGCACGTGGATGTCGAAACGCTGCGGCGGGCGCGTGAAGCCGGATGCGATCCGGTGCTCCCGCGCAGCAAATTCGTCGAGGCGTTGCCACACGCTTTGTCGCAGTGGATGAGCGTTCCAGCGCACGATTGATTGGCGAGCGTCGAGGCGTAAGCCCGACATGGGGCCCAACGTGGTTATGTAGCAGCCCA